>NZ_JBEYXZ010000011.1:144282-173520 GCF_040645305.1 Streptomyces sp. NPDC046831 | reverse complement strand
GCAGTCGTGCCGCTGGGGCGGCACGGGTGGGCGCGGACGGCACCCCGGCAGCACCGGACCACGCAACCCACCCGACCCGCCGCCATCACGCCGCGCGCCCCGCAGGCAACGACCGCCCGGCCGGCCGGCGCGCCGGGGCCTCGGGCGGGCGGCCCGCGCTGGGAGTGGCATCAGCTGCCTCCGAACGCGCGGGCCGCCCGGAGCGCACGGCGCCCGGAGCGCGGGCCGCCCGGCGCACGCGGGGCGCCCGGCGCACGCGGGGCGCCAGAAAGGCGGCGTGCGCGGCGCGCACCCGACCCGCCCCGAGGCGTCGCGCGCGGCGCACGCGTGGTGCGCAAAGGCACGCCGCGACCCCGCGCCCCACCCGCCCGCACGACGCGATGACCGCCGAGCCCGCACCCGCGGCATAGGGTGGCGGGCATGACATGGCTGATCACTGGCGGAGCCGGATACATCGGGGCGCATGTGGCGCACGTCATGGCCGAGGCCGGCGAGCGCGCCGTCGTGCTCGACGACCTGTCGGCCGGGCGCGCGGCCCGCCTGCCGGAGGACGTACCGCTGATCCAGGGCTCGTCACTGGACGGCGGCCTGCTCAAGCGGGTGCTCGCCGAGCACGAGGTGACCGGCGTCGTGCATCTGGCCGCACGCAAGCAGGTCGCCGAGTCGGTCGCGCAGCCGACCCGGTACTACCAGGAGAACCTGGGCGGTCTCGCCACCCTCCTCGACGCCGTGGCCGAAGCCGGCGTCGGGCGCTTCGTGTTCTCCTCGTCGGCCGCCGTCTACGGCAACCCGGACGTGGACCTCATCACGGAGGACACCCCCTGCGCCCCGGTGAACCCCTACGGCGAGACCAAGCTCGCCGGGGAGTGGCTGGTGCGGGCGGCCGGCCGGGCGCACGGCATCGCCACCGTCTGCCTGCGGTACTTCAACGTCGCCGGCGCGTCCGCCCCCGAGCTCGCCGACACCGGCGTGTTCAACATCGTCCCGATGGTCTTCGACCGCCTCGCCCGCGGCGAGGCACCCCGCGTCTTCGGCGACGACTACCCCACGCCGGACGGCACCTGTGTCCGCGACTACATCCACGTCTCCGACCTCGCCGAGGCCCACCTGGCCGCCGTGCGGCGCCTGGGCGACACCGGCGCGGCCGGTGACCTCACCCTGAACATCGGCCGCGGCGAGGGCGTCTCGGTGCGGGAGCTGATCTCGGTCATTGGCGAGGTGACCGGTGACCGGCGGCCCCCGGTGGTCGAGGCGCGCCGCCCCGGGGACGCGCCGCGCGCGGTCGCCTCGGCGGAGCGGGCGGCGGCGGAGCTGGGGTGGCGGGCCCGGCGCGGGGTACCCGAGATGGTCTCCTCCGCCTGGCGGGGCTGGCTGCTGCACCACGGCGCACGACCGTGAGCACGCCCTGACCTGCGGGGCTCGCACACATCGGGACGCTCGTTCGTTTCCGCAGGTCACGGCAGATGACAACGGTGTTCAGTGCCGCGTTGCCGCACCCGTCCCGCCCGTAGTTCACTGTGGTCCCGGAGGACTCACAGGAGGGTCACATCGCATGGGCGCCGGTCACGACCACGGGCACGCGCACGGCGCGACCGCCACCAGGACGGCGGGCGCCGCCCACCGCGGCCCCCTGCGCATCGCGCTCTCGATCACCCTCACCGTGATGGTGGTGGAGATCGTCGGCGGCGTGCTGGCGGACTCCCTCGCACTCGTCGCGGACGCCGCGCACATGGCGACCGACGCCCTGGGCCTCGGCCTGGCGCTGGTCGCCATCCACGTCGCGAACCGGCCGCCGAGCCGGAACCGCACCTTCGGCTACGCGCGTGCCGAGATCCTAGCCGCGCTGGGCAACTGCCTGCTCCTGCTGGGCGTCGGCGGATACGTGCTGGTCGAGGCGGTCCAGCGGTTCCTCACCCCGGCCGGGACCGCCGGCGGCCTGATGATCGTCTTCGGCGCGGTCGGCCTGGTCGCGAACTCGGTCTCGCTGCTGGTGCTGATGCGCGGCCAGAAGGAGAGCCTGAACGTGCGCGGCGCCTTCGTCGAGGTGGCCGCGGACACGCTCGGCTCGCTGGCCGTGCTGATCTCCGCGACCGTGATCCTGTTCACCGGCTGGCAGGCCGCCGACCCGATCGCCTCCCTCGCCATCGGTCTGATGATCGTGCCGCGTACCGTCAGGCTGCTGCGCGAGACCCTGGACGTCCTGCTGGAGGCGGCCCCGAAGGACATCGACATGGCGGAGGTACGGGCCCACATCCTGGGGCTGGACGGCGTCGAGGACGTGCACGACCTGCACGCGTGGACGATCACCTCCGGCCTGCCGGTGCTGTCGGCGCACGTGGTGGTCAGCTCCGACGTCCTGAACGCCATCGGCCACGAGAAGATGCTGCACGAGCTGCAGCACTGCCTCGGCGACCACTTCGACGTGGAACACTGCACCTTCCAGCTGGAGCCGGGCGGCCATGCGGAGCACGAGGCCCGCCTGTGCCACTGAGAGCCCCGGCCGCGCGCCCCGCGTCCGGCGCGGGACATGCGGGTCTGCCGGGAAGTGCCGGGAGTGCCGGATTCGTACGGCAGACTTGTGGCTCGAGGACCGATGCGAAGGATGGGTATGCCGATCACACCTGCCACCGCGACGCACAGCTCGTCGAACGGCACCGTTGACACGATCATGCTGGAACTGGTCGACGAGAACGGTGTGACGGTCGGCACCGCGGAGAAGCTGGCCGCCCACCAGCCGCCGGGACAGCTGCACCGCGCCTTCTCCGTGTTCCTCTTCGACGAGCGCGGCCGGCTGCTGCTGCAGCAGCGGGCGCTGGGCAAGTACCACTCCCCCGGCGTTTGGTCGAACACCTGTTGCGGCCACCCGTATCCCGGTGAGGCGCCGTTCGCGGCGGCGGCCCGGCGGACGTACGAGGAGCTGGGGGTCTCCCCGTCGCTGCTCGCCGAGGCGGGCACGGTCCGCTACAACCACCCGGACCCCGAGTCGGGTCTGGTGGAGCAGGAGTACAACCACCTCTTCGTCGGTCTGGTGCAGTCCCCGCTGCGGCCCGACGCCGACGAGGTCGGGGACACGGCGTTCGTGACCGCGGCCGAGCTGGCCGAGCGGCACGCCCGGGACCCCTTCTCGACCTGGTTCCTCACCGTGCTGGACGCCGCCCGGCCGGCGATCAGGGAGCTGACGGGGCCCTCCGCCGGCTGGTGAGTCCGGCCGTGTCCTGCCCGGCGGGCGGCGTCACCGGGCGTACCCGAGCGGAAGGGCGACCCAGATGACCTTGCCGCCGCTCGTCGTGTGCTCGACGTCGCACACCCCGCCCGCCTCCGCGGCGATCTCCCGCACCAGGAGCAGTCCCCGCCCCCCGGTGCGGGCGTGGTCGGCCTCCAGGGCGGTGGGGCGGTAGGGATGGTTGTCCTCGACGGCCACCCGCACCCACTCGGCGCCGACGGCGACCTCCACGGCGAGCATCGGCGACAGCAGCGCCGCGTGCCGTACGGCGTTGGTGACCAGCTCGGAGACGATCAGCAGCAGGCCGTGCACCAGGTCGTCGGACGCCGGCACCCCCTGCCGCCGCAGCAGGTCCCGCACCGCGTGCCGGGCCTGCGGGACCGAGGCGTCGACTGCGGGCGCGGTGAACCGCCAGACTCCCTCGTAGGGAGCCGGACCGGGCGTTCCGTCCTGCCGAAGTGCCCCCGCGCCGCGCTCTGGGCGCGGGCCGTCCCCACGCCCGTGGTCTTCCATCGTCCGGTCGCCACCCTCGCGCTCGACTGTCACCACACGTCGAGTGTTGGTAACGCGTCCCTCCCCACCCCGTCAGTGACCACAAGTCAGCTGGTTTCGAGCGCTTTGCGACCGGCTGCGCATGACACGGCCACAGGAAGGACCACTCCTGTCCCGCCCGCGCCGCGTTCGGGAACTCATCGGGTGATACGGGTTGCGGTGGAGTGCGGTGGAGGCTGACGGTGCCGGTGCCACGCGCGGGGCCCGCGGCCGCCGGCCCTACGCCGTCCGGTCGGCGACCATGCCGACGATGCGCCGGCCGACGGTGCCGGTGGCGATCAGACCGAGCCCGTCGAACAGCAGCGCGAGGGAGATGAAGCAGCCGATGACGTACTGGCTGCTGTTCGGCCAGTTGCCGAGGACCAGCACGCCCAGCAGCAGGTCGAAGGCGCCCAGCACGAGCGTCCAGCCGAACTGGGGGCCGCGCACGATGATCGACCCCACCAGCCGGAACAGGCCGGCGGTGAGGAAGAGCAGGGCGGCGAACATGGTCAGCGCCTCGGCCGTCGCGTGGGGTTTGCAGATGACCACCACGCCCGCGGCGAGGTTCAGGGCCGCGACGATGACGCCCAGCCAGAGGAAGTTCGAGCCCCGCGCCTGCACCGCGTGCAGCAGCCCCACCAGCCCGCCGACCAGCAGCAGCCAGCCGAACAGCAGCATCGAGGTCAAGGTGACGGCGGCGGCGTACACCAGCCCGACGACCCCGGCGAGCACCAGGACCGCGCCGAGCAGGGCCAGCCAGCCGAAGCTGCGCCGCATCTGCGCCGTCTCGCTCCGGTCCCGGCGCTTGGTGAAGCCGACCATCAGCGCCTCCTCCTGCCTGTCCCCTTCGCCATTGTTCTTGTCCTGACTCCCCTTTTGCCACCGTGTCGTAACTCTCCCCCGCACCTTCTTGATCAAACGGTCGGCCGGGCGGATAGCATCCGCCGCATGGAGCCGCAGCTGCTGCACGACGTCACCGACTCGGTCGCCACCGTCGTCGTCCACCATCCGGCCAAGCGCAACGCGATGACGGCCGGCATGTGGCGGGCGCTGCCGCCGCTGCTGGCGTCCCTGGCCGCCGATCCGGGGGTACGGGCGCTGGTGCTCACCGGGGAGGGTGCCACGTTCTGCGCCGGCGCCGACATCTCGACGCTCCAGGGCTCGCCCGGCGAGGCGCAGCGCCTCGCGGTGCTGGCCGAGGAGGCGCTGGCCGCGTTCCCCAAGCCGACCCTGGCGGCGGTGCGCGGGCACTGCGTGGGCGGCGGCGCGCAGCTCGCGGCGGCCTGCGATCTGCGGTTCGCCGAGGCCGGCGCGCTGTTCGGGGTGACACCGGCGAAGCTCGGGATCGTCTATCCGGCCTCCTCCACCCGGCGGCTGGTGTCCCTGGTGGGTCCGGCCACCGCCAAGTACCTGCTGTTCTCCGGCGAGTTGATCGGCGCCGAGCGGGCACACACCGCCGGCCTGGTCGACGAGGTGCTGCCCGAGGGCCGGCTCGGCGAGCGGGTCGCGGAGTTCACGCGCGTCCTGGTCTCCCGCTCGCAGCTGACGCAGGCCGCGGCGAAGGAGTTCGCGGACGGCCGCACGGACCGGGACGCCCACTGGGCGCGGCAGGCGTGCGGCAACGCGGACACCGCGGAGGGCGTCGCCGCCTTCCTGGAGCGCAGGCAGCCGCAGTTCACGTGGACGGCGCCGGCTCCGCGCTGAGCGGGTGGAGTAGGTGCGGTACGGAAAGTGCCGCTGAGGTCGGTCTCATGGGTGCGGGGCTGCCTCGCGGAGGCTCCGAGCCGCCGGGGGACGAAGCCGGCGTGCGGTTCCCGCGGGTCGGGGCAGACCAGGGTGAAGCCGCGCCGGGCGAGGAGCGCGGCGACACGGTGCCAGGTCGCGGAGGTCCGGGGGTGGCCGTGCAACAGCACCACGGGCGGTCCCTGCCCGCCGTGACGGACGAAGACCGACGCCTCACCCGTGCGGACCCGCCGGGTCTCGAAGTCCTCGAACACCGTCCGCGTCCACCCGGCGGACGCCGGATGCCGACAGCCGGTGACGCGGCGGCGGTGGCACCCCGTACGACCGGAATCCCGCGGACGGGGTAGACGGAGCAGCGATCTGGCCGTGACATACCGCGAAGGTGGCGCTGATGCAGTTCGACGACGACGCCGGTCTGGACACCAGCGAGGTGCAGGACATGCGGGGCAGCCGCATTCCCGGTGGCGGAGCCACCATCGGCGGCGGCATCGTCGGCCTGGTGATCCTGGTGGTGGGACTGGTTCTCGGGATCGGTCCCGGTCAGCTGGGGCTGTCCTCCGGTGGTGAGGATCCGGCGCCGGCCGCGTCCTCCGCCGGCGAGGTCCAGCAGTCCTGCCGCACCGGGAGGGACGCCAACACCAGGGAGGACTGCCGCATCGTGGCGGTGGTCAACAGCGTGCAGGACTACTGGAGCGAGGAGCTCGGGCGCCGCCGGGGCGCCTACGCCGAGGCGCCGACGGTGTTCTTCAGCGGGCGCTGGGAGACGGCGTGCGGGACCGCGACCTCCGCCGTCGGCCCGTTCTACTGCCCCGGCGACCGCAAGGTCTACCTCGACCTGGACTTCTTCGACGAGTTGCGCACGAAGTTCGGGGCGAGCGGCGGGCCCTTCGCGCAGGCCTATGTCGTGGCGCACGAGTACGGGCACCACGTCCAGGACCTCACGGGGGTGCTGGGGAGGTCCCAGGACGGGCGGACCGGCGCCGACAGCGCCTCGGTCCGGACGGAGCTGCAGGCCGACTGCTACGCGGGCGTGTGGGCACGGCACGCCACCACGGCCCCGGACGAGTCCACGGGCAGGCCGCTGATCACGAGCCTCACGGACGCCGACATCCGGGACGGGCTGGACGCGGCGGCGGCCGTCGGCGACGACCGCATACAGGAGAGGTTCCAGGGCCGGGTGGACCCCGAGACCTGGACCCACGGCTCGGCCGAGCAGCGGCAGCAGTGGTTCGACCGAGGGTTCCGCACCGGGGACATGGCGCAGTGCGACACCTTCCGCTGAGCCGCGGACCGCACGGCGCGGATCGCACGGCACGGCCCGCCCGGCGCCGATCGCACGGCTGCGGCACGGGAGAGTGCCCCAGGGCCAGGGCCAGGGCCAGTGCCTGGGCCCGGGGCAGGCGGCGCGGCGGGCGGGGGAAACGTTCCGCACCGGCACAACCGGCCGGACGACGGAGGGAGTCGGCAGTGTCCCGACCCGTCGCCGACGCACTGCGGCAGATCGGCGGAGCCGTCGCCACGGTGGTGACGCTCCCGTCCCAGGCCCTGGCTTTGGCCCTGGTCCTGGCCCGGATCTTCGGCGGAGCCCCGGCCCTGGCCCGGATCTTCGGCGGAGCCCCGGCCTCGGCGCGCGGAGCCTGAACCACGGCGGGGCGACACGCGGCGGGAGGGCCGTGGACAGGGCTCCCGCCCCGCCGGAGCCGCCCTGGTCCGCTCCTGTCGGTCCCGCCTGCCACAATTGCCGCGCAACCGGAAGTGAGAAGGCGGTACGGGATCGTGACGACACCCCTCGTAGGGTCCATCGAAAGCAGGATCGCCGAGGAGCTCGGCGTACGGGAGCGGCAGGTCAAGGCCGCCGTGGAGCTGCTCGACGGCGGTTCGACGGTGCCCTTCATCGCCCGTTACCGCAAGGAAGCGACCGAGATGCTCGACGACGCGCAGCTGCGCACGATCGAGGAGCGGCTGCGCTACCTGCGGGAGCTGGAGGAGCGGCGGACGGCGGTCCTGGAGTCGGTGCGCGAGCAGGGCAAGCTCACCGCGGAGCTCGAGGCGCAGATCCGCGGCGCCGAGACGAAGGCGCGCCTGGAGGACGTCTACCTGCCGTTCAAGCCGAAGCGGCGGACGAAGGCGCAGATCGCCCGGGAGGCGGGCCTGGAGCCGCTGGCCGAGGGCCTCCTCGTGGACCCGGCGGTCGAGCCGCTCGCCGCGGCGGCCGCCTTCGTCGACCCGGACAAGGGCGTCGCCGATCCGCAGGCGGCGCTCGACGGCGCCCGGGCGATCCTCACCGAGCGGTTCTCGGAGGACGCCGACCTGATCGGCGAGCTGCGCGAGCGCATGTGGGTGCGCGGGCGGCTGGCCGCGAAGGTGCGGGAGGGCAAGGAGGAGGCGGGCGCCAAGTTCGCCGACTACTTCGACTTCGCCGAGCCGTTCACCGAGCTGCCCTCGCACCGGATCCTGGCGGTGCTGCGCGGCGAGAAGGAGGAGGTGCTGGACCTCGTCCTGGAGCCGGAGGAGCCCGTGGACGGGCCGTCCTCGTACGAGGGGATCGTGGCGCACCGCTTCGGCATCGCCAACCGCGGCCGCGCCGCCGACAAGTGGCTGCTGGACACGGTCCGCTGGGCCTGGCGCACCCGCATCCTCGTCCACCTCGGCATCGACCTGCGGCTGAGGCTGCGCACGGCGGCCGAGGACGAGGCGGTGAACGTGTTCGCGGCGAACCTGCGGGACCTGCTGCTCGCGGCGCCGGCGGGCACCCGCGCGACGCTGGGCCTGGACCCCGGTTTCCGCACCGGCGTGAAGGTGGCCGTGGTCGACGCGACCGGCAAGGTCGTCGCCACGGACGTCGTGTACCCGCACGTCCCGGCCAACAAGTGGGACGAGGCGATCGCCAAGCTGGCCCGCCTGGCCGGGGAGCACGCCGTCGAGCTGGTCGCCATCGGCAACGGCACCGCCTCCCGCGAGACCGACAGGCTCGCCGCCGAGCTCATCGCCAGGCACCCGGAGCTGAAGCTCACCAAGGTGATGGTGTCGGAGGCCGGCGCCTCGGTGTACTCCGCGTCCGCCTACGCCTCCCGGGAGCTGCCGGACATGGACGTGTCGCTGCGCGGCGCGGTCTCCATCGCGCGTCGGCTGCAGGACCCGCTGGCCGAGCTGGTGAAGATCGACCCCAAGTCCATCGGTGTCGGCCAGTACCAGCACGACCTGTCCGAGGTGAAGCTGTCCCGCTCGCTGGACGCCGTGGTCGAGGACTGTGTGAACGGCGTCGGCGTGGACGTCAACACGGCCTCGGTGCCGCTGCTGTCCCGCGTGTCGGGCATCACCTCGTCACTGGCCGAGAACATCGTGGCGCACCGGGACGCGAACGGGCCGTTCACGTCCCGGTCGGAGCTGAAGAAGGTCCCGCGGCTCGGCCCGAAGGCGTTCGAGCAGTGCGCGGGCTTCCTCAGGATCCGCGGCGGCGACGACCCGCTGGACGCCTCCAGCGTGCACCCCGAGGCCTACCCCGTCGTGCGCCGCATGGTGAAGACCACCGGTGAGCAGGTCGCCTCCCTCGTCGGGAACACGCCGGTGCTGCGCTCGCTCAGGCCGGCCGACTTCGTGGACGACACCTTCGGTCTGCCCACCGTCACCGACATCCTCAAGGAGCTGGAGAAGCCCGGGCGCGACCCGCGGCCCGCTTTCCGGACCGCCACCTTCAAGGAGGGCGTCGAGAAGATCTCCGACCTGTCCGCAGGAATGGTCCTGGAGGGTGTCGTCACCAACGTCGCCGCGTTCGGCGCCTTCGTGGACGTCGGCGTCCACCAGGACGGCCTGGTGCACGTCTCGGCCCTGTCGAAGACGTTCGTGAAGGACCCGCGCGACGTGGTCAAGCCCGGCGACATCGTCAAGGTGAAGGTGCTCGACGTCGACATCCCACGCAAGCGGATCTCCCTCACCCTGCGCCTGGACGACGAGGCCGCCCCACAGGCCGGGCCGGACGCGGGCGCCGACCGGCGCCGACGCGGCGGACGTCCGCCGCAGCAGCGCCAGGGCCGCGGCGGCAGTGGAGGTGGCGGCGGTGGCTCGCGGCAGGCGCCTGCGCCGGCCAACAGCGCCATGGCCGACGCGCTGCGCCGCGCGGGCCTGCTCGATCCGAAGAAGGGCCGGCGCTGAGGCGGCCGGGGCCGGACCCGCTCGCCGCTCACGGCACGCGGGTCCGGGCCCGGCGCGTCCTTGCCTGAACGGGGCGAGCGCAGGGCCGGCGCTGCCGTACGGGTTCGCAGCGTCCGGGCCGCCCCGGAGCCGTACGGGCTCACGGCGTCACGCACCGCACCGGAGCCGAACGGGCTCGCGGACGGCCCCGGAGCCGTTCTGCGACGCGCCGGGCCCGGCACCGTCCACGGCCTCACGACCCGTCGGTCCGCTAGCGCTCGGTCACCTTGCCGTCCGCCACCTCCAGGCGGCGTGTCACACGGACCGCCTCCAGCATGCGGCGGTCGTGGGTGACCAGCAGCAGCGTGCCCCCGTAGGCGTCGAGGGCCGACTCGAGCTGCTCGATCGCGGGCAGGTCCAGGTGGTTGGTCGGCTCGTCCAGGACTAGGAGGTTGACGCCCCTGCCCTGGAGCAGGGCGAGGGCGGCACGGGTGCGTTCACCCGGCGAGAGGGTCGCGGCCGGGCGCAGCACATGGGCGGACTTCAGGCCGAACTTGGCCAGCAGGGTGCGCACCTCCACCGGCTCGGTGTCCGGCACCGCGGCGCAGAACGCGTCCAGCAGCGTCTCCGGGCCGTGGAAGAGCCCGCGTGCCTGGTCGACCTCGCCGACGAGGACGCCCGAGCCCAGGGCGGCGTGCCCGGCGGCCGGTGCGACCCGGCCGAGCAGCAGGGCCAGCAGGGTCGACTTCCCCGCGCCGTTGGCGCCGGTGACCGCCACCCGGTCCGCCCAGTCGATCTGCAGGGACACCGGGCCGAGCACGAAGCCGCCGCGCCGGACCTCCGCGTCCCGCAGCGTCGCGACGACCGCGCCGGAGCGCGGCGCCGCCGCGATCTCCATGCGCAGCTCCCACTCCTTGCGGGGCTCCTCGACGTTGTCGAGGCGCTCGATCATGCGCTGTGTCTGCCGGACCTTCGCGGCCTGCTTCTCACTCGCCTCGGTGCGGAACTTGCGGCCGATCTTGTCGTTGTCGCCGCCCGCCTTGCGCCGGGCGTTCTTCACGCCCTTGTCCATCCAGGCACGCTGCGTCCGCGCGCGCTCCTGGAGCGCCGCCCGCTTGTCGGCGTACTCCTCGTAGTCGTCGCGGGCGTGCCGGCGGGCCACCTCCCGCTCCTCCAGGTAGGCCGCGTAGCCGCCGCCGTAGAGGTTCACCTGCTGCTGGGCGAGGTCGATCTCGAGGACGCGGTTGACCGTGCGGGTGAGGAACTCGCGGTCGTGGCTGACGACGACGGTGGCGGCGCGCAGCCCGGTGACGAACCGCTCCAGGCGCTCCAGGCCGTCGAGGTCGAGGTCGTTGGTCGGCTCGTCGAGCAGGAAGACGTCGTAGCGCGACAGCAGCAGGGAGGCGAGGCCCGCGCGGGCCGCCTGGCCGCCGGACAGCGACGTCATCGGCTGGTCGAGGCCGACCGCCAGGCCGAGGGAGTCGACGACCTGCTCCGCCCGCTCGTCGAGGTCCGCCCCGCCGAGCCCGAGCCACCGCTCCAGGGCGGCGGCGTACGCGTCGTCCGCGCCCGGCGCCCCGTCGACGAGCGCCTGCGTGGCCTCGTCCATCACCCGCTGCGCCTCGGCGACCCCGGTGCGGCGGGCGAGGAACTGCCTCACCGTCTCCCCCGGCCGGCGCTCGGGCTCCTGGGGAAGGTGCCCGACGGTCGCGGTCGGCGGGGACAGCGTGATCCCGCCCTGCTCCGGCACGGTCAGCCCGGCGAGCATCCTGAGCAGGGTGGACTTGCCCGCGCCGTTGGCGCCGACCAGCCCGATCACGTCCCCGGGGGCCACGACGAGGTCCAGTCCGGTGAACAGCGAGCGCTCGCCGTGGCCGGCGGCGAGGTCCTTGGCGACGAGGGTGGCAGTCATCAGGGGGCCGATCCTAACGGCCGCGCCGGGCGGCACTCGGCGCGCCACCGCCACCGCGTTGTCCCGCCCCGCCGCCGCCACCGACGCCGCCCGGCCCACCGCCACCGCCACCGCGCACGCCCCCACCCCGCCGCCTGCGACGAACGGCGTGCACGCGCGCTGACCGCGGGCGGGGTGGTCCCGGGGCGGCACCCGGGCCCCGGGACCACTCGGCGCCATCCGTGCACCGCACGGCGACGCTCTGCGCCGCCCGTCGCGGTCCCGGTCGGATCCGGGGCCGCGTCCGCAGGCCGCCCGGGGCACGCGCGGCCGGGACGGCCCGGAGCCCGTCCCGTGGGTCACCCGGACACCGGCCGGCCGGGACGCGCCGGACCGCCGCGGAGCCGGGTCCGTCCGGGCACCCCCGGTATCGCACGACCCGGACGGGGCGAGCCGAGCGCTGCCGGGGCCGGCGTCGCTCGTCCCCGCGCCGGCGGAACCCGGCCCGGCGGGCGGCCCCGGGGCCCGGGGGCGGGCGCCGGCCACCGGCTACCCGCCGAACCGGGACAGCTCCTGGTCGGCCGTGCGCGCGACGCGGCGGCGGACGCCGAACCAGCCGGCCACCAGCAGGACGGCGATCACCGGCAGGAGCAGCAGGGTCTTGCGGCCGACGTCGGGGTCGTCGGCCATCATGCCGAGGCAGGCCAGCAGGAAGGCGATCGTGACGACCTCGGTGACCGGGCTGCCGGGCAGCCGGAAGTGCGGCCGGGTGACCAGGCCCGCCCTGGCCCGGCGGACGAACACCAGGTGGGAGATCATGATGATCACCCAGGTGCTGACGATGCCGAGGGAGGCGACGTTCAGCACGATCTCGAAGGCCTTGCTCGGTACGAGGTAGTTCAGGCCGACGCCGAGCACGCAGACCGCGCAGGTCAGCAGGATGCCGCCGTAGGGCACCTGGCTGCGGCTCATCACGCGGGTGAACTTCGGCGCGGACCCGGCCACGGCCATGGAGCGCAGGATGCGGCCGGTGGAGTACAGGCCGGAGTTCAGCGACGACATGGCGGCGGTGAGGACCACCAGGTTCATGACGTCGCCGGCCGCCGGGACGCCGATCCGGGACAGGACCGTGACGAAGGGGCTCTCGTCGCCCGAGTAGACCGAGCCGGGCAGCAGCAGGGCCAGCAGCACGACGGAGCCGCAGTAGAACAGCCCCACCCGCCACATGATCGAGTTCACCGCGCGCGGGACGACCTTCTCCGGCTCGGCGGTCTCGCCCGCGGCGACGCCGACCAGCTCCAGGGCCGCGTAGGCGAAGATCACGCCCTGCATGACCAGCACGACGGGCATCATGCCGTGCGGGAGGACGCCGCCGTTGTCGGAGACGACGCTCCAGCCCGGGCTCCGGCCTCCGACATCGGCCTGCGTGGCCAGCAGGAAGATGCCGATCAGCATGAAGGCGACCAGGGTGGCCACCTTGACGATCGCGAACCAGAACTCCATCTCGCCGAAGATCTTGACCGAGATCAGGTTCACCGCGAGGACCACGGCGAGCGCGACCAGCGCCAGCACCCACTGCGGGACGGGCGTGAACAGGCTCCAGTAGTGCGTGTAGAGCGCGATCGCGGTGATGTCGGCTATGCCGGTGGTCGACCAGTTCAGGAAGTACATCCAGCCGGCGACGTAGGCGCCCTTCTCCCCGAGGAACTCGCGCGCGTAGGACACGAACGACCCGGACGAGGGCCGGTAGAGCACCAGCTCGCCGAGGGCCCGGACGACGAAGAAGGCGAAGACGCCGCAGACGAGGTAGGCCAGGGCGAGGGCCGGTCCCGCGCTGTGCAGGCGGCCGCCGGCGCCGAGGAAGAGCCCGGTTCCGATCGCACCCCCGATGGCGATCATGTTGACGTGGCGGTGCTTGAGGTCCTTGCTGTATCCGGCGTCGCCCGCGTCGGCGGGTGTCCCGGTCGCCTGGGGGTGGTCGGCGACCTGTGCCGTGTGCGCGGAGTCCTTGCTCACGGGTGGTTCCACTTCCTGGTGTTCCGGGCCGAGTGGGCCCGGCGGTCCGTACGTGCCCCGGCCCGCACCGCCCTTCACGGCACAGGCCAGGGCAACAGCCTCCCAGGGAGATCACCGCTCACGCGATGGCCGACGTCACAGAGCGGGACTTCTCACACAGTCTGCGCGGAACGGACACGGATGCGCCGACGGCGCCCGGGACGTCGCACGTCACGGCGGTACCGGGTGTCACAGTGGCGGTGGTACAGCGATACTGCTGCACATGACGACCGACACCGGGCAGCCGGCCCTCACGATCGACGAGCTCGCCCGGCGTGCCGGGGTCACGGTGCGCACGGTCCGCTTCTACGGCACCCGCGGTCTGCTGCCGCCCCCGGTGATCGGTCCGCGCCGCGTCGGTCACTACGGCAGCGAGCACCTCGCCCGGCTGGCCCTGATCGAGGAGATGCAGCGGCAGGGCATGACGCTCGCCGCCATCGAGCGCCACCTCAGGCAGCTGCCGCCGGACCTCACCCCGCACGACCTGGCCATCCAGCGCGCGGTCGTCGCGTCCTGGGCGCCGGACACGGTGGAGACGGTGTCACGGCGGGAACTGGAGCGGCGCGCGGACCGGCCCCTCGGCGAGGAGGACCTGCGCCGCCTGGCGGCGATGGACGTGATCGCGCGGGACGGCGAGTCCTTCCGCGTGGACTCCGGTCTGCTGCGGCTCGGCGTGCGGCTGCTGGACGTGCCGCTGGCCCACGAGACCATCCTGGCGGCCCGCACGGTGCTGGTGGAGCACGCGCAGGCGGCGGCGCAGGAGCTGTCGCGGCTGCTGCGGGAGGCGGTGGCCGAGCGCGGCCCGCAGGAGGTGAGGTCCCTGTCCGCCCACATGCACCCCCTGGTCGTGCAGGCGCTGCTGACCACTTTCCAGCGGTCGCTGAAGGAGGAGCTGCGCGGGTGGGTGGACGGCGCACGGCAGGACGACCCCCGGGGTGAGGACCCCGGGGGTGCGTCCGCCGGCTGAGGGGGACGTCAGCGCGCGTCGGTGAAGGTCTGCCCCTTCCGGGCCATCTCCACCAGCAGGGCGGGCGGGTCGAACCGCTCGCCGTAGCGCTCCGCCAGCTCCCGCGCGCGGGCGACGAAGGCGGGCAGGCCGGTACCCGCCGGGGCGGCGCCCTCTTCCCCGGGGACGCCCTCGTAGCCGTTGATGTACTGCAGCACGCCGCCGGTCCAGCCGGGGAAGCCGATGCCGAGGAGGGAGCCGACGTTGGCGTCGGCGACGGAGGTCAGGACGCCCTCCTCCAGCAGCCGGACGGTGTCGAGGGCCTCCGCGAAGAGCATGCGCTCCTGCATGTCCCGGAACGGGATCCGGTGGCCGGGCCGGGTGAAGTGCTCCCGCAGCCCCGGCCACAGGCCGGCCCGCTTGCCGTCGGCGTAGTCGTAGAAACCGGCGCCGCCGCTGCGGCCGGTATGGCCGAACTCGTCCACCATGCGGTCGACGACCGCCTCGGCGGGATGCGCCCGCCAGGTGCCGCCGGCCTCCTCCACGGCCCGCTTGGACTCCTCGCGGATCCGCTTCGGCAGGGTGAGGGTGAGCTCGTCCATCAGGGACAGCACCTTGGCCGGGTAGCCCGCCTGCGCCGCCGCCTGCTCGACGGAGGCCGGCTCGATGCCCTCGCCGACCATGGCCACGCCCTCGTTGATGAAGTGACCGATCACGCGCGAGGTGAAGAAGCCGCGCGAGTCGTTGACGACGATCGGGGTCTTGCCGATCTGCCGGACCAGGTCGAAGGCGCGGGCCAGCGCCTCGTCGCCGGTGCGGCCGCCCTTGATGATCTCCACGAGCGGCATCTTGTCGACCGGTGAGAAGAAGTGCAGGCCGATGAAGTCGCTCTGGCGCTCCACGCCCTCGGCGAGCACGGTGATCGGCAGGGTGGAGGTGTTGGAGCACAGCAGCGCGTCGGGGGCGACGACGTTCTCGATCTCCTGGAACACCTTGTGCTTGAGGGAGGTGTCCTCGAACACCGCCTCGATCACCGCGTCGCATCCGGCGAGGTCCTGCACGTCGGCGGTGGGGTGGATGCGGGCGAGCAGCGCATCGGCCTTCTCGCGGCTGGTGCGGCCCCGGGAGACGGCCTTGGCGCACAGCTGCTCGGAGTATCCCTTGCCCTTGACGGCGGCTTCCAGCGACACGTCCTTCAGGACGACCTCAATGCCGGCGCGGGCGCACGAGTAGGCGATGCCGGCGCCCATCATGCCGGCGCCGAGGACGGCGACCCTGCGGACCTGCCGGGGCTCGATGCCCTGGGGCCGGTTGGCGCCGGAGTTGACGGCCTGCAGGTCGAAGAAGAAGGCCTGGATCATGTTCTTCGAGGTCTGGCCCGCGGCCAGCTCCACGAAGTAGCGGGCCTCGATGACCTGCGCGGTCTCGAAGTCGACCTGGGCGCCCTCGACGGCGGCCGCGAGGATGCTGCGCGGGGCCGGGTAGGGGGCGCCGCCCGTCTGCTTGCGCAGGGTGGCCGGGAAGGCGGGCAGGTTGGCCGCGAACTTGGGGTTGGCCGGGGTGCCGCCGGGGATGCGGTAGCCGGGCCGGTCCCAGGGCTGCTGGGACTCGGGGTGGGCGTCGATGAAGGCGCGGGCCTTGGCGAGCATCTCCTCGCGGCTGCCGGCGACCTCGTCGACGAGCCCGTTGTCGAGGGCGCGGCGCGGGCTGTACTGGGTGCCCTGGAGCAGCACCTTCAGCAGGGCGTCGGCGATGCCGAGCAGGCGCACGGTGCGCACGACGCCACCGCCGCCGGGCAGCAGGCCGAGGGTGACCTCGGGACAGCCGATCTTCGAGCCGGGCGCGTCGAGGGCGACTCGGTGGTGGCAGGCGAGGGCGATCTCGTACCCGCCGCCGAGCGCGGCGCCGTTGAGCGCGGCGACGACCGGCTTGCCCAGGGTCTCGATGCGGCGCAGGTCCCGCTTGACGGCCAGGCCGCCGTCGAACAGTTCCTGCGCGGTGTCGGGCGTGACCCGGATGAGGTCGCGCAGGTCGCCGCCGGCGAAGAAGGTCTTCTTGGCCGAGGTGACGATGACGCCGCGGAGGGAGTCCCGCTCGGCCTCCAGCCGGTCGGCGACCTGGGCGAGCGAGGCCCGGAACGCCTGGTTCATGGTGTTCGCGGACTGGTGGGGGTCGTCGAGGACGAGGGTGACGACGCCGGTGTCGTCCTGTTCCCAGCGGATGGTGGTGCTGTCGGTCATGTGAGGTCTCCGTTGAGGTCTTCTGGTGCCGATGATTCCGCCGGGGTCAGACGCGTTCGACGATCGTCGCGATGCCCATGCCGCCGCCCACGCACAGGGTGGCGAGGCCGTACCGCTTGTCCTGCCGCTCCAGTTCGTCGACGAGGGTGCCGAGGATCATCGCGCCGGTGGCGCCGAGCGGGTGGCCCAGGGCGATGGCGCCGCCGTTGACGTTGACCTTGTCCAGGGACAGGCCCATGTCCTTCACGAACCGCAGCACGACCGCCGCGAAGGCCTCGTTGATCTCGACCAGGTCGATGTCGTCGATCGTGAGCCCGGCCTTCGCGAGGGCCTTGCGGGTGGCGGGCGCGGGCCCGGTGAGCATGATGGTCGGCTCGGAGCCGGAGACGGCCGCGGAGACGATGCGGGCGCGCGGCCGCAGCCCGTAGCGCTCGCCGACCTCCCGGGAGCCGATGGCGACGAGGGAGGCGCCGTCGACGATGCCGGAGGAGTTGCCCGCGTGGTGGACGTGGTCGATCTTCTCGACCCAGTGGTACTTCTGCAGGGCGACCGCGTCGAAGCCGCCGAGCTCGCCGATGTCGGCGAAGGACGGCTTCAGCTTCGCCAGCGAGTCGGCGGTGGTGCCGGGGCGCATGTGCTCGTCGTGGTCGAGGACGACGAGCCCGCTGCGGTCCCTGACGGGGACGACGGAGCGCTCGAAGCGGCCCTCCTTCCAGGCGGTGGCCGCGCGCTCCTGCGACAGGGCGGCGTACTCGTCCACATCCCGCCGGCTGAAGCCCTCGATGGTGGCGATGAGGTCGGCGCCGATGCCCTGCGGCACGAAGTTGACGGCCAGGTTGGTCATCGGGTCGTTGAACCAGGCGCCGCCGTCGGAGGCCATCGGCACACGGGACATCGACTCGACGCCGCCCGCGAGGACGAGGTCCTCCCAGCCGGAGCGGATCTTCGCCGCGGCGAGGTTGACGGCCTCCAGGCCCGAGGCGCAGAAGCGATTCTCCTGCACGCCCGCCACCGTGTCCGGCAGTCCGGCGGCGACGGCGGCGATACGGGCGATGTCGGAGCCCTGGTCGCCGACCGGGCCGACGACGCCGAGCACGATGTCGTCGACGGCGGCCGGGTCCAGGTCCGGGAAGCGGCCCCGGATCTCGTGGATGAGACCGACGACCAGGTCGATGGGCTTGGTGCCGTGCAGGGCGCCGCCGGCCTTGCCGCGCCCGCGCGGGGTGCGGATCGCGTCGTAGACGTACGCTTCGGTGCTCACTGACAAGCCTTTCACTCGGGTGTTCGGGGGCGGTGGGGTCTTCGGGGCCGGACGGGGCGGTCCCCTCTCGGCTCTCAGCGCGTTGCGTGTCCGTTGTCGGCGCCGGCTGCGCGGTCCCGCAGCAGGCGCGGTACGTCCCAGTCCCGGGCCACGGCGGCCGTGCCGGTGCCCGGACGGGCGGGGCCGGTGCGCACGGCGGCGGGGGTCGCGGAGAAGCGGGGCGCGGGCGCGGGCTGGACGATGCCGGCGTGCTCGGTGAAGGTGCCGCGGGCGGCGAGGTGCGGGTGGCGCGGGGCCTCGCGCAGGGACAGCACGGGGGCCACGCAGGCGTCGGAGTCCTCGAAGACGACGGTCCACTCGTCCCGGGTGCGGGTCTTGAAGCGGGCGGCGACGGCCTCGCGCAGGGCCGGCCAGCGGGCGGGGTCGGCGTGGGCCGTGCGCTCCTGCCCGCCGAGGCCGAGCAGGTCCGTGAAGGCGTCGTAGAACCGCGGCTCCAGTGCGCCGACCGCCATGTACCCGCCGTCGGCCGTCTCGTAGGTGCCGTAGTACGGGCAGCCGCCGTCCAGCAGGTTGACCCCGCGGCGGTCCTGCCAGGCGCCCGCGGCGAGCATGCCGTGGATCATGGCGGCCAGATGGGACGCGCCGTCGACGATGGCGGCGTCCACGACCTGGCCGGTCCCGGTCGCGCGGGCGTGGTGGAGGGCGGCGAGGACGCCCACGACGAGGTAGAGCGAGCCGCCCGCGTAGTCGCCGACGAGGTTCGCGGGCACGGCCGGGGGCGCGTCCGGCGCGCCGATCATGCCGAGGGTGCCGGTGAGGGCGAGGTAGGAGATGTCGTGTCCGGCGCGCTGGGCGAGCGGGCCGTCCTGGCCCCATCCGGTCATCCGGCCGTAGACCAGGCGGGGGTTGCGGGCGTGGCAGTCCCCGGGGCCGACGCCGAGGCGTTCGGCGACGCCGGGGCGGTAGCCCTCGATGAGGACGTCGGCGCGTTCGGCCAGGTCGAGGACCGTGGCGGCGCCGTCCGCCGACTTCAGGTCGACGACCACCGAGCGCTTGTTGCGGTTGGTGACGTCGAGGGCGGGGTCGATCCCGAGACCGGCGCCGCCGGGTCGGTCCACGCGGACGACGTCGGCGCCGAGGTCCGCCAGCAGCATGGCGGCGAACGGGCCCGGGCCGATGCCCGCGAGTTCGACCACCCGCACACCGCCGAGCGGCCCGCCCTGTCCTGGCACCCGCTCCGCCGCCATCCGGGACCCCTCACTGTGACACAACCGATGTAACACCAGCGATGCTAGGAACGCCCGTCACCGGGCACAAGAGCAGAACGAGCAACCGCTTAGCCGATTCTCCCGCGCCGCGGTCCTCCGCCGCACTCCGCCGTGCTGTCGCCGTACTCCGTCCGGGTGATTGGCCGGGCGGCCGTCGCGAGCGGGCCGGTTCCGCGCACCGGAGGCCGTCCACCCGGGCGGGACCGCCCAGTCCGGCGGGGGCCGTCCGTCCGCGGGGCGTGTGCGTCCCGCCATCTCCCCCTTCTTCGGGGTGTTTCCGGGCACGGTCACCGCACACCTCCGGGCTCCTCGCACGGCTCCGCACCCCTCACGCTAGCCTCGGCCGACGACAGCGGCGCGGGCTGCGAGGACCGAGGGGTGTCATGAGCAGGCTGAACAACACGGACCGTCCGTACGACATCGTCCTCTTCGGAGCCACCGGCTTCGTGGGGGCGCTCACCGCGGAGTACCTCGCCGCCCACGCGCCCGAGGGACTGCGCTGGGCGATCGCCGCCCGCGACGGGCGGAAGCTCGAGGAGCTGCGCGATCGGCTGCCCGGCGGCTCCGGCGTCGGCGTGCTGCGGGCGGACGTGACCGACCCGGCGTCGCTACGCGAACTCGCCCGCCAGGCCCGCGTGGTGGCCACGACGGTGGGCCCCTACCTGACGTACGGCGAAGAGCTCGTCGCCGCCTGCGCGGACAGCGGCACGGACTACGTGGACCTGACCGGGGAGCCGGAGTTCGTCGACCTGGTGTACGTCCGGCACGACGCACGCGCCCGGGAGACGGGAGCCCGGCTCGTCCACGCCTGCGGGTTCGACTCGATACCGCACGACCTGGGCGTGTACTTCACCGTGCGGCACCTGCCGGAGGGCGTGCCGCTGACCGTGGACGGCTTCGTGCGGGCCGACGGCGCCTTCTCGGGCGGCACGTTCGCCTCGGCGCTCAACCAGTTCGCGCGGGCCCGGCACATGCGCGCCGCCGCCCGGGACCGCGCCCGGCACGAGCCGCGTCTGATGGGGCGGCGGGCGTCCTCGCCGACGGGCGCGCCGCGGTTCGCCGGTGAGGCCAACGCCTGGGCCCTGCCGCTGCCCACCCTCGACCCGCGCGTCGTGGTGCGGTCCGCGCGGGCGCTCGAACGGTACGGCCCGGACTTCCGCTACCGCCACTACGCGGCCGTCGAGCACCTGCCCGTCGCGGCCGGCGGTGCCGTCGCCGTCGCCGCCCTCGCCGCGGCGGCCCAGCTCCCGCCGGCCCGCCGCTGGCTGTCCGGCCGGCTCCGGCCCGGCCAGGGGCCGGACGCCGAGCGGCGCGCCCGCAGCTGGTTCTCGGTGCGCTTCGTCGGCGAGGGCGGCGGCCGGCGGGTGTTCACGGAGGTCGCGGGGGGCGACCCCGGCTACGACGAGACGGCGAAGATGTTCGCCGAGTCGGCGCTCTGCCTGGCCTTCGACGAACTGCCGCCGACGGCCGGCCAGGTCACGACCGCGGTGGCGATGGGCGACGCGCTCACCGACCGCCTGCGCGCGGCGGGCATCACCTTCCGGGTGGCCGCCACCCGGAAGGTGTAGCCGGCACTGTCGCCCGGGGCCCGGGCGGCACCGGGGCTGGCCTGACCGGCACCGGGGAGCGGGCCCGACCGAGGGCTGGCCGGCACCGGGGAGCGGGCCCGGCACCGAGGGCTGGCCGGCACCGGGGAGCGGGCCCGGCACCGAGGGCTGGCCCGCACCCGGAGCCGTCCGGCCGGTGCCCGGCCGGTGCCGGTCGATCCCGGTCAATGCGGTCATTGGGGCCAGAGCCGATCGTTGCCGTTCGGGCCGGTCATCGGGGCCAGCGCCGGTCGTTGCTGTCCGGTCCGGTCATGGGGGCCCGGCGCCGGCCATTGCCGTTCGGCGCCGGTCGTCGCGGTGAGGCGCCGGTCATCGACGGGCGGCGCGGGCCGGCCCTGGCTACAGACGCCACCCCAGCACGGTGTAGAGCATGCCGCCGATCCAGGCGAGTCCCGCCAGCGTGGCGAGCGCGAGGGCGGCGTTGAACGCGCGCTCGACGGGCCGGTCCGGATCGGCGAGGGGCTTCGGGGAACGGTGAGTCGTCATGCGGGCCACCCTGGCGCGGGCGCCCGCACCCCCACATCCGTACGGGTACTCAGACGACGTACTCAGGTCCCACCCG
The DNA here is from genome assembly GCF_040645305.1 of Streptomyces sp. NPDC046831. Taxonomy (NCBI): domain Bacteria; kingdom Bacillati; phylum Actinomycetota; class Actinomycetes; order Kitasatosporales; family Streptomycetaceae; genus Streptomyces; species Streptomyces sp. NPDC046831. The sequence goes on along the minus strand of NZ_JBEYXZ010000011.1, from coordinate 152,059 downwards.
GCGCGCGCTCACCCCTGCGAGACTTCTCGACGCCGTCGAAGTCATCGGCGCGTCCTTGCGGTACCGGGGCGGAAACCTGCGCCGCTGCGCCCTGGAGCCCGGCAGCGGATCGGCCGTCCACGACCCGGACTACCGGGAGGTGGGTGCCCGGCGCGTCGTCGCCTCCTGAAGCGCCCGCCGGCACAACGCGTCGGCCCGGCGGGTCGTCTCCGGCAGGCGGTGGGCCGGGGTGAGCGCGAGGGTGTGGGCGCAGGCGTTGTCCAGGGACACCCGGTGGCCGACGGAGACGAAGATCGGCTTGACGCCGTCCCTGGTGCGCAGGGCGCGCCCGACCTCCTCGTCACCCGCGAGGAGCGGGGAGGCGCTCCCGCGCCGGCTGTCCGGGTCCTCGTAGGTGAAGGTGAACGGGTTCTTGGCGACACCGATCGTCGGCAGCCCCGTGAGCACGCTGAGATGGCCGGCGAGACCGAAGCGGCGGGGGTGGGCCAGGCCGTGACCGTCGCAGACCACCAGACCGGGCGGGCGGGTGAGCGCCTTCAGCGCCACGAGCACGGTCGGGATCTCACGGAAGGCGAGCAGGCCGGGCACGTACGGGAAGGAGATCCGCCCGACGGCCGTGGCCTCGGCGACGACGTCCAGGGTGGCCGCGTCGAGCACGACGGCCGCGGCCGCGACGGCGTCCCGTTCGTCGTCGTAGGCGACGTCGACCCCGGTGACGTGGCCGGTGCCGGGAGGTGGCCCCGGCTCGTCCAGCACCACCCGCGCGCGCAGCGCGTCCTGGACGGCGCGGGCCTGCTCCTCGGTGGCGGGCCAGTTCGCGGGGACGGGTACGGTCGTCATGGTGCTCACGAGCCTAGGGGGCCGCGGCGCGGGAGGTCAGGCGGGGCAGCGCGGACGGTCCGCGGGCAGCGGGCGGGCGACGCTCCACCCCGCGCCCCGGGCCGGCCCTCGCCGAGCGCCTTCGCGCACCGGGTCATCGTCCACCGCAGCCGGGCCGGCCACACCGTCGCCGCCGAGCTGTCCGCCGCGCGAGGAGCGGTGGGAGAGCATCCGTGCCGATCCACACTGCCGCAACCGCAGGCCTCTTTCGCCGGCGGTCCGGCGTTCCCGGGCGCGGGCGCGGGCGGGGACGCGGTCGGGGACGGTCCGTGCGAGACCATGTCGCCGGACCTGGGGCCTTCGGTCGGCCCGTATGCCGGCACCCCGACGCACCTGCGCCGCCGCGGCCCGCGCGGGGGTGCTCCCGCCCCGCCACGGGGCCGCCGCGGCCCGTGGTGGGGCACGGTGACCGAAGTCACCTGTCCCGCGTGTGCACGGACGGACGTATTCCGGCGTCTCCTCAAGTGCCCGGCCTCGTCCGCCCGGACGTCCGTCCAGCCGTCACAAGGGAGCAAGGCGTTGTCCACCGTCATCGAGCAGCCCGTCGAGGCGCGCCTGGTCGCCGCCGCGCCACGGATGTGCACCGTCCGCGCCACACTGCACTACGACCGGACCGACCCGTACGCGGTCCACATGACCTTCCCGGCCCCGGCCACCCTGGCGGGCGAGGAGGTCTGCTGGACGTTCGCCCGCGATCTGCTCGCGGCCGGCCTGCACGAGCCCGAGGGCGACGGTGACGTGCGGGTGCGGCCGTACGGGTTCGAGCGCACCGTGCTGGAGTTCCACGCCCCGGAGGGCACCGCCGTGGTGCACGTCCGCACCGGCGAGATACAGCGTTTCCTCGACGACACGAGCGCGCTGGTGCCCGTCGGCCTGGAGCACCTGCAGCTCGACCTGGACCGTGACCTGGCCGAGCTGATGCGGGACGCCTGCTGACACCCTCCGCGCCGGCCTGGCGCGGCGGGGAGGTTTCCCTGCCGGCACCCGCGCGAGCCACGCACGGCAGGTGTTCCTGAGCGAGCCGCGCGCTGAGCTCCCCGCAGGCCGCAGCCCCCGCAGACGGCACCCGTACGTCTGCCCGGCCCGCGGGTCCCGAGCGGCAGGCCACACCTCTGGCCCGTCCGCCGTCGCAGGCACAGAACGGGCGGCCGGCGGCAGGCCGGGCCGCGGCGGGCCGGGGCGCGGTCGGGGCGGCTCAGCCGGACGCCGGCGCGGCGGCCGCGGCCGCCGTCGCCGCGACGACCGCCGTGCTCACCTCGCGGACGACCCGGCTCAGTGCCGGGGCCGCCGCGCCGCTGCGTTCGGTGAGCTCCTCGATGCGCCGCTGGTGGAGCCTGCGGTCCCGGCCGGGGACGACGGTGCGCAGCCGGCCGGCGGCGGCCAGGGCCACGAGGGCCGCGTCGCGGTCGGACACCTCCGCCGCCGGCCGGGTGTCCTCCAGGACCCGGCGCGCCTCCTCGCGCAGGGCCTCCACGGCGGCGACGCGGGCCAGGACGTGGTCCACCGACGGGAAGACACCGAGGACACGCCGCTTCTCCGCGCGCAGGTACCCCTCGGCGGCGAGCTGCTCCCGCACCGCCACGAGGGTGTACCGGGCCCGCAGCGTGACCCAGGTCTTCCACGGGCGGGGCCGGGACTCGCGGACGAGGTCGAGGAGCCCGTCGAGGACCGGGTCGGCGGTGCGCGCGTCCAGGTCGACGGGCGTGGCGATGCCGTCGACGTCCAGGAGCAGCCCGCGCTGGGCCAGCTCGGTCAGGGCTCCGGCCCGCACCAGGTGGTGCAGGTGGGCGGCGCCGGTCACCCTCAGCCGCGTGGTGTCCCAGGCCAGCAGGTACAGACGGGCCGGCAGCGACAGCGGGCCGTTCGGCACGGGGGCCTCCTTCGCGCGGTGAGCCGGGGCTCACGGTATTCCGTTGACAGCGTCCCCACCCCCTCGTACGGTTTACAGCGGTTCTGTTGCCGTCGATGGGAGAAGGACGTTGCTCGTCTGAGGTTCTGAGACACCGCGTCACACCAGCTCTGGTGTGTGCGTCGCGTGCGACCTCGGCGTTCGAGCCGTCCTTTCCGGATGTCCGGCCCAGGGCTCTTCTTCTGCCCCGTGGCCCCGCGCCCACACGGCTGTCCTCGCCCCGCGGTGTCTCGACACGCGTGTGCCCCCTGACCGCGCCCAGCCATCGCGAGGCCCCATGTCACCTTCCGTCTCCTGCACCTCCCTGTCCTTCGCCTGGCCCGACGGCTCGACCGTCTTCGACGGCCTCGACGTGGCCTTCGGCCCCGGCCGCACCGGCCTGGTCGGCGTCAACGGCTCCGGCAAGTCGACCCTGCTGAAGCTGATCGCGGGCGAGCTCACCCCGTCCGGCGGCGCCGTCCGCGTCGTGGGCGAGGTGGGCCACCTGCCGCAGAACGTCACGCTCGACACCGCGCTGCGCGTCGACGAGGCGCTCGGCATCGCCGCGCAGCGGGCCGCGCTGCACGCCATCGAGGCCGGTGACGTCGCCGAGCGGCACTTCGAGAGCGTCGGCGACGACTGGGACGTCGAGGAGCGCGCCCTGGCCACCCTCGGCGAACTCGGCCTCGGCCACATCTCCCTGGACCGCACCGTCGGCGAGGTCTCGGGCGGCGAGTCGGTGCTGCTGCGCCTCGCCGCGCTGCTGCTGCGCCGCCCGGACGTCCTGCTGCTCGACGAGCCGACCAACAACCTCGACCTGTACGCGCGGCGGCGGCTGTACGCGGCCGTCTCGTCCTGGCCGGGCGTGATGGTGGTGGTCAGCCACGACCGCGAACTCCTCGAACTGGCGGACCAGATCGCGGATCTGCGCTCCGGCGAGGTCACCTGGTACGGCGGCAACTTCTCCGCCTACGAGGAGGCGCTGGCCGTGGAGCAGGAGGCGGCCGAGCGGATGGTCCGGGTCGCCGAGGCCGACGTCAGGCGGCAGAAACGCGAACTGGCCGACGCCCAGGTCAAACTGGCCCGCCGCAAGCGGTACGGCCAGAAGATGCGGGACCAGAAGCGCGAGCCGAAGATCGTCATGGGGGCGCGCAAGCGGGCCGCGCAGGAGTCCGCGGGCAAGCACCGCATCATGCACGAGGAGCGGCTGACCGAGGCCAGGGAGCGGCTCGACGAGGCGGCGGAGGCCGTGCGCGACGACGACGAGATCCGCGTCGACCTGCCGTACACGGCGGTGCCGCCGGGCCGTACCGTCCTCACCCTGCGGAACCTCGAACTGGCCTACGGGGCACGTGTCGAGGGCGGCCTCGATCTGCACGGTCCGGAGCGGATCGCGCTGATCGGGCGCAACGGAGCGGGCAAGACGACGCTGCTGCGCACGGTCGCCGGGGAGATCGAGCCGGTGGCGGGCGAGGTGACGGCGCACGTCCCGCTGCGGTTCCTGCCGCAGCGGCTCGACGTCCTCGACGGCGAGCTGACCGTGGCCCAGAACGTGGCCCGGTTCGCGCCGGGCGCCACCAACAACCTGATCCGGGCCCGGCTGGCCCGCTTCCTGTTCCGGGGCGCACGGGCCGACCAGAAGGCGGCGACCCTGTCCGGCGGCGAGCGGTTCCGGGCGGCGCTGGCGGCGCTGATGCTCGCCGAGCCCGCCCCGCAGCTGCTCATGCTCGACGAGCCGACCAACAACCTCGACATGGCCAGCGTGCGCCAGCTGACGACGGCTCTGGAGTCGTACGAGGGAGCGCTGATCGTGGCGAGCCACGACCTGCCGTTCCTTCAGTCGGCCGGCATCACCCGCTGGCTGGTCCTGGAGGAGGGAGGGCTGAGCGAGACCACGCCGGAAGCGCTCGGGTACACCGGCTGACCGGCATCGCCCGCCCCTGGCCCCGCGGCCCGGGCGGCCGGCCCCGGCCCGGGGCCGGCCGGGGCGGAACCGCAGCGGGTGCGGGCCGGGGGCGGCTCCGCGCCGCGCCCGGCCCGCACCCGGACAGGGGTTCGAGGGAAGGGCACAGGTCCTCGGCGAGAGTTTTGTCGGCACGCGCGGCTGACGCATGATGGCGAACCGGTGCCGTGCTGTCCGGCCCGCAGGAACAGCCCCCGATACGGAGACTTCTCGTGCCCAGCAGGAAAGCCCTCGTCCGCCGCCCCGGTCCGCGCCTCGCCGAGGGCCTGGTGACCCACATCGAGCGGGAGCCGGTCGACGCCGCACGCGCGGCGCGGCAGTGGGAGGCGTACGTGGAGGCGCTGCGGACGCACGGCTGGGAGACGATCGAGGTGGACCCGGCCGACGACTGCCCCGACTCCGTGTTCGTCGAGGACACGGTCGTGATGTTCAGGAACGTGGCGCTGATCACCCGGCCCGGCGCCGAGTCGCGGCGGGAGGAGACCGCCGGGGTCGAGGAGGCCGTGGCCCGCCTGGGCTGCTCGGTGAACTGGATCTGGGAGCCGGGCACGCTGGACGGCGGTGACGTGCTGAAGACCGGCGACACGGTCTACGTCGGCCGCGGCGGACGCACCAACGCGGCCGGCGTGCAGCAGGCGCGGGCCGCCTTCGAACCGCTCGGGGCACGGGTCGTCGCCGTGCCGGTGAGCAGGGTGCTGCACCTGAAGTCGGCGGTGACGGCGCTGCCCGACGGCACCGTCATCGGGCACATCCCGAAGGTGGACACGCCGTCGCTGTACCCCCGGTTCCTGCCGGTGCCCGAGCCGTCCGGCGGGCACGTGGTGCAACTCGGCGGCGGGAAGCTGCTGATGGCGGCGAGCGCGCCCAAGACGGCGGAGCTGCTGGCCGACCTCGGCTTCGAACCGGTCGTGGTCGACATCGGCGAGTTCGAGAAACTGGAGGGCTCCGTGACGTGCCTCTCCGTCCGCTTGCGGGAGTTGTACGCCTGACCTGAGGAAGCACGCTGCCCTGCGGCCTCGGAACCGAGCGGTTCCGGGGCCGTTCCGCACGTCCGTGAACTGCCCGGCTCGACGCTCTGATCAGGCGCTCTTTACGGTGTCCTTAACCTACGGTTTCGTAACCTACGGACTCGTAGCCTACGATCCCGTATGTCCGGCACCGCTCGCCGGACCCGTTCCGCTTCTCCCGCTCGTCCCCCTGGAGTTCACGTGACGATGACTTCCCCGCACCTCGGCAGCCCGTCCTCCGCCTGGACCGACGCACGGCTGCTCCACGCCCTGGAGGAAGTGGTCGAGAAGGAGCTGAACCGGCATCTGAAGGTCGCCAAGGACTGGATGCCGCACGAGTACGTGCCCTGGAGCGACGGCCGCAACTTCCCCGGCCTCTTCGAGGACGGCGAGGCCTGGGACAAGGAGCAGTCCAAGGTCACCGAGATCGGCCGCACCGCGCTCGTGGTGAACCTGCTGACCGAGGACAACCTCCCCAGCTACCACCACGAGATCGCCAGCCTCTTCGGCCGCGACGGCGCCTGGGGCACCTGGGTGCACCGCTGGACGGCCGAGGAGGGCCGGCACGGCATCGTGATGCGCGACTACCTGCTCACCTCGCGTGCGGTCGACCCGGACAAGCTGGAACGATTCCGCATGGCGCACATGAGCGAGGGCTTCGAGTCCGACAACCGCCACTCGATGCTGCACTCGGTCGCGTACGTCGCCTTCCAGGAGCTCGCCACCCGGATCTCGCACCGCAACACCGGCCACCAGTCGGGCGATCCGGTCTGCGACCGGATGCTGACGCGCATCGCCACCGACGAGAACCTGCACATGGTCTTCTACCGCAACCTGCTGAAGGCGGCCTTCGAGATCGCCCCCGACCTGACCATGCGGGCGGTGCGGGACGTGGTCGTCGACTTCCGCATGCCCGGCCACGGCATCCCGGGATTCGAGCGGGCGGCCGCCCAGATGGCCATCGGCGAGGTCTACAACCTGCGCATCCACCACGACGACGTGCTGCAGCCGGTGCTCCGCTTCCTGAAGGTCATGCAGATGGACGGCCTCGGTCCGGAGGGACTGCGGGCACAGGAGGAGCTGGGCGTGTTCCTGGGCGGGCTGGACGCCGAGGCCCGGGCGTTCGACGAGAAGCTGGCGGCCCGCAAGGCGCGGATGGCGGCGCGGTCCGGGGGCTGACCCGCGCCCGCCCGCGCTACCGGCTCACCCGCCTGAGCGCCAGCCGCTCCTTCTCGGACAGGCCGCCCCAGACGCCGAACCGCTCGTCGTTGCGCAGCGCGTAGTCCAGGCAGGCGGAGCGCAGGTCGCACATGCCGCAGATGCGCTTGGCCTCGCGGACGGAGCTGCCCGGTTCGGGGAAGAAGAAGTCCGCCCCGGTCTGCGCGCACAGGGCCTGAGCCTGCCAGGTGGTGTCGGCCGGGGTGATCGTCTCGGTATGCATGAGCGGGATCCTGCCGGGCGGCGTGAAACGTTCGCTCAACGCCGGATCAACGCGGCGTTCAGCCGGCCCGCCCGCGCCCGGCGGCCGGCGCGGCCGCCGCCCGGGGGTGCCGGTGGGGTGAGCTCCCGCCTGTCGACGATGGTCACCCCGGCCCGGCCTCCCAGGCACGGCGGCGCGCCGGAACGGTGTCGGCGCCGCGTACCGCCGGGGCGGCCGGGCCGCCGGGCCCGGGGACCTGGCGGCAGGGGGACACGACGGGCACAGCAGGCACGGCGGGGAGCACCCGCCCCCGCGCCGCCGGGCCCGGCCGGCCTGACGGCAAGGGGACACGGCGGGGCCGGCAGACCCGGCAGAGCCGGCAGGCCTGGCGGGCTCGGTAGACCCGGCAAGCCCGGCCGGCTCAGCAGGCACGGCGGGGCGCACCCGCCCCCGGGCCGCCGGCCCCGGCCGGCCTGGCGACTTGGGGACTCGGCGGGCCCGGCTGACCCGGCGCCCGGCAGGCTCGGCAGACCCGGCGGGCTGAACAGACACCGCTGACCCAGCGGGCTCAGCAGACCCGGCAGACCCGCAGGCCCGGCGGGGCGCACCCACCCCCGAGC
>NZ_JBEYXZ010000011.1:144009-144185 GCF_040645305.1 Streptomyces sp. NPDC046831 | reverse complement strand
AGCTCGGCAGAGCCGGCAGGGCCGGCAGGCACGGTGGGGCGCACCCACCCCCGAGCTCGGCAGAGCCGGCAGGGCCGGCAGGCACGGTGGGGCGCACCCACCCCCGAGCTCGGCAGAGCCGGCAGGGCCGGCAGGCACGGTGGGGCGCATCCACCCCCGGGCCGCCGGCCCCCGCC
>NZ_JBEYXZ010000011.1:0-143912 GCF_040645305.1 Streptomyces sp. NPDC046831 | reverse complement strand
GCCGGCCTGGCGACACGGGGACTCGGCGGGCCCGGCTGACCCGGCGCCCGGCAGGCTCGGCAGACCCGGCGGGCTGAACAGACACCGCTGACCCAGCAGGCCCGGCGGGGCACACCCACCCCCGAGCCCGGCAGAGCCGGCAGAGCCGGCAGGCACGGTGGGGCGCATCCACCCCCGGGCCGCCGGCCCCCGCCGGCCTGGCGACACGGGGACTCGGCGGGCCCGGCTGACCCGGCGCCCGGCAGGCTCGGCAGACCCGGCGGGCTGAACAGACACCGCTGACCCAGCGGGCTCAGCAGACCCGGCGGGGCGCGGCCGGCCGCCCCGCGGCTGGAAGAAGGCAGACGATGTCCGCCCCGGTTCGTCTACTTTTTGTCCATGGGCAGTAAGTCGGGTGACGTCTTCGCGCCGGCCGGCGCGAATCCGCTGTGCCTGCTCTCCCTGGAGCAGTTGCGGCGGCGTACCAGCATGAAGTGGCGTACCTACCCCGCGGACGTGCTGCCGCTGTGGGTGGCCGAGATGGACGCCCCGCTGGCCGAGCCGGTCGCGCGGGCGATCACGGAGGCGGTGGCGCTCGGTGACACCGGCTATCCGGCCGGGACGGCGTACGCGGAGGCGCTCGCCGGGTTCGCCCGCGAGCGCTGGGGCTGGGACGGGCCGGCCGTGGAGCGCACCGCGATCGTGCCCGACGTGATGCTGGGCGTCGTGGAGATGCTCAGACTGGTCTCCGGGCCGCACGACCCCGTGATCGTCAACTGTCCGGTGTACCCGCCGTTCTACCAGTTCGTGCGCAGCCAGGGCCGCCCCGTCGTGGAGGCACCGCTCGGCACGGACGGGCGGATCGGCTTCGTCGCGCTGGAGGACGCGTTCCGGCGTGCGGTCCGGCGCGCGCAGCGGCCGGTGTACCTGCTCTGCAGCCCGCACAACCCGACCGGGACGGTGCACACCGCGGCCGAGCTGACGGAGGTGGCGCGCCTGGCGCGGGCGCACGGCGTGCGCGTCGTGGCCGACGAGATCCACGCCCCGATCGTCACCTCGGAGGCGTCCTTCGTTCCGTACCTGAGCGTTCCCGGCGCCGAGGACGGACTGTCGCTGATGTCGGCGTCCAAGGCGTGGAACCTGGCGGGGCTCAAGGCCGCCCTGGCCATCGCCGGACCGGAGGCGGCCGGCGACCTCGCCCGCCTGCCCGAGGAGGTCGGCCACGGCCCCAGCCACCTCGGGGTCATCGCCCACACGGCGGCCCTGCGCGACGGCGGCGGCTGGCTCGACGCGGTGCTCTCCGGCCTCGACGCCAACCGCAGGCTGCTGGCCAGCCTGCTGGCCGAGCAGCTTCCCGCCGTCCGCTACGCGCCCGCGCCGGGCACCTACCTGGCCTGGCTGGACTGCCGGGAGCTCGGCCTCGGGGACGATCCGGCCGAGGTCTTCCTCCGGCGGGGCCGCGTCGCCCTGAACTCCGGGACCCCCTTCGGCACCGGCGGGGCGGGCTTCGTCCGCATGAACCTGGCCACCTCCCCCGAGCTGATCACCGAGGCCGTCCGCCGGATGGCCGCCTGTCCGGACTGACACACCGGCCCGCGGCGGTGTTGCGGCGGCGCCCGCCGGTGGCCGGTGCCAGACTCGGCAGTGCAGAGAGCGGGACCCTTCGAAGGAGGGCGAGGATGCTCACCACCCGTTTCGTCACCGGCTCCCCGAACTGGCTGGACGTCGGCACGTCCGACATGGACGGCGCCCAGTCCTTCTACGGGGGGCTCTTCGGCTGGCAGTTCCAGTCGGCGGGCCCGGAGGCCGGGGGCTACGGCTTCTTCCAGCTGGACGGCAGGGCGGTGGCCGGCGGTATGCAGACCACCGCGGAGCAGGGCCCGCCCGCCTGGACCGTGTACTTCCAGAGCGCCGACGCGCAGGCCACCGCGAAGGCCGCCGAGGGGGCCCGCGGCCGGGTGCTGATGCAGCCGACGGACGTGATGGGCCAGGGGCACATGGCGATGCTCGCCGACCAGGCGGGCGTGCCGTTCGGCATCTGGCAGCCGGGCGCGATGAAGGGCCTGGAGGTCGCGGGCGAACCCGGTTCGCTGTGCTGGGTCGAGCTCCACACCCGGGACGTCGCCGCGGCGGCCGCCTTCTACCACCGGGTGCTGGGGCTGGAGACGTCGGCCACGTCCTTCCCCGGCGGCGCGTACACCTCCCTCACTCCGCGGGAGGGCGGTGAGGACACCGCCTTCGGCGGCATCGTCCCGCTGGGCGACGACCCCGCCGAGGCGGAGGCCGGCGCGTACTGGCTGCCGTACTTCGAGGTGGCGGACACGGACGCCGCGGTGGCCCGGACGCAGCAGCTCGGCGGCGCGGTCCGCGTGCCCGCCGCCGACATCCCGGGGATCGGCCGCGTGGCCCACCTCACCGACCCGTACGGGGCCCGTTTCGCGGTCATCAGGAGCGCGGGGGCGCAGACCTGACGGGTCGCCCCCCTCCCGCCGCGGGCGGGGAGGAACCCGCGCACGAAAGAACCCGCCCCCGGTACACCGGGAGCGGGTTCACTGAGCGCCGGGCAGGCCTTGCACCTGCATCTCCCCGCAGGAAGCGGGACGTCTTTCCTTGGACCACCAACGCACGGCCCACCACCGCGTTTCCGGCGGCGTGCTCAAGATCTACTGTAGCGCATCACGCCCCCTCCCGGCGATCGCGTCCGTCGTCCCGCACGGCCCGGCCCGCGCCGAGGGACCGGACGGTGCGCGCCGGGCGGCGGGACGGCCCGGCGGGGCCCCGGTCGGCGCCGGGGACCTACGCGGAGGCCCGTCGCACGAGTGTGGTGGGCAGGATGACGCTGGACGGCCCGCCCGCGACGCCCCCGGACGGTGCCCCGCGCCGGTCGAGGCCGCGCAGCAGCAGACGGGCCATCAGGCGCCCCATCTCCTCTATGTCCTGGCGGACCGTGGTCAGCGGCGGGTCGGTCTGCTCGGCGACCGGCAGCATGTCGTCGAAGCCGATGACGGCCACGTCCCCGGGCACCCGCAGCCCCCGCTCGCGCAGCACGCGCAGGGCACCCGCGGCGGTGAGGTCGTTCGCGGCGAACACGGCGTCCACGCCGGGGCACCGGTCGAGCAGCGTGCGCATCGCGCGCTCGCCGCCGGCGACGGTGAAGTCGCTCTGCACGATCAGCCCGGGGCCGGCGTCGGCCATGACGTCCCGGTAGCCGTCGAGCCGGTCCACGGCCGACGTCTGGTCGAGGGGGCCGGTGATGTGCGCGATCCTGGTCCGGCCGAGACCTGCCAGGTGGCGGACGGCCTCGCGGGCCCCACCCCGGTTGTCGCTGTCGACGTACGCCACGGCGGTGGTCCCCCCTGCCGGGGCGGCGCCGGCCGCCGGGGGCGGCGCGCCCTCGCTCCATCCGGGCCGTCCGCCGAACACGGTCGGCACCCCGGCGCGCCGGATCAGCTCCGGCAGCGGGTCGTCGAGGTGCAGGGAGATGACGAGGGCGCCGTCGACGTGGCCGCCCGCCAGGTAGCGTCCGACCCGGGCGTGGTCGTCGCGGCCCTCCGTCAGCAGCAGGACGAGCTGTGAGTCGTGGGCCGTCAGCTCCTTGCAGATGCCGCGCAGCTGCAGCCCGAAGAAGGGGTCGGCGAAGACCCTGGTCTCCGGCTCGGCGATGACGACGGCGACGGCGTCGTGCCGTTTCGTCACCAGGCTGCGGGCGGCCTGGTTGGGCACGTAGCCGAGTTCCTCCACCGCCCGCCGGACCCGCTCGGCCACGGGCTCCCGGACGCCCTCGCCGCCGTTCACCACGCGGGAGACGGTGGCCCGGGACACCCCCGCCCGCGCGGCCACGGCCTCCAACGTGGGACGCGACGCTGTCTCGGTCACCTCAGAACTCCTCACCGGCGGCTGCCGATCAGGATAGCCCCGTCCGGTCACCGCCGTGAGAGCGCTCTCGGTGAGGGCGGGAGCGCGCGTGCGTGACCACCGGCACGCGCCACGGATCGGCGAGAGCCCGGCCCGGGCCCCCGCCCCGACGGCGTGCGGCCCGCAGCGGGGCTCTCGCCGTGCCACCGCGCCGCCGGCGTGCCCGAGCCGTTCGGTGAGGTTCCGGCCGTACGGCAGCAGGCAGCGCCTTCCGGTCGGGCTGCATCGGCCCGGCCCGCATCCGGCGCGGGCGTCGTGGAGGCGGGCGTTCGCGCGGCCGGCCGTACCCGGAAGCGGGCGAGCCGCGGTGAGGGCCCGTGCGCGGGTTCCCGCGCCGGGTGCCGCAGGGCGGGCCGTTCCCGGGCCGTCAGTGCTCGTGCGGCTCGTACCCGGGGATCGTCCCGTCCGGCTTCTTCACCAGGAACAGGCCGACCATCCCCATGTCGGAGTGGCTCTGGACGTGGCAGTGGTACATCCAGGCGCCCGCCCCGACGCCCTCCCCCGCGATCACCTGGAAGCCGAAGGAGTCCGCCGGACCCACGATCTTGTTGTCGACGACCCGGCTGGGGTCGTCGGGCCCGGTGAGCAGGCCGGTGCGGTTGTCGGCCCAGCGGTGACCGTGCAGGTGGAAGGTGTGGTAGTACTCGCCGTGCGTGATCATCACGAACTCGACCCGGTCGCCCACCGTGGCCTCGAAGTCGGGGCCGGTGTGCGGCGGGCGGTTGTTGATGGTCATGTCGTTGAAGACGACGGTGTGCGTCCGGTCCGGCAGGACGTCGCCCTTGCGGCGCACGATCACCGGCCCGTACAGGCCCTTGCGGATGCCGCCGGTGCCGTGCTCGGTGCCGACGACGTGGTCGTGGTAGTGCCAGTAGCCCGCGCTGCCCGCCCGCCAGGTGCCGTCCTTGCGGCGGCCGGGTGCGTGCGTGCGCCAGGTGTAGGTGCGGGTGCCGCCGGGTTCGACGTCGCCGTGGTTCTGCTTCGTGCCGTCGCTGGAGATCTCGTAGTCCAGGCCGTGGACGTGCAGGCTCGCGGCCACGTCCAGGGTGTTCTCGAACTCGATGTGCAGCGTGTCGCCCTCGTTCAGCTCGATGAGCGGGCCGGGCACCGAGGCCTTGCCCTTCTCCAGGCCGTAACCCAGCTGCCCGTCGGGCAGCTTCTCGGCGTACAGCTTGACGTGCCTGACCTCGCCCCCGGCCGGCGCGGTGCGGGGCGCCGCGCCCTCGGCCGGGGCGCCCGGGGCCGCGACCGCCCCCGGCGCCAGGGACAACGATGTCGCCGCAGCCGCGCCACCCAGCAGCACCCGCCGGTTGAAGCCGCGTCGGTCCATGCCCAACTCCCCACGTCAGTACGGAAGTCACCTCGGACCCCAGGGAAGGTACCGGGCACCGAAGCGTTTATCCACACTCAGGACAAAGTTGGTCGACTTGCGGTCATACCTATTGGCGAGTCACGCAAAGAGGTCTAGCTTCCTTGGCGTTCGCTGTGACCGACGAGGGGTGGGTGACCACATGCGGTCCACGTCGCATCAAGGACCCGTGCACTTGAGCAGGTTGAGCACGAGAAGGCGGATCTGGGCGGCCACCGTCACGGCCGGGGCCGTCGCGGCCGGGCTGCTGTCCGGTCCCGCCGCCAGCGCGCGCCCGGACCCGGGAGTGCCGGTGACAACGATGTCGATCACGTCGCCCCCGGGCGGCTCGAACGTGCGGGTGCTGGTCTTCCACGGTTCCGCCTCGGCCGGGGACGAGTCGCCGGTGGTCGACGCCGGCATCGAGGCCATCGAGAGCATCGGCCTGTCCGGTCCCGCCGGGCAGCGCTTCAAGGTGGAGGCGACCGACGACGCCTCCGTCTTCACCGACGCCCGGAAGCTGGGCCGCTACAACGCCATCGTGTTCCTGACCGGGGGCGGCGACGTCCTCGACCCGGAGCAGGAGGCGGGCCTGGAGGCGTACATGGAGGCGGGCGGCGGCTTCGTCGGCCTCCACGACGCGGCCCGCGCCGAGCCGTACTCGGACTGGTTCACCGGACTCGTCGGCGCCCGCCCGGCCGCCTCCAGCCCGACGGCCGTGCAGCGCGCGACCGTCGAGGTCGGCGACCGGCAGCACCCGGCGACGAAGGACCTGCCGCTGGAGTGGAAGCACCCCGACCAGTGGCCGAACTGGGTCAAGAACCCCTCCGGCGAGGTGCACACGGTGGCGCGGGTGCGGGAGTCGACGTACCGGCCGGGGACGGGCGCCAACGGCTGGGACCACCCGATCAGCTGGTGCCGCGACTACGACGGCGGCCGCTCCTTCTACACCGGCATGGGCGGCACGGCGTCCGCTTACGACGAGACGGACTTCCGCGCGCATCTGCGCGGCGCCCTGCTGTGGACCACCCGGCTGGCGCAGGCCGACTGCAAGGCGACGATCACCGCCCACTACAAGGCCGAGCGCCTCACGCAGCCCAACCAGCCCGGGAAGAACGACCAGATCGGCGAGCCGCACGGCCTGGTCACCGCTCCCGACGGCCGCGTCCTGTACATCGGGCGCGGCGGCGCCGACGCCTCCCGGCCGGTGGTCACCGACTGGAACAGTCCCGACGTCGGCAAGGGCACGGGTCAGATCCACGTCTGGGACCCGAGGACGAAGAAGGTCACCCTGGCCGGTGAGCTGACCGTCTTCGGCAACAAGGGCGGCGGCGACGAACTCACCAAGGTCGAGGAGGGCCTGCTCGGCATCGAACTCGACCCGCGCTTCGAGCAGAACGGCTGGGTGTACCTGCACTACACGCCCCACTCCGGGCTCGACCGCGACCAGCGGACGGCGCAGCGGCGCGTCTCCCGCTTCACCCTGGACCTCGCCACAAACAAGCTGGACCCGGCGAGCGAGAAGGTGCTGCTGACCTGGCCGGTGCAGGTGCACAGCTGCTGCCACGCGGGCGGCGGGATGGCCTGGGACTCCAAGGGCAACCTGTACATCGCCACCGGAGACAACAACTCCAGCGGCTTCAGCGGCGGTTACTCCGGCAACAACCCGCAGCCCACCTACAAGGGCGTGTCCTTCGCCGACGCGCGCCGCACCGCCGGCAACACCAACAACCTCAACGGCAAGATCCTGCGCATCCACCCGGAGCCCGACGGGACCTACACGATCCCCGACGGCAACCTCTTCACCGGCCGGGAGACCGACGAGGGCGGCGGCAGGACCCGCGGCGAGATCTACGTGATGGGCGTGCGCAATCCGGCGCGCATCTCCGTCGACAAGAAGACCGACGTCCTCTACGCGGGCTGGGTCGGCCCGGACGCCTCCGAGCCGTCGACGACGTGGGGACCGGCCAAGTACGACACGTTCGCCGTCATCACCAAGGCGAGCAACCGGGGCTGGCCGTACTGCATGGGCGACAAGCAGCCCTACCGCGACCGGAACCTGCCGGACCCGTCCAAGCCGCTCGGCTGGTACGACTGCGACCACCCGAAGAACGAGTCGCCCAACAACGACGGCCTGGTCAATCTCCCGCCGGTCACCGGCAACAACATCTGGTACTCGCCGCAGGGCGGCGCGCCGGACTACCCGCGGGACGCGAACGGCGTGCCGTCGTACAGGAAGGAGGAGGCCACCTACCGGCTGCCCTGGCTCAAGGGCGGCGGGCAGGCCGCGATGGACGGGCCCGTCTACCGGTACGACGCGGCGGGCGCGAGCGACGTGCGCTGGCCCGCCTACTGGGACGGCAAGTGGTTCGTCGGCGACTTCTACGACGCGGACCAGCCGCGCAACGCCGTCCTGATGGACGCGAGGACGCAGGGCGACGGCGGGCTGCCGGTGCACTCGGAGTCGCTGAAGAGGATCGTGCCGGTCGGCAACGACGGCATCAGGAACCTCATGGACTGGAAGTTCGGTCCGGACGGCGCTCTGTACGTCCTCGACTACGGCCGCGGCTTCTTCACCTCGGACTCCAAGTCCGCGCTGTGGCGGGTGACGTACACCGGCGGCGGGCCGACCCCGGCCACCGGAGACCTGGCGAGGGGGACACAGTGACCCGGCAACGAAGAATCCTCACGGCCTTCCTGGCCGCCCTGCTGATGCTGCTCGGCCTGCAGACGGGCACCGCCGCCGGGCGCGGCGGCGCGCCCGCGCGGGCGGCGGCCGCCCAGGTGCTCACCTGGACCGCCGGGGACGACATCACGCGGTACACGTCGGCGCCGGCGACGGCGGTCGCGGGAGCGGCGACGATCGTCTTCGAGAACAGCGCGGCCACCGGCAACACCACCGGGATGCCGCACACGCTGACGTTCGTCACCTCCGACCCGGAGTACAACTCCGACGTCCAGCTCAACATCCTCGCCCATCCCGACGACGACCAGGGCGGCCGCCACACCGCCGAGGTCACGCTCACACCGGGCCGCTACCTCTACCACTGCACGATCCCGGGGCACGGGCAGATGCAGGGCGTGCTGACGGTGACCGAGGCCGGCGGGTCGGACACGACGGCGCCGGAGGCGTCGGCGAGCGTGGCGGGCACGCGCAACGCCCAGGGCGAGTACGTGGGATCGGCGAGCGTGACGATCAGCGCGAGCGACGACGGCGGATCGGGCGTCGACCGCGTCCAGTACGCCGTCGACTCCGCCGATGCCTGGCAGCCGTACACCGCCCCCGTGGTGATCGACCAGGTGGGCGGTCACACGGTCCGCTACCGGGCCATCGACAAGGCGGGCAACGTCTCGGCCGAGAAGAGCGTCACCTTCACCGTCGCCGCCCCGCCGTCCGACGACACGACGGCGCCGGAGACGTCGGCGACGGTCAGCGGCGAGCGGAACGCCGACGGCGCCTACCTCGACATGGCGACCGTCACCGTCGCCGCCTCCGACACGGGCTCCGGCGTCAACAGCGTCGAGTACGCGGTCGACTCGGGTGCCTGGCAGGCGTACACGGCCCCGGTGACGGTGCACCAGCTCGGTGACCACACCGTCCGCTACCGCGCCACCGACAAGGCCGGAAACGTCTCCGCCGAGAAGAGCGTCACCTTCACCGTCGCCGCCCCGCCCCCGGCGGACACCACCCCGCCGGTGACGGGCGTGACCGTGGACGGCACGCGCGACTCCGCCGGAGCGTACGTCGGCAGCGCCGAGGTGACCGTCAGCGCGGCGGACGAGGGCGGTTCGGGCGTCGCGGGCATCGAGTACTCGCTCGACGGCGGACCGTACCTGGCGTACACGGCGCCGGTCGTCGTCGACCGGGCCGGCACCCACACCGTGGCCTACCGGGCGAGCGACCGGGCCGGCAACACCTCCGAGCCGCGGACGGTGAGCTTCACGGTCGTGGCGGGCGGCGGTGTGCCCGCGCCCCCGTGCCCCGAGTACGACGAGCGGCTGACGGTGATCGTCGGCACGGTCGACTCCGGCGTACCGAACCGGGTCACGAACAACCGCTGCCGGATCAACGAGCTGATCGAGGACGAGAGGGAGTGGACGTCCCAGGCGCTCTTCCTCAAGCACGTGAAGAGCGTCCTGGACCGGCTGCTGGCGGAGGGGTCCGTCGACCGGCGCGAGTACCGGGCCGTCCAGAAGGCCGCCCGCGACTCCGGGATCGGCAGGCCCGGTCAGGACCAGGGCTACCGGAAGATCTTCGACGGCACCGCGGAGTCCCTGGCCCGCTGGGAACAGGTGGGCGGCGGTTCGTTCGCCCTCAACCCGGACGGGTCGATCACCAGCGGCACCTCGAAGGACGGCCTCGGCATGCTGTGGTTCCCGCAGCGCAAGTACGGCGACTTCTCGCTACGGCTGCAGTGGCGTGACGACGCCCCGGGCACCGGCAACGCCAACTCGGGTGTGTTCGTGCGCTTCCCGTGGGTCCACGACCACCCGGAGGAGCCACGGCCGGAGTGGGCCGCCATCAAGTACGGCCATGAGGTGCAGGTGTTCGACCGGCCCGACGGCGACATGTACAAGACGGGGTCGGTGTACGGCTTCGACCGGGTGGGGCTCGCCGGGGCCGGCGTCACCCGGAAGGGCACCTGGAACGACTACGAGATCCGTGTGGTCGGCCAGCACTACTCGGTCTACCGCAACGGTGTGCTGATCAACGAGTTCGACAACACCGGCGGGCAGGAGTTCTATCCGCCCCGCTCGGACGACCCGGGCACCGACGGACGGCGGTACGCCTCCGGCTACATCGGCCTGCAGGTGCACAGCACGACCGACGTGATCTCCTACCGGGAGATCCGGATCAGGGAGCTGTAGGCGCCCACCGCGCGAGCGCGGGGGTGCGGCCCGGGGGCCCGGCCGTCAGGCGGCCGGGCCCTCCTTCTTCGCCCGGCTGGGCTGGACCCGTTTCGGCTCGCCCGCCATCTTCGGGTACTCCGGCGGATAGGGCAGGTCACCGAGCCCGTGGTCGCGTTCGTCCTTCGCCGCCACCTCCAGCAGCGTCTCCAGGGAGAAGGCGTGGTCGTCCATGTCGGCGTGCACGTCGCCGAGTTCGGCGAAGCGGGCCGGCATGGTCGCCAGGTCGAAGTCCTGGGGCCGGGCGTCCGCCACCTCCTCCCAGCGCAGCGGCGCCGAGACGGGGGCGTGCGGGCGGGGGCGCACCGAGTAGGCGGAGGCGATGGTGCGGTCCCGCGCGGTCTGGTTGTAGTCGAGGAAGATGCGGCTGCCGCGCTCCTCCTTCCACCACTTGATGGTCACCAGGTCCGGCAGCCGGCGTTCCATCTGCCGGCCCACGGCGATCGCGGCGCGCCGCACCTGGGTGAAGGTCCAGCGCGGTTCGATCGGCACGAAGACGTGCAGTCCGCGTCCGCCGGAGGTCTTCGGCCAGCCGCGCAGGCCGCCGGACTCCTCCAGGACCTCCCGCAGTTCCCCGGCGGCGCGCACGGCGTCCAGGTAGTCGGTGCCGGGCTGCGGGTCGAGGTCGATGCGCAGTTCGTCGGGGTGGTCCACGTCGGCGCGGCGCACCGGCCAGGGGTGGAAGGTGAGGGTGCCGTACTGGGCGGCCCACACCACGGCCGCCTCCTCCGTGGGGCACATCTCGTCGGCGCTGCGGCCGCTGGGGAAGGTGATGTGCGCGGTGGGGATCCAGTCGGGCATGCCCTTGGGGGCCCGCTTCTGGAAGAACCACTCGCCGCCGACACCGTCCGGGTAGCGCTCCAGGGTGGTGGGGCGGTCGCGCAGGGCGCGCAGGATGCCGGGGCCGACGGCCGCGTAGTACCGGGCCAGGTCCAGCTTGGTGAAGCCGCGCTCAGGGAAGAACACCTTGCCGGGGCTGGACAGCCGCACGGTCCGGCCGGCCACGTCAAGTTCCACCGCATCGCCCATGCGAGCCACCGTAGGCGTACCCCGCGCGCCCCGCACACCGGGCGGATCCGGAGAGTGACGCGCAGAATCGGAGCATGGATCTGCCGGTGATGCCCCCCGTGAAGCCGATGCTCGCCAAGGCGGTGGCGCGCATCCCCGAGGGCATGCACTACGAGGCGAAATGGGACGGGTTCCGGGCGATCGTGTTCCGCGACGGCGACGAGGTGGAGCTCGGCAGCCGTACCGGCAAGCCGCTCACCCGGTACTTCCCCGAGCTGGTGGCGGCGCTGAAGGAACGGCTGCCGGAGCGCTGCGTGGTGGACGGGGAGATCGTCATCGCGCGGGAGGGCCGGCTGGACTTCGACGCGCTGACCGAGCGCATCCACCCGGCCCAGTCCCGGGTGCGGATGCTGGCCGAGCGGACGCCGTCGTCGTTCGTGGCGTTCGACCTGCTGGCCCTGGACGGCGAGTCGCTGCTGAACGCTCCCCTCACCGAGCGGCGGGCGCTGCTGGCCGGGGCGCTGGAGGGGGTCACGGCGCCCGTGCACATGGCGCCGGCGACCACCGACATCGAGGTGGCGCGGCAGTGGTTCGAGCAGTTCGAGGGAGCGGGCCTCGACGGGGTCGTCGCCAAGCCGCCGGGCGGGCGCTACCTCCAGGACCAGCGGGCGATGTTCAAGGTCAAGCACGAGCGCACGGCGGACGTCGTCGTGGCCGGCTACCGCCACCACAAGAGCGGTCCCGTCGTCGGTTCGCTGCTGCTCGGCCTGTACGACGACCGCGGCGGACTCCAGCACGTCGGCGTCTCGGCGGCCTTCCCGATGAAGCGGCGCGCCGAGCTGGTCGAGGAGCTGGAGCCGCTGCGCATGGACGACGTCGCCGGGCACCCGTGGGCGGCCTGGTCGGACGAGGCGGCCCACGAGTCGGCCCGGCTGCCGGGCGCGCCCAGCCGCTGGTCGGGCAAGAAGGACCTGTCCTGGGTGCCGCTCAGACCCGAACGGGTGGCGGAGGTGGCCTACGACCACATGGAGAACGGGGTGCGGTTCCGGCACACCGCGCGCTTCCGCCGCTGGCGGCCGGACCGCACCCCGGAGAGCTGCACCTACGCCCAGCTGGAGGAACCCGTCCGCTACGACCTGGCGGAGATCCTGGGCTGACGGGGCCTGACCCGGCCCCGGCTCCTCCCCCGCCACGGGCTCGAATGCCACGACGGGCGGGGGCCAGGCGCCCGGGTCCGGGCCCGGGAGGCTCACCCTTGCAGCGCAGGGGGCGAGCCGATGACGAGGACGCTGGCGCCGGCCGGGGTGTGGTTCGTCACCCCCGCCCACACCCCCGCCCGCTTCCCGGCCGCGCACGGCTGCGGCGCGGACGTCGCCCTGATCGACCTGGAGGACTCCGTCCCTGCCGCAGTGAAGGCGGAGGCCCGCCAGACCGCCGCTGCGTTCTTCACCGCAGCGGCCGGTTGCGTCCTCGGGGTCCGGATCAGTTCTCCCACCACCCGCGACGGCATCCTCGACCGGGTAGTCATCGCCGACTACCCGGTCCGACCGGACGTCGTGCTGATCCCCAAGGTCGAGTCGGCCCGGGGCATCGAGATCACCGCCGGGGCCCTCGACGCCCCCGACTACACGCCGCACCCGTATGCGCCGACCGAGACTCCGCGTGCGCTTCAGGACCTGCCGTCGATCGTGCGGGCCGGGCGCATCGCCGGGGTGGTGTCCGGGACGGCCGACTACGCGACCGCCCTCGGCTGGTCCGAGGGCCGGGAAGCGATGCTGCACGCCCGGTCCGCGCTGGTCACCAGCGGCGCCGCCGCAGACATCTGCGCCATCGACTCCCCCTTCTTCGACCTGGACGACGTGGACGGACTGCGCGGCGAAGCCGAACGCGCCAGGGACCTGGGCTTCGCGGAAGTGGGCTCAGCCGGCGGGTGGTGGGAGGAGCGGGGCCCGCCGGTCCGTGTGGTGGACGCGGCGGGCCCCGGTGTGGGTGGGCGTAGGTCAAGCGGTGGTGCAGGCGGTGCCGTTCAGGCTGCTGCCTGAGGGCTTGGCGAAGGTACCGCTGTAGGTGCCCTGGAACCGAAGGACGCCTGGCCGCCGGCGGTGATCTGCTGGTTGTAGCCGACGTTGCTCGCTGTGACAGCTCCCGACGAGGGGGAGACGTTCGCATTCCAGGCGCTGGTGATCTGCTGTCCGGAGGGCAGGGCGAACGCGAGCTTCCAGCCGTTCACTGGGGAGCTACTGGCGTTGGTGACGGTGACGTCGGCGGTGAAGCCGCCCTGCCAGACGTTCTTGGTGTACGCCACCTTGCAGGCCGTGGAGCCGCCGGGGCCGCCCGGATCGCCGGAGGAGCCCTTGTTGACGGTCGAGGAGAACGAGGTCAGGGCGAGGCCCGTGCCGTTCTGCCAGGGTTCGAAGCCCGACTGAATGCTGGTCAGGTACCAGCTGTTCTGTGCCAGTCCGCGGGAGACGGCCTGCCGGGCGAAGTCCATGACGTCGAAGCTCCAGCTGCTGATCGCCGACGGTGCGACGAACGACAGCACGTCGTTGGAGCCGTTGTTGCCGGACCACACCTGCCACTCGCGCCCGCCCACGGTGGCGGAGCCGACCGGGGAGCCCACGGGCTGGACGGAGCCGACCTTGTTGAACCAGATCATGATCTCGGTTCGGTTCACGCCGTCGGTGCGGGGCGTGGGGTCGAGCCAGATGTCGTAGGCGGCGTCGTACACCGCGTCGTTCACATAGCTGTACGAGGTGCTCGTGGGCGCGCTGGAGATGATGCTGAGCTGAGCGGGGAGGTTGGTGCCGGGCGAGCAGTTGGTGTAGTGGCAGCCGTTGAAGACGGACGGGTAGGACTTCGGAGCGCCGTTCGTGGGGACGGATCCGTCGGCCTGGGTGATCCTGAACCCGGAGTCGGTGACGGCGATGCACTGCGTGGCGCTGGTGCCCCAGCGGTTGTTCTGGACGACGTAGCGGCCCTGGATGGTCGTCGACCCGAACTGTTCGCAGATCGTGGTGTCCGCGTGTGCCCCCGACGCGGTGGTCAGGAGCGCGGCGAGCGAGACGAGAGAGGTGAGCAGCGCGCCGAGCAGGCCCCGCGCGCCGCGGGCATGGTGGGATGCAGGTCGCATGCTGATCCTCTGGGGTGAGGGTGCGGGGGCGCTCCCGAAGAAGGGTATGGGAGCGCTCCCATTCCTTGTGCTCGGCACGGACACTAGAGACGGTTCAGGTTCATGACAAGGCTCTCGACGGAACGGGTGCGAACCGGTCTGAGAGGCGCAGGTCAGGAACAGGCCCGCGGCGTCGTGTGCTGGTGTCGGGAGCGCTCCCGGGAAATATCGCCCGGCGACGGTCAGGTGGACTCGCGCACCGTCAACTCCGTGCGGAGGATGACATGCCGCCAGGCCACGGCGCCCTCCTCCATCTCCTCCAGGAGCAGCCGGACCATGGCCCGCCCCATCGCCTCGATCGGCTGACGCACCGTGGTCAGCCGCGGTGTGGTCCGCTGAGCCAGCGGAAAGTCGTCGAAACCGATCACGGCGACGTCGTCCGGCACCCGACGCCCAGCCGAGTGCAGCGTCTCCAGAGCTCCCGCAGCCGTGGTGTCCGACGCGGCGAGGACGCCGTCGATCTCCGGATGCCGCCGCAGGAGCGCGGCCATGGCACGGCGCCCGCTCTCCGTCGTGAAGTCACCTTCGGCGACGAGGGTCTGCTCGCCCTTCAGGCCCGCCAGGGCCAAAGCCTCCTGGTAGCCGCGCAGTCGGCACTGCGTCACGTACATGTCGGCCGGCCCGGTAATGGTGGCGATCGCTCGGCGGCCTCGCTCCAACAGATGGGAGATGGCACTGCGGGCTCCGCCGACGTTGTCCACGTCTACGTAACTGACGTACTCGTCGCCGGAGCGGCGCCCCAGCAGCACGGTCGGCAACCGGGCCTCGGCAAGCATGTCCGGCAGTGGATCGCCGGCGTGCACGGACATCAGGAGGACGCCGTCGACCCGGCCGCCGCGCGCGTACTCGAGGAAGCGCTGCCGCTCGGCATCCGAGCGGACCAGGGTCAGCATCAGCTGCATTCCGGTGCCGGACAGTGCGTCCCCGAGCGAGCTGACGATTTCGGAGAAGAAGGGCTCAGCGAACTGTCGCCAGTCCGGCTCCGTCATGACCAGGGCGACCGCGTCGGCCCGTCGCCCGGCCAGGGAACGGGCCGCGAGGTTGGGCACATACCCCAGTTCCTCGATGGCTCGCTGCACCGTCCGGCGCGTCGACTCCTTCACGCCTGCCGCGTTGTTGATGACGCGGGAGACCGTGCCGCGTCCCACCCCGGCGCGGGCAGCCACCTCCTCCAGCGTCGGCGTCCCCGGGCGCCGTCTGCCCATGACCACCTCCCCCACGAGATCACCGATCTTACGGGGGGCGGAGGCGCGAACACACGACTTTGCCAGGGGCACGGGAACCGGCGAGCGACCTGGCCGCATGGATCAGGACAGCGCTTCCCCTTCCCTCCCGGCCGAGCTCGCCTCACCTGTCACTGCTGTGGGAGCCGCAGGGCGGTGCGTGGGCCCCGTTCACCTGGACATGTGAGGTTTGGGAGCGCTCCCGTCGATAGCGGTGGGGCGGGCATGCGTGAGAGGCATCGCCGGTGGCGAACCCGCCACCGGCGCGCTCGGATCGGCATGGCGGCCGGGCGGCCCCCTGTGCGGGTGGGGCCGCCCGGCCGGATGACCCCGTCTCCTTGTGACGGGGTCACGCACGCGGAGCCAGGCGTGGGCTATTCGAGTAGCTCCGCGTACGACCCCATGGCCAGGGCGATGTCCGCCTGGGCCCAGAACCGGTGGTAGGTGAAGACGGGTGCGGCGCCGCCCTTGAGGTAGGCCTCGATCTTCGACCAGGCCGGATCGTTCTTGTAGAAGGACCTCAGCGCGAGGAAGGTGGACGTGGAGTTGATCGCGTCGCCGCTGGGCATCGTGCCGCTCCAGCCACCCGGCACGTACACGCTGTCATTGAAACGGCTGTAGTCACTGCGGGTTTCGGGGACGGCGATGCCCAGGCTGTCCTGGTAGTTGTTCCACATGCCGTCCAGCAGCGCTTTCGCCGTGGACTTCGCCGTCGCGTCACCGGACTTGGCGGCGTAGTACGTCAGGACCTTGGCGTACGCGGCGGCCACGCCGACGTCGTTGGTGTAGTCGGCGACGGTGACGTGAAGTCCGCTGTTGGCGCCGGGACTCGAGGCGTTCCAGGTATCGGGCTGGCCTGACCACTGGAGCGTCGACGGGATCCGGTAGGTGCCGTCCGGGTTGATCGTGGTCTTGGACAGCGCCCACTTCACCCACTTGTCGAGGACCGCCTTCGCCTGGGCGTTGCCCGTCTGCTGGTAGAGCTCGGCGACCCGCTCCATCGACCACGCCTGGAAGCCAAACCACTGGTTGGACGGCGGGTCGTGGTAGACGGGCTGCTCGTCGTAGTAGATGCCGTAGAACGTCGACTTCCCGGCCGGCGGCGTCGCGTACCGGCCCGCCCAGCTGTTGGTCGCACCGCCCGCGATGGCGCCCTCGGACGACTGCAGCCACCGGTAGAACTCCAGCTGCCGGTCCAGCGACTTGTTCCAGTCCGCCGCCCCGGTGGCCGACTTGGGCTTCAGGGCGGCGTAGGAGCTGAGCGCGTAGGCGGCCAGCGGGTTCTGGTAGCCGCTGTGGGCGTAGCTGGAGCCGATGCGCCAGGCCCAGCCGCCGCTCGTGTCGTTCGAGCCGCCCCAGGCGTAGTACCAGGACAGAAGGTAGTGCGAGGCGTCCTTGCCGGTGCCGGCCGCGCAGGTGGACGGGCCGACGCAGTTGCCGATCTTCTTGAAGTACTTGTCGTACATGGCGTAGCGCAGGTAGTCGCCCATCTTCGCGGCCTTGCCGATGGTCGCGGAGACGTCACTGCCCTTGCCCTGCTGCTTGGCCCACACATCCGCCCAGTACGCGGCCTGCACGGCACGCGCGTCGGCGTCCGGGGCGTCGGTGTACTTCCACTGCCTGGCGTACGACGAGTCACCGGTGAACAGGTCCAGGTAGCCGTTCTTGCCGCCGTACTTGAAGGCTTCGCAGGTCGGCTGCGGAATCGTCTCCCATACCGACTCCTGCGGGCCGCGCTGGAAGGTGTTGATGTACGAGGGCCCCTTGGCGGTCGGCCCGCCCTCGCAGGTCCCGCCGGGGGTGTCGCCGTAGCCGTAGACGTTGTCGACGTCCTCCAGCCAGTGCATGCCGTAGACATCGTCGGTGTTGTACGTCGACTTGAGTTCACCGGCAAGCGGATCCGAACCCACCGGCACGGACTGGTCCAGCTTTGTCGGATACTCGTTCGGCGTGTCCGCCTCCGGGGCGAAGGTGGCGGGCTTGGAGGCGTTGTAGAAGGAGTTGGTCGGCTGGTCGGCGTGGGTCGGGATCATGTACTTTTCCATGAGCTCCCAGGCACCGTTGAACTTCGACCAGTCACCCGTGACCTTGCCGTACATCGCCTGCAGCCACAGCAGATAGCTGTAGGCCTCCGACGTGGTCTCATGACCGTGGTCCGGCGCCTCCACGATCAGCGTCTCCACCGAGTGGTAGGGGACGCCCTCGGGTGAGAAGTAGCCGTTCGCCGGGTTGGTGATCTTCCCGTAGAGCTCCAGGAAGCGGGCGTCGTACGCCTTCGTGCCGCCGATCTGCGTCACGGTGACTGTCGCCTTGGACAACCCGGCGGCCGTCGACTGGAAGGTCGCCGCGCCGGTGCCGGAGCTGTCGGCGGTGATGGTCACCTTCTGCGGAGTGTTCCAGTTCGACGGGGTGAAGGTGAGCGAGGCGCCGCCCGTCACCGACAGACCCGAATTACCGCTCACCCGTGCGGTGTTGACGGTGACGTTCGAGGACGGCTGGGTCGACAGCTTCACCTCGTACGTTCCCGTCTTGCCCTGTTGCACCGCCAGCTGGGTCGTCGAGGCCACCACGGCGGGGCCCGAGGCAACCGTGATGCCGACCGGCGTGGACTCCGCGGACGCGCCCAGGCTGTCGTACGCCTTCGCCACCAGGGAATGACTGCCCACGGTCAAACTTGAGGCCGAGAGTGAGTACGGCGCCGTGGTGTCCGTGCCCAGCAGCGTGGTGTCGTCGTAGAACTCGACCTTGCTGATCGTCGCGTTGTCGGCCACCGCCGCGGTCGCCGCGAGCGGGACCGGGTCACGCCGGGTGTACACCGCGCCCGGTTTCGGACTGGTCAGCACGGTGATCGGCGGCTGGTGCGCACCCGTGCAGGTGGTGCCGTTGATCGCGAAGCTGGTGGGGGCGGTGTTGGTGCCGCTGTAGCTGAACTGCGCTCCCGTGGAAACGGCGGCGCCCGCGGCGATCTTGCCGTTGGAGCCCGCGTCCTTCACGGTGATCGCCTGGCCGGACTGCGACCAGGCGCCGTTCCAGCCGTTGCTCAGCTTCTGGTTGCCCGAGTAGCTGTACGTCAGCGTCCAGCCGTCGATCGCGGCGGTGCCGCGGTTGGTGATGGTGAGGTCGGCGGTGAAGCCGGAGCCCCAGTCGTTGGTCTTGTAATCGACGCTGCACTGAACGCCCGCCGCCTGTGCGGTGGTTGCGCCGGTGGCGAGCATCGACAGGGGCAGGGCGAACGCGGCCGCCACGGCGGTCCACATCCGCCGTAAGGCTCTGCGCTTACGTCCGGGATCCATGTGCTGGTTCCTCCTTGATCACGCGGCTCACGCGGAGAGGTCAAGACTTGAAACCAGTGGGAGCGCTCCCATCGTGCGGGTGGAGGTGGGTGCGGTCAAGGCGTTGAGGAGTTGAAAGGCCAAAGCTGCAGGTCGGATCGAAATATTTCGCAAGCCCCTAGGAAACCCGCCCGGTTGACGCTACCTTCGTCCGCACCAGTGGGAGCGGTTCCAATCAGTCGACGCGTCCGTCACGGCGCGCCAAGCTGCAAGGAGTCGCTCATGCGACACCCCCCGCGTTCAGTACTTTTAGCCGTCGTCGGCGCGTTCGCTTTTGTCGGGGGCATGACTATTCCGGTGGTGGCGGCGCAGGGAGCACAGCCCGCCTGCTCGGTGGAGTACTCGGTCACCAGCCAGTGGGACAGCGGCTTCCAGGGCTTGGCGAAGATCACCAACAACCTGGCTGCGCTGAGCAGTCGGAAGCTCACCTTCGACTTCGCGAGCGGTCAGAAGGTCACCCGGGGCTGGAACGCCGAGTGGTCCCAGTCCGGCACCACCGTCACCGCCGGCAACGAGAGCTGGAACGGCTCCCTCGGCTCCGGGGCGAGTGTCAGCGCAGGCTTCGTCGGCTCCTGGTCGGGCAGCAACGCCGTGCCGGTGGCGTTCCAGCTCAACGGCACCACCTGCAACGTGGACACCGGTCCCACGACACCGCCGCCGACCGATCCGCCGCCCACCGATCCGCCACCGTCGAACGGCACCGCGCCTGCGCTGCGCGTGTCGGGCAGCAAGCTCGTGGACGCCGACGGCACAACGCGCCGACTGCTCGGTGTGAACCGCTCCGGCGGCGAGTTCATGTGCGTACAGGGCCGCGGCATCTGGGACGGGCCGATGGACGACGCGGCGATCAAAGCGATCACCGACTGGAAGGCGGACGCGATCCGCATCCCGCTCAACGAGGAATGCTGGCTGGGACTTTCCCACATCAAGCCCGAGTACGGCTGCGCCGCCTACATCAACGCCGTCAAGGACGTGGTTGCTCGCGCCGAGGCACACGGCCTGGCCCCGATTCTCGACCTGCACTGGACGTACGGTCAGTACACCGGTAACTCGGCCGGCTGCTCGGACGTGCACGCGGGCTGTCAGAAGCCCATGCCGGACGCGCGTACGCGCCGTTCTTCTGGTCCTCGGCCGCGAGCGTCTTCAAGGACGACCAGGCGGTCGTGTTCGACCTGTTCAACGAGCCCTCCCCGGACCGCGCCACCACCACGACCACCCAGGCGTGGTAGTGCTGGCGCGACGGCGGCAGCTGCCCCGGCATCGGGTACGAGGTCGCCGGCATGCAGGATCTGGTCGACGCCGTACGTGGAGCAGGCGCGAAGAACGTCGTCATGGCCGGCGGGCTCGCCTACTCCAACGATCTCAGCCAGTGGCTGACGTACGAGCCGGCCGATCCGGCGGGCAATCTCACCGCCGCATACCACGTCTACGACTTCAACGCCTGCGTGAGCGCCGGCTGCTGGAGCTCCACCCTCGCCCCGGTCGCCGCCAAGGTGCCGCTGGTCGCCGGAGAGATCGGCGGGAAACACCTGCTCGCACTCCTTCGCCGACCAGGTCGTGAAGTGGTTCGACGACCACAACATGTCCTACCTCGGCTGGACCTGGAACACCTGGGACTGCTCCTCCGGGCCCTCACTGATCTCCGCCTACGACGGCACACCCACCGCGTACGGCGTCGGGTTGCGTGATCACCTGCGCGCCCTCAACCCGTAACTCCCCACAGGAAGAAGGAAACCCGCACTCATGAGTCACACCAGGACATCGCTGCTCGCAGCCCTGGCGCTGGTCGCCGGGTTGTCGGGGACGGCGCTCGTCGTCGGTCAGGCCGACGCTGCCACCTCGGCCATCCCCTGCACCGTCGATTACAAGATCCAGAGCCAGTGGGACACCGGCTTCACCGCCGCCGTGACCATCACCAACAACGCGGCCGCCAAGTCGGGTTGGTCGGTGAAGTGGTCGTACGCCGGAAACCAGAAGATCACCAACGGCTGGAACGCGAAGATCAGCCAGAACGGTGCCGACGTCACCGCCGCCAACGAGAGCAACAACGGCACCCTCCCGAGCGGGGGCGCGGTCGGCTTCCGCTTCAACGGCTCCTACAGCGGCACCAACAGCGTGCCCGCCACATTCACGCTCGACGGCGTCACCTGCAACGTCGACAGCGGGGGCGGCACTGGCGGAGGTAGCGGGGGCGGCACCGGCGGAGGCACTGGCGGCGGCGGTGGCGACACCGGCGATCGCGTCGACAACCCCTACACCGGCGCCAAGGTGTACGTGAACCCCGAGTGGTCCGCGAAGGCCGCCGCCGAACCGGGCGGCAGCCGCATCGCCGACCAGCCCACCGCCGTCTGGCTCGACAGGATCGCCGCCATCAACGGCGTCAACGGCGGCATGGGCCTGCGCGCCCACCTCGACGAGGCGCTGAAGCAGAAGGGCTCCGGCGACCTCGTCGTGCAGTTGGTCATCTACGACCTGCCCGGCCGTGACTGCGCCGCTCTGGCCTCCAACGGCGAACTCGGGCCGAACGACATCGACAAGTACAAGTCCGAGTACATCGACCCGGTCGCCTCGATCCTCTCCGAGTCGAAGTACGCGGGGCTGCGGATCGCCACCGTCATCGAGCCCGACTCGCTGCCCAACCTGGTCACCAACGCCGGCGGCACCAACACCACCACCGACGCCTGCGTGACCATGAAGAGCAACGGCAACTACGAGAAGGGCGTCTCCTACGCCCTGGACAAGCTCGGCGCCATCCCCAACGTCTACAACTACATCGACGCCGGTCACCACAGCTGGCTCGGCTGGGACTCCAACCTCGGCCCCGCCGTCCAGGAGTTCGCCAAGGTCGCCACGACCAACGGCGCAAGCGTGAACGATGTCGCCGGGTTCATCGTCAACACCGCCAACTACAGCCCCACCAAGGAGCCGAACTTCAAGGTCACCGACACCGTCAACGGGCAGTCGGTGCGGCAGTCGAAGTGGGTGGACTGGAACCAGTACGTGGACGAGCAGTCCTTCGCCCAGGCGCTGCGCGACAAGCTCGTCGCGGCCGGCTTCAACTCCGGCCTCGGCATGCTGATCGACACCTCCCGCAACGGCTGGGGCGGCTCCGCCCGGCCCACCGGCCCCGGTCCGCAGACCTCCGTCGACGACTACGTCAACGGCAGCCGCATCGACCGGCGCATCCACGCCGGGAACTGGTGCAACCAGAGCGGCGCAGGCCTCGGACTGCGGCCCACCGCCGCTCCCGCCGCCGGAGTCGACGCCTACGTCTGGGTCAAGCCGCCGGGCGAGTCCGACGGGTCCAGCTCCGCCGTCCCCAACGACGAGGGCAAGGGCTTCGACCGGATGTGCGACCCGACGTACGGCGGCAATGCCCGCAACGGCAACAACCCAACGGGCGCACTGCCGAACGCTCCGGTGGCTGGGCACTGGTTCTCCGCCCAGTTCCAGCAGCTGATGCAGAACGCCTACCCGCCGCTGTCATGATCCGCTGACGCGGTGACCCCGCCGGGGCCCCAGCCACTTCAGGCCGTGGCCCCGGCGATCATTTTCCCTGGACCTCGGACGGCTGTCACCGCGCGCTCGCCGCGCACCGGCAGGCCGCCCCGCCGCGCCTGGCTGACCCGGACATCGCGCAGGCAGTCGAGCGTCAGACCGCCGCGATGTGTGAGCTCAGCCGCCGCGTGTTCCCGGAGACCGGGAATGGGCCCGGGCGGGCCCGGGAGGCGCGGGGGCGCGGGCCGGGTGGGTCCTCCACGAAAGGCGCGGGCCCGGGCGGTCCCCAGCAGGCGGGTGTCAGGGCTTGATCAGCACCTTCACCGCGCCGTCCTGCTTCTTCTGGAACATCTCGTACGCGTGCGGCGCGTCCGCCAGCGACACCTTGTGGGTGGCGAAGTCGTCCACACCGAGCGGGTCCTCGTCCGTCAGGTAGGGCAGGATGTCGTCGGTCCAGCGGCGGACGTTGGCCTGGCCCATCCGCATCTGGATCTGCTTGTCGAAGAGGGTCAGCATGGGCATCGGGTCGGCCATGCCGCCGTAGACGCCGGACAGCGAGATGGTGCCGCCGCGGCGGACCAGCTCGATGGCGGTGTACAGGGCGGCCATCCGGTCGACGCTGAAGCGCTCGGCGATCGGCCCGCTCAGGGCCCGCGGCAGCACCGCGGCGGTCTGCTGGACCAGCCGGGCGGCTACGCTGCCGTGCGCCTCGGTGCCGACCGCGTCGATGACGGCGTCGGGCCCGCGGCCCTCGGTCTCGTCCTGGATGGCGGCGACGAGTTCCTTCTCGTTGTCGAAGTCGCGCAGGTCGAACGTCTCCACACCCCGGCCGCGCGCCCGGGCGAGCCGCTCGGGCACGAGGTCGACGCCGAACACCCGGGCGGCGCCCCGCGCGAGTGCGATCCGGCAGGCCATGTCACCGATCGGCCCGAGGCCGAGCACGGCGACCGTGCCGCCGCGCGGCACGTCGGCGTAGGCGACGGCCTGCCAGGCGGTCGGCAGCACGTCCGACAGGTAGACGAAGCGGTCGTCCGCCGGCCCCTCCGGGACCTTGATCGGGCCGTAGTGCGCCTGCGGGACGCGCAGGTACTCGGCCTGGGCGCCCGGCACCGCGCCGTACAGCCGGGTGTAACCGAACAGGGCGGCGCCCATGCCCTCGCTGGTGACCTGGGTCGTCTCGCACTGGGTCTGCAGTCCCGAGGAGCACATGTAGCAGCGGCCGCAGGAGATCTGGAACGGCACCACGACCCGGTCGCCCGGCTTCAGGCCGGTGACCTCCGGGCCGACCTCCTCGACGATGCCCATCGGCTCGTGGCCGAGGATGTCGCCGGGTGTCATGAACGGGGTCAGCACCTCGTACAGGTGCAGGTCGGAGCCGCACAGACCGCTCGAGGTGATCCGGATGACGGCGTCCGTCGGCTCCTCGATCTTCGGGTCGGGCACCTCCTCCACACGGACGTCGCGCTTGCCCTGCCAGGTCACGGCCTTCATCCCGTCGAGCTCCCTCCGTCGTGTCAGTGCGCGGCCGGGTACCCCGGCGCCGCCCGCCCAACCGGCGCCGCGTCGCACGCGGCCGGGCCGAGCGGTCGGCCGCCGGGACCCGGACGTCCCGCCCGGGTCCCGGGGCTCAGGACCGTGCGGGCACGGGCTCCCCGGGGTTGCGCAGGCCCTCCGCCGCGTCCGCGACCCGCCGGATCAGGTCGAAGAACTGGGTCTGCTCCTCCGGATCGAGCGGGGCCAGGAAGACCTGGTTCATCCGGGCCGTGCGCACGCTGAGCCTGCGGTGCGTGCGCTGCCCCTCCTCGGTCGGGCGCAGCAGGGAGCGCCGGCCGTCCTGCGGGTCGCGCACCTTGTCCAGCAGACCGCGGCGGCCGAGCCGGCTGACGACCTCGGCGATGGTGGAGCGGTCCAGGCCCACGCGCTCCCCCACCGTGCGCTGGTCCAGCCCGGGCTCGGCGACGAGCGTGTTCAGGACCGCGAACTGCGGCGAGGTGATCTCCTCGGAGACCATCGTGTTCCACAGCAGGTAGTGCGCCTGCTGGAGCCGCCGGGCCAGATGCCCGGGGTGGGTCGTGAGGTCCACCGCGCCCATGTGCGCTCCTTGGCGTGATTCCGTCGGTCCGGCCGTGTCGTTCCAGCTGGCACGATTCGTAGGTGCACTGAACGATACCCCCACTCGGGTGACCAGCTTCGCCGGATGCACCGATGTCCGATCCGCGTTCCACCCGCCGCCCACACCTGGTTCATTGGGGCCTTGACGACTCAGGTCACCGGTGGCAGCGTGTGGGAAACCTCGCGGAAATACTCAGTGCGCTGACTAACCGGCCGCTGAACGCTCGGTAGAGATGGGGCTTGTTTCGATGGACAAGGTGGTCGCCACAGCCGTGGAGGCGGTGGCGGACGTGCCGGACGGCGCGTCGCTGGCGGTGGGCGGTTTTGGACTCAGCGGGGTGCCGAACGTGCTGATCCAGGCGCTGTACGAGCGCGGGGTCGGCGGGCTGTCGGTCGTCTCCAACAACTGCGGGGCGATGGAGTGCGGGCTGGCCGTGCTGCTCTCGGCGGGCCGGATCGCCCGGGTGACCGGCTCCTACATCGGCGCCAACAAGGAGTTCGCCCGCCAGTACCTGGCCGGCGAGCTCGAGGTCGAGCTGATCCCGCAGGGCACCCTCGCCGAGCGGCTGCGCGCCGGCGGCGCCGGCATCCCCGCCTTCTACACCCCGGCCGGCGTGGGCACGCAGGTCGCCGACGGCGGGCTGCCCTGGCGCTACGACGGGCAGGGCGGGGTCGCCCTCGCCTCGCCGCCGAAGGAGGTCCGCGAGTTCGACGGCGCCGAGTACGTGCTGGAGCGCGGCATCCGCACCGACTTCGCCCTCGTGCGGGCCGCGAAGGGCGACCGGCACGGCAACCTGGTCTTCGGCAAGTCCGCCCGCAACTTCAACCCGCTGGCCGCGATGGCCGGACGGGTGACGATCGCCGAGGTGGAGGAGCTGGTCGAGCCCGGCGGCATCGACCCGGACGCGGTGCACCTGCCGGGCATCTTCGTCCAGCGGGTGGTGGCGCTCACGCCGGAGCAGGCCGCAGACAAGCAGATCGAGAAGCGGACGGTGTCCGCGCCCGCCGCGGGGAAGACGGTGAACGCCTGATGGCCTGGACGCGCGAAGAGATGGCGGCCCGCGCGGCGCGCGAGCTGAAGGACGGCAGTTACGTCAACCTCGGCATCGGCCTGCCGACCCTGATCCCCAATCACCTGCCCGAGGGCGTCGAGGTGGTCCTGGAGTCGGAGAACGGCATCCTGGGCACCGGCCCCTACCCGGCCGAGGACCAGGTCGACCCGGACCTGATCAACGCGGGCAAGGAAACCGTCACGGTCCTGCCCGGCGCCTCCTTCTTCGACTCGGCGCTGTCCTTCTCCATGATCCGCGGCGGGCACATCGACGTCGCCGTGCTGGGCGCCATGCAGGTCTCGGCCCGCGGCGACCTGGCCAACTGGGCCGTGCCCGGCAAGATGATCACCGGGATCGGCGGGGCGATGGACCTGGTGCACGGCGCGCGCACGGTCATCGTCGCCATGACGCACACCGCCAAGGACGGCTCGCCCAAGATCCTTGAGGAGTGCACGCTGCCGCTGACGGGCAGGGCCTGCGTGAACCGGATCATCACCGACCTGGGCGTGCTGGACGTGACCGGCGACGGGCTCGTGCTCGTCGAGACCGCGCCCGGCGTGACCGTGGACGAGATCGCCGCGAAGACCGACGCCGAGCTGACCGTCGCGAAGGGGTGCTCGTGAGGGACGTCTGCGTCGTCGACGCCGTGCGGACCCCGTTCGGCGGGTACGGCGGCGGCCTCGCCGCCGTCCGCCCGGACGGCCTGGCCGCCCGCGTGATCCGCGAACTCGCCGCCCGTGAGCCCTCGCTCGACCCGGCCCGGATCGAGGACATGTACTTCGCCGGTGCCGGCGGCGCCGGCGCCGGCGAGGACCACCGCGACGTCGCCCGCACGGGCGCGCTCCTGGCCGGCCTGCCCACCTCCGTACCCGGCGTCACCGTCAACCGGCTGTGCGCCTCCGTCGGCGTGGACCAGGACCTCGCCCTGGCCCTCGAACGCTAGGAAAACCCATGGCTCTCACCCAGCACGACATCGACCAGGAGATCGCGGCCGAGCACGCCGCGTACGAGAAGCGGGTCGCCGGCGGCGCGCCCGTCGAGCACCACCCGCGCCGTGACTACGCCCCCTACCGGTCCTCGGTCCTGCGCCACCCCAGGCAGCCGCTGGTCGCCATCGACGTCAGCAAGGACCCGGAACTGGTGGAGCTGTCCTCGCCCGCCTTCGGCGAGCGGGACATCACCGGGATCGACAACGACCTCACCCGGCAGCACACCGGGGAGCCGGTCGGCGAGCGGATCACCGTCTCGGGCCGGCTGCTGGACCGCGACGGGCGCCCGGTGCGCGGCCAGCTCGTCGAGATCTGGCAGGCCAACTCCGCCGGCCGGTACGCCCACCAGCGCGAGCAGCACGACGCGCCGCTGGACCCCAACTTCACCGGTGTGGGCCGTACCCTGACTGACGCGGACGGGTTCTACCGCTTCACCACCATCCAGCCGGGCCCCTACCCCTGGCGCAACCACGTCAACGCCTGGCGCCCGGCGCACATCCACTTCTCCGTCTTCGGCTCGGCCTTCACCCAGCGGCTCGTGACGCAGATGTACTTCCCCAACGACCCGCTCTTCCCCTACGACCCGATCCTGCAGTCCGTGACCGACGACGCCGCCCGGCAGCGGCTGGTCGCCACCTACGACCACAGCCTGTCGGTGCCGGAGTTCTCGCTCGGCTACCACTGGGACATCGTGCTCGACGGCCCGAAGGCCACCTGGATCGAGGAAGGACGCTGACCGCGCCATGACGAAGATCGACACCGACCGGCCGGAGAGCGTGCTGCCCACCCCGTCGCACACGGTCGGCCCCTTCTACGGCTACGCCCTGCCCTTCCCGGGCGGCGAGGACGTCGCGCCGCTGGGCCACCCGGACACGGTGACCGTGCACGGCTACGTCTACGACGGCGAGGGCCGGCCCCTGCCGGACGCCCTGGTGGAGGTGTGGGGGCCGGATCCGGACGGCAACGTGCCGACGACGGACGGCTCCCTGCGCCGCGACCCCGCCTCCGGCGGCTTCCTCGGCCGCAACGGCGTGGAGTTCACCGGCTTCGGCCGCATCCAGACCGACGCCGACGGCCACTGGTACGTGCGGACGCTGCGGCCCGGCGCGCGCGGGCGGAACGCGCCGTACCTGAGCGTGTGCGTGTTCGCGCGCGGCCTGCTCGTGCACCTGTTCACCCGCATCTACCTGCCCGGCGACGAGGCGGCGCTCGCCGCCGACCCGCTGCTCGCCCGGCTGGAGCCCGCGCGGCGCGACACGCTGATCGCCGCGCCGGAGGCCGGCGGCGCCCACCGGTTCGACATCCGCCTCCAGGGCGAGGGCGAGACGGTCTTCCTGGAGTTCCGGTGACCTCGGCAGCCGGCGACGGTCCCCCGGAGTACGACGCCGGCCTGCTCGGCCCCGGCTGGGCGGGCTCGGCGGCGGCGGCCGCGACCAGCGACGGCGCGTACCTGCGGGCCCTGCTCGACGCGGAGGCCGCGCTCACCCGCGCCCAGGCCGCGCTGGGCCTCGCCCCGAACGGGGCGGCGGACGCGGTGACCCGCGCGGCCGCCGGCCGGTTCGACACGCGCTCCCTCGCGGAGCGCGCCCGCAGCGGCGGCAACCCCGTCATCCCCCTGGTGGCGGACCTCACCCGCGCCGTCGGCGAGGAGCACGGACCGTACGTCCACCGGGGCGCCACCAGCCAGGACATCCTGGACACGGCGACGATGCTGGTCGCCGTGCGCGCCCTGGAGCCGGTACTGGCCGACCTGGGGCGCACCGAGCGGGCGCTGGCGCGCCTGGCCGCCGAGCACCGCGACACGGTGATGCCGGGCCGCACGCTCACGCAGCACGCGGTGCCGACGACGTTCGGCCTGAAGGCGGCCGGCTGGCGCTCCCTCGTGCTGGACGCCCGGGACCGCGTCACGCGGGTGCGGGAGGCGCTGCCGGCGCAACTCGGCGGCGCGGCGGGCACCCTGGCGGCGTTCTCCGCGTACGGCGCCGGCGACGCGACGGCGCTGCCGGGCGCCTACGCCCGTGAACTGGGGCTGGCGGAGCCGCTGCTGCCCTGGCACACGCTGCGCACCCCCGTCGCCGACCTCGCCGGGTGCCTGGCCTTCACGGCCGGCGCGCTGGGCCGGATCGCGGAGGACGTGCTCACCCTGTCCCGCACGGAGATCGCCGAGCTCGCGGAGGGCAGCGGCGGCGGTTCGTCGGCCATGCCGCACAAGGCGAACCCGGTGCGGTCCACGCTGGTCGCGGCGGCGGCCCGGCGCGCGCCCCAGCTCGCGGCGACGCTGTACGGGTCCCTGGCGGCACCGGACGAGCGGCCGGCCGGCGCCTGGCACGCCGAGTGGGAGCCGCTGCGCGACCTGCTGCGGCTGACCGGCGGCGCCGCCCGGGACGCCGCGGAGCTGACCGAGGGGCTCCGGGTGCACGCCGGCGCGATGCGGGACCACCTCGCCCTGACGCACGGCCTGATCGTCTCCGAACGGCTGTCCGCGGAGCTCGCCCCGCTGCTAGGCCGGGCCCGGGCGAAGGAACTGCTCACCGAGCTCGCCCGGCGCAGCTACGCCGAGGGGCGCGGCCTGCGCGACCTGCTCGCCGAGGAGGACGACGTGCGGGGCGCCGACCTCGACGCGCTGACCGACCCCGCCCGTTACACCGGCTCCGCCGGAGCCCTCACCGACCGCGCCCTGGAGCGACGTTGACCCAGAAACTCCTCAACCACCGCCTCGAAGGTTCCGCTTCGGCTCCCCCGCTGCTGCTCGGGCCGTCGCTCGGCACGTCGTACGCCCTGTGGGACAAGGTCGCGCCCGAGCTGTCGACCGGGCACCGGGTGGTCCGCTGGGACCTGCCCGGGCACGGCGGCTCCCCGGCGGACCTCGTCGGCCCCGGCGCCACCGTCGGGGACCTCGCCGCTCTGGTGCTCGCGCTCGCCGACTCGCTGGGCATCGACCGGTTCGCCTACGCGGGCGTGTCCCTGGGCGGTGCGGTCGGCCTGCACCTCGCCGTGCACCATCCGGAGCGGGTGACGTCCCTGGCCGTGCTCTGCTCCTCGGCGCACTTCAACGGCGAGGGGCCGTGGCGGGAGCGGGCCGAGCGGGTCCGGCGGGAGGGCCTGGACTGGCTGGTGGCGAGCGCCGGCGAGCGCTGGTTCACCGGCGGCTTCACGGACGAGGCGCTGGTCCGGGACCACCGCGAGGCCGACCCGGAGGCGTACGCCGCCTGCTGTGACGCGCTGGCCGCTTTCGACCTGCGCGAGGCGCTGCCCGGCATCACCGCGCCCACCCTCCTGATCGCGGGCCGGGAGGACCCGGCGACACCGCCCGCGCATCTGAGGGAGATCGCGGACGCGGTGCCCGGCGCGGCGCTGGCCGAGATCCCGGGCGCCTCGCACCTGGCGCCCGCGCAGTGCCCGGAGGCCGTGCTCACCGCGCTGCGGACGCACTTCGACGGGACGGCCCGCCGCGGCATGGAGGTGCGGCGGGCGGTGCTCGGCGACGCGCACGTCGACCGCGCGCAGGCCCGGCAGACGCCGTTCTCCGCCCGCTTCCAGGACTTCATCTCCCGGTACGCCTGGGGCGAGATCTGGACCGACGCGACGCTCGGGCGCCGCGAACGCAGCATGATCACGATGACGGCACTGGTCGCGCACGGCCACCTGGACGAACTGGCGATGCACGTGCGGGCCGCACGCCGCAACGGGCTCACGCCCGAGGAGATCGCCGCGGTACTGCTCCAGACCGCCGTGTACTGCGGGGTCCCGGCCGCCAACTCCGCGTTCGCGGTGGCCCAGCGGGTGCTGGCCGAGGAGGGGCCCGACGCGGACTGACCCGCCCGGCCCCGCCACCGGCCGCTCCCAGCCGCCCGGGACGCCCGCCCGGGGCGGCTGCGTCGCCCAGCCCCGCGGGCGCACGGCCGGGCCCACCCGTGCGGGGGTGAGCAGGCGACAGCGGCGGGGCCCTACGGGCGGGGCGGAGAGCTGACCGGCGCGGACAGGCGGACTGCGACGAGCACTCACGGGCAGGGGCGAGGCGGGGCGGACATCCCGGCCGGCGCGGGGCGGCGAGCGGCGGTTGACGCTCACGGGCACGGGCGGGGCGGGGCGGAGACCTGACCGGCACGGACGGGCGGACGGCGGCGGACGCTTACCCGTGGGGGCCGGGCGGAGGCCTGACCAGCACGGACAGGCGAACGGCGGCCGGGAGGCGAGCACGCGTCCGGCACCGCGGGCACCGCGGGACGAACAGGCGCCCGTGGCCCATAGGGGCTACCGCAAGTCCTCGGCGTCCAGGGTTCGGCGCGCCAGGTCCGCGAGTCCGTCCGCGCCGCACGAACGGGCCAGCGCCAGGCCCCGCTCGAGCTCCGCCACCGAGCGGATGGCGATGCCGTACTCGACGCGGGCGGCCGCGTGCTCGTACTGGCAGGGCGAGGCCTCCAGGTAGGCGACGGCCCGGGCGGCCAGGCGGACCGCGCGCTGCCCGGTCTCCAGGGCGGCGGCGCAGCGCAGGGCCTGCCCTATGGCGGTGTCCGTGCCGAACCGCTCGGCCTGGCGGCGGGCGTCGGTGGCGAGCTGGGCGGCGCGGGCCGGGTCGTCGGCGGCCAGGGCCCGGGCGAGGTCGACGGCCCAGGGCACCATCACCGGGTTGTGGTGGCCGCGGACGGTCGCCGCCTTCTCCGCGGCCTCCAGTTCGTTGATGCCGTCCTTCGTGCGGCCGACGGCGAGCAGCAGCCTGCCGCGCACGGTGCGGGGATCGGGGATGACGATGGTCGACGGGTACGGCGGCGCGAAGCCGTACTGCTCGGCCACCTGCCAGGCCTCCTGGACATGACCGCGGGCCAGCAGCGTGTCCACGAGGTTGCAGGTGGCGGTCCAGTACAGGGGCAGGCCGCGGCCCACGCGTTCGGCGACGCGCAGCGACTCGCGCAGCGTCCTCTCGGCCTCCCTGAGCCGTCCGCGTCTGCGGTGCCCGAGCCCGACATAGGCGAGGGCGAGCGCGAGGTGGCCGCCGCTCCAGCCGGCGCACTCGTAGGCGCTCAGGCCCTCGGTGTAGAGGGCCTCGGCCCGGTCGAGGCGATCGCAGTAGGCGTAGGCGCTGGCCAGCATCAGCAGCAGTTCGATGCCCCACTCGGTGTCGGTCCAGCCGAGTCCGGGGGCGAGGCGGCCGTTGACGAGGGCGCGGTCGCACAGTTCGGCGACCTCCTCGGCGTTCTCGCCGCGGGCCATGGCGTCGAAGCCGCGCAGGATGAGCAGGGCGCGCTCGGAGTTGTCGCGTCCGGTGCAGCCCGCCGCGAGTTCGGCGAGCCGCTGGGAGCGGCCGGGAGAGGTCGCCTCGCCCGCGTACAGGCCCTCCCACATGTACTGCACGGCCTGCAAGCGAAGCCGGGTGGGGCCCGCCTCGTGCCGGGCCGCCTCCGCCTCCACGGTGCGGACGGCCTCCTCCAGCTGGTTGTTGTGGAGCAGGGCCTGGGAGAGGCGGCAGACGGCGTCCACGCGGGTGTCGCCGTCGAGGCCGGGCATGGCCAGCGCGGTCTGCAGGTGCTCGATGGTGGTGGCGGGCGCGGTCAGCAGGGTGGCGCAGCCCAGCTCGTAGAGCACCCGCGCGTGCACCTCGGGGGTGGGCGGTTCCAGCAGGGCCCGCTCCAGGCAGCGGCGGGCCGCGTCGGGGGCGCCGACGGCGAGGTGCTCGCGGGCGGCCTGGCGCAGCTGCTCGACGAGTTCCTCGTCGTCGTCCGGGTGCACCTGGAGCAGGTGCCGGGACGCCGCGGCGGCGCCCATCCCGGAGTCGGTGACGAGCTGGGCCGCGATGCCGTGCATGGCGGTGCGCAGGGCGTCCGGGACGGAGTTGTACACGGCGCTGGCGATCAGCGGGTGCACGAACTCCAGGTCTCCGTGGCCGGCCCGGGCGTGCGCCGGGTCGGGGTCGGTCAGGATGCGGGCCCCGCGCAGCAGTTCGGCGCAGCGCCGCGCGTCGTCGGGGTTCATGGTGGCGAGCCGGGCGACGAGGTCCACGGAGATGCCGGTGCCCAGGATGGCGGCGGCCCAGGCGAACCGGGTGGCGTCGATGCCGAGGCCTTCCAGGCGGGCGACGAGTCCCCCGCCGCGGGCCGTGCGGTTCAGGGCGCGCAGTTCGCCGGCGTGGGGCTCGACCGGGTCCATCTCGCTGTCCTGCACCTTGGCGAGGAGTTCGACGGTCTCGTAGGGGTTGCCCGCGGTCACCGCCCACACCTCGCGGCAGAACGCGGCGTCGGCGTGCGGGCCGAGGGTGGCGCGGGTGAGACCGGCCGTCGCCTCCGGCGTCAGGGCGCTCAGGTCGCTGACGCCCGCGGCGGCGGCGACCTCGTCGAGGTGGCGGGCGCCGGCCGTGTCACCGGCCCGGCGGGCGATCACGACCAGCACGGACAGGTCGTCGAGGCGCTGGGTGAAGGCGGCGAGCCAGCCCAGGGTCTCCTGGTCGGCCCAGTGCGCGTCGTCGATCAGCAGCACCAGCGGCCACTCGCGCCCGGCGAGCCGGCGCACCGCGGCGACCAGCCCCTCGATCACGCCCTGCGGGTCGGCCTGGCGGCTGCCCGGTGCGGCGATGCCGAGCGCCGGGCCCGCGATGTCGTACCAGTCGCCGAGGTACTCGCGGGCCTCCTCGGGCATCAGCGACACGAGGGCGGGCTGGAGCAACTGCCGTACGACGTTGAAGGGGACGGAGCGCAGGATCTCGCCGCCGCGCGCCGACCAGACCGTGCAGCCGCGCCGTTCGGCGAGCCGCCGGGTCTCGGCGAGGAGCGCGGTCTTGCCGAGCCCCGCCTCCCCCTGGAACACCAGTGCACTCCCCGGGGTCGAGCGGTCCGCGCACAGGGTGTCGAGGGCCCGCACGACGGCGGCGACCTCCTCGTCGCGCTCCCACAGGGAAACCGAGGCGGCCTCACCCGGCCGTCCCTCCGTCATCCCGCTACCTCCCCAAGTCGCCCGAACGACGTACGACTGCGAGCCTAGCCCTCCGGCCGCCGCGGTGGAGGACCGTCCGGGCACGCATTGCCGTGTCGGGCGAACTGCGGTACAGGAGGCGACGCACGAAGGCGGTGACCTGCGCCGGTTGGCGGTCCTGCGGGTCAACGGGCAGTAAAGCAGGTCCACTTCGCCGCCGCCCCGCCGGGCGCGCGGTGGTGCGCCGGCACCGGCGGGCCGGCCGGTCCGGGGTCCTCTCATCCGGCTTTCACCGACGCCTCATACGGTGGGGGCATGACGCAGGTGACTCCCCCCGG
Organism: Streptomyces sp. NPDC046831; assembly: GCF_040645305.1. Classification (NCBI taxonomy): domain Bacteria; kingdom Bacillati; phylum Actinomycetota; class Actinomycetes; order Kitasatosporales; family Streptomycetaceae; genus Streptomyces; species Streptomyces sp. NPDC046831. The sequence continues at coordinate 110,138 of NZ_JBEYXZ010000011.1, read as the reverse complement.
GTGGTACCCCGACCCCGGGCAATCAAGTGACGGCCCCGCCACCGAGCGCTGGTGGGACGGTAAGGCATGGACGGACCGGACCCGCCCCGCCGGGACGGCCGCCGTATGGGGTCCCCCGCCGCAGCAGCAGCCGGCCGCCGGGGCGCCTCCGGCGTACCCGGGCCAGCCGGCGTACCCGGGCCAGTGGGCGTACCCGGGCTACCCCCCGTACCCCGCGCAGCCGCCGGCCGCCCCGCGCCGCGGTCTGCGCACGGGCATCGCCGTGGCCGTGGCCGCCGCCGTGCTGGCGAGCATCGGCGTGGGCGTGTACGCGCTGACCAAGGGCGACGACGGCGGCAACCGCGCCGGCTCCCGGCAGGGTCAGGAGGGCCCCGGCGGCCGGGGCGGCCCGTTCGGCGGCGGTCCGGGCGGGCCGGACGGCGACGGCGGGCAGTCGCCCTCGCCGGACGGGTCGGAGGCACCGAAGATCACCAGCGGTGCGGTGCCGGACCGGCTCAGCGGCATCAGCCTGCCCATTCCGGACGGCTGGTACGGCCGGCGGATGAGCGTGGGCGCGCAGGTCACCTCGGAAGGCTCGTACAAGTGCCCGGGTGACGCGACCCTGACCTGCACGCCGGGCGGCGCGTACTCGGCGCCCGCCCTGGCCCTGGGCGCCAAGGGCGGCACGGCCGAGGAGGTCGCGAAGGCCGACATCGCGGTCAACGCCCAGGAGTCCTACGGCGGGAAGACCTACGGTGGGATCACCTCGCACCAGGTGCTCGCCTCCAAGGCGGTGACCGTCGCCGGGCAGCAGGGCTACCTGGTCCGCTGGAAGGCGGTCACCAGCAAGGGCGCCGACGGCTACGTCGAGTCGCTGGCGTTCCCCTCGCCCGTCTCGCCCGAACAGCTGGTCGTCGTGCGGTTCGGCGTCGACGTCGGCCAGAAGCTGTCCGTCATCGACGAAATCACCCGGGGCATCAAGGCCTCCTCCGGCGGGGGCGACGGCCAGAACGTGTGATCCCTCCCGGGCCCGGGGCGTTGCCCGTCACCGGGTCCGGGGCACCCTTGTCCGTCACGGAGTTGGGGATCCCCACCCGTCCCGGTCCGGGATCCTTGTTACGTCACCGGGGCCGGGGCATCCCTGTACGTCCCGGGGTCCGGGGTCCCTGTACGTCACCGGGTCCCGGGTCGTGTACGTCACGGGCGGGCCCGGAGGCCTGTCCGCCGGATCGGGCCGGGGCAGGCCGGCCGCCGCCGGGGGCGCCCTCTGCGCCCGACCGGTCCGGAACCGGCCGATCCGGGAGGCCCGGCCGGCCGTGAGACCGCACGCATCGGCCGGGGTGGGACGACCGGTCACACGCTCCCGCACGCATCAGCCGGGCGGGGTCCCTCTCCGCTCCAGAGGAACCCCGCCCGGCCGGGGGTGCGCGCCGCCCCCGTCCCCACGGTGCGGCGCGGGCAGGTCACCGTCCAGTCATCCCGTGGACGGCGGCCCGCGTCTTCAGCCGAGGCCCAGCGCCGGCAGCACGGCGGCCTCCACGAACCGGACCAGGTAGTCCGGGTCGGCGTACTCCCCCTCCAGGAACGGCCGCACGCGCAGGACGCCGAGCACCTGCGCCGGCACGTACTCCAGCGCCGGATGGCCGGCGGCCACCTCCCCGCGCTCCACCCCGCGGCGCAGGATCTCCTTCAGCGCGGCGACCTCCGGCTCCACGAGTGTCTCGCGGAGCGCCTGCTGCAGCTCCCTGTCCTGCGTGATGGCGTGCCCGAGGGCCTGCAGGAGCCGGGTGTCGCGGCCCGACCACTCCCCCGCGGCCCGCGCCGCCCGGCGCAGGTCCTCCGCGAGCGAGCCGGTGTCGATGCCCGCGAGCCGCGAGCAGCGGTTGGCGCGCAGCGCCGCCGCCACGAACTGCGGCTTGGTCCTCCACTGCCGGTAGAGCGTGGACTTGCTGCACCGCGTGCTGGCCGCGACGCCCTCCATGGTGACGGCTTCGTAGCCGCACTCGCGGATCTGGTCGAGCACGGCGTCGAAGAACTCCTGCTCACGCTCGGGCGTGATCTTGGAGCGGCGCGAGGCTCCGACCGTCTCCGGTCGGTCCGCGGCCTGCGACGTCATCGCTCTCCTCCTCGCTCGCGCCCCGCGCTCCACGGGGCCTGTGTCCAGTGTGGCGCAGCCATCGGTACGCCAGTGTACCGGTACTCAAGCGTATCGGTACACTCTCGTATCGGTACAACGGCGTATCGGTACGCGACCGTATCGATGCCGTGCGGGAGGGTCCCGGACACGGCCGCACCACCACACGCACCACCACACGCACCACCGTCACCGAGGGGGCCCCGGGATGAACGCCCGCGCCAAGGCCGCCGAGAGGAAGACCGACGCGACAGCGCGGCCGCCGCTCGTCCGCGAACTCCTGCTCGTCACCGGGCTGTTCCTCGTCTACAAGGCGGGCCGGCAGCTGGCCGCGGGCCACACCGGCGAGGCCTTCCGCAACGCCCACCGGGTGTGGGACCTGGAACGGGCGGTGCACCTGCCCGGCGAGGCTTCGGTGCAGTCCCCCCTGCTGCACGGCGACACCCTGGCGCACCTCGCCAACACCTACTACGCGACCGTGCACTTCCCCGCCACCGCGGCCTTCCTCGTCTGGCTCTACCTGCGGCGCCCGGCGCACTACGTGTGGGCCCGGCGGGTCCTCGCGGCGGTCACGGCGGCGGCCCTGGTGCTGCACCTGGCGTTCCCGCTCGCCCCGCCCCGCATGCTCGCCACGACCGGCCTGGTGGACACCGCCCGCGTCTACGGCCCGTCGGTGTACGGCCCGCCGCGCACCGACCACCTGTCCAACCAGTTCGCGGCGATGCCGTCCCTGCACTTCGGCTGGGCGCTGATGGTGGCGGTCGGACTGATCCTCGCCACCCGGTCGCGCTGGCGGCCGCTGTGGCTGCTGCACCCGCTGCTGACCCTGCTCGTCATCGTGGGCACGGCGAACCACTACTGGCTCGACGCGATGGCGGCGACGGTGCTGGTCCTCGCCGCGCTCGCGGTCGTCCGGCTCCCGCAGCGCGCGGCGGCGGCCGTCGGGCGGCGCGCCGGCGGCCGCCTGCCGGCGCGGGAGAACGTCCTGGCGGGCGCGGGCCGGTGAGCGCCGCCCTGCTCGCCGTGGTCCTGTCGCTGTGCTCCGCCGTGGCCTACGCGGCCGCGGCGGTGGCCCAGGAACGGCTCGCCGCGCACGCCGGCGCGGCGGGCGTACGGCGGCTGCTGTGCCGGGGTGCCTGGTGGTGGGCCGTCGCACTGAACGCGGGGGCGGCGCTGCTGCACGTGGTGGCCCTCGCGTACGGCCCGCTCACCGTGGTGCAGCCGCTCGGCGCGCTGACGCTGGTGGCCGCGGTGCCGCTGGGGGCCCGGTCCGCGGGGCGCCGGGTCGCGGCGGCCGAGTGGCGCGGGACCGCGCTCACGCTCCTCGGACTCGGTGCCCTTCTCGTCGTGGCGTCCGGGCCCACGCCCGAGCAGGCGCTGAGCCCGGTCGAGGCGGTGGCGGTGGCGGGTGCCACGGCCGTCCTCATCGGCGCGCTGTCGCGGCCGGGCGCGCGGCCGGGGCTGCGGCACGCGGCCGCCTCCGGGGTGGCCTCGGGGGTCGCCTCCGCGCTCGCCCAGACCGTCACGGTCGCCGCGACGGACCGGTCGGGTCCGCTGCTGACCGGGCAGGTCGTCGTCACGGCGCTGCTCGTCGCCGCCTTCGCCGTCGGCGGGCTGCTGCTGTCGCAGACCGCCTACCGCGGTGGCCTCGGCGCCCCGCTCGCGGTGGTCACGCTGACGAACCCGGCGGCGGCCGGGGTGATCGGGCTGGCCCTGCTCGGGCAGGGCCTCGGCGGCGGCGCGGCGGGCGTCCTGCTCGCGCTGGCGGGCGCGGCGCTCGCCGCCTGGGGCGTGGTGCTGCTGTCCCGGACCGGCCACGGCACCGCGCCGGCGCCGGACGCCGAGTCCGTGCCCGGGGCCGGGCCCGCGCACGGTACCGGACGGACGCGAGCCGCCTGGCACACGCGCACCCGGGGCCGAAAGCGGCCGTCCGCGCGGGCGCGCGTTCCCCGGCCGGCGCGGACACGTGGACGGAGGCAGGCCCCTGGGCGGGCACGACGGGCCTCGACCGCGCACACCGCGTCCCGAGCGCACGACGGCGCGACCGATCGCGTCCCTCCCGGAGCGCACGACGGCACGGCCGCCGCCCCCATCCTCCCCGGAGTGCACGACGGCACCGCCGCGCACGCCACGTCACGGGCGCCCGGTGGTGCGGCCGAGCAGGGTGCCGTACGGACGTCCGACGGCGGCGACGTGTCCCCGGCCGGGCGCGCCGCCGCCCGCACGGCCGGGCGCCGCGCGGACGCGGCTGACGCGACGGGCACGGCGGGCGCCCGGCGCGCGGCCCGGACACGGCACAGCGGCCACGGGGCGCACCCCGTGGCCGCTGTCCTGGCCGTGCATCCCGGACCCGTTCCGGGAGAGCCGGCGCTGCCGCCGCCCGGACCCGGGCGCCTCACGCCGCCGTGACCGCCTGTCAGCCGAAGCCGCGCGCGTCCTGCTTGAGCGCGGTGTCGACGGTGAGCGCGGTCGCCACCACGAGGGTGCGCAGCGGCTCGGGCAGCTGGTAGTGGATCTGCAGGACGTAGTTGTCGGCGGTGGTGAACATCGTCTTCGCCAGGCCCTCCCACGTCTTGGTGATCCGGGCGACCTCGTTGTCGGCATGGTCGACGATGGCGAAGTTCCAGGCGCGCCAGTTCTCCGCCTTGATCGCGCCGACCTTCTGGCCGTTCACGTTCATCGCAAAGTTGATCTTGCCGAAGACGTTCTGCTGGACGATCTCGCCGACGGGCTGTCCGTCCGGGCGCGTGACGACGACCCGCGACTTGAAGATCTTCGCGGGCCGCGTCAGCAGCAGCTGCGGCCGGCCGTGGGCGTCACGGATCTCCAGCTTGTGCGTCAGGAACTGGTCGATGCTCCAGAGGAACCGCACGATCTTCCGCAGCGCGCCCTGCCCGACCTGGGTGACGGCGCCGATCTGGTTGCCGTTCTGGTCGAAGACCTTGTACTCGTTCGTCAGCTCGATCAGCTTGGCCTTCTGGTTCACCACCAGGACGGGCTCGCTGAAGAGGCTGCCGCCGCCGACGGCGCCCGGGGCGACCTCGGCCTGCTGCTGCACCTGGTGCTGGACGCGCGGGTCGGCACCGGCCGGCTGCGCCGGCATCTGCGGCGTGGCCTGGCCCTGCTGGTCGGCATGGGTGTGCTCGGTCCACTGGGAGCCGTCCCAGTAGCGGAGCGTCAGGGCGGCTCCGTGCGGATCGGGATACCAACCTGCAGGTGTGTTCGAATGCGTGGTCACCGGGGCACAGTACCGTGAGCCGGCCGGAAATCAACCGCCTGCCCGAATACCGCCGTACGGTCGCGCGCCCCGGGCGGTCACGAGGTCCGGTACACCTCGACCTCGCCGAACTGCGCGGCGGGCCAGCCGGTGTTGGCCGTGACCGTCAGCCGCAGGTGTCTCAGGGTCGTGCCGGCCGGCAGCGGGACGGTCACCGTGTTGCCGGTCGCCGGGTCGAAGCGGTGGTCCTTCGAGGCCACCACCGTCGTGTAGGCCGACCCGTCGGTGCTGCCCAGTACGGACAGGGTCTGGGTGCGGGCCTGCCAGACGGACGGAGGCGGCAGCTTCAGCACCAGGCGGCCGACGGCCTGTGCCGAGCCGAGGTCGACCGTCCAGGACTGCGGGAAGGCGTTGTTGGCGGACTCCCAGTAGCTGCCGGCGTCACCGTCGACCGCCCTGCCGGGCGTGTAGACGTCCTGGGAGCCGGTGGCGGTGGCCGGGCGGCCCAGGGCGAGGTTGCGGCCGGGGTCGGGGTCCGGGTTTCCCTGGCCGGGCTGCGGCCAGGCCGAGCAGTCCGACCAGGTGGTGCTCCAGCCGGAGTTGCCGCCGCCGTCGGTGACGGCGAAGGTGCCGGAGCCGGCCGGGTAGGGGCAGTTGTAGACGCCGGCGGCGCCGACGCCGGTGGCGGTCACATTGCGGAAGGTCGCGGCGCCCTGGGTCTCCGCCTGGACGACGACCGTGCCGGTGTTCCGCACGGTGGCGCCGTCCACGGTGACGTTGCGGACCGGGTAGCCGCGCCCGCCGCCGGAGACGAACTCGAAGGCGCTGTACGGGCTGTCGGTGATCGTCGTGTCGGTGACCCTGATGGTGGCGTCGGTCGCGCTGTCGTAGGAGTCGACGCGCAGGGCGCCCATGGGGTGGTTCCAGTTGGGGTTCATGGCGCCGGTCCGCACCAGCGTGTTGCCGTCGACCGTGATGGTGCCGGCCAGCGGGTGGAAGGGGTCCAGGAACTTCTGGTTGGAGACGGCGATGCCGCTGCCGAGGGCGTTGGTGTCCGACACCAGGTTGTTGCGCACCGTGATGTCCCTGCCGCCGTAGATCGCGATGCCGTTCGCCAGGTTGGGCTGGGAGACGGTGTTGTTCTCGAAACTGCTGTCGGTGTCCGGCGCGTACAGCGACCACATGGCGAGCGCGTCGTCGCCCTGGTTGCGCAGGAAGTTGTTGCGCACCTTCACGCCCCTGGCGTTGCCGTTGAGGTTGAGGCCGTCGGCGGTGGTGTCGAGGACGCGGTTGTCCTCCACGACCAGGTTGTCGTTGTTGCCCGTGAGCCACAGGCCGACCTTGAGGTGCTGGAGCCACATCCCGGAGACGGAGGAGTCCGGGCCGAGGGAGCCGTTGACGAAGTTGTCGGGGTGGGAGTCGACGCGCTCGGTGACCTCGCCGATGACGGCGAAGTCCTTGATGTGGACGCCTCCGGAGGAGCTGGACTGGTCGATGAACCGGGAGGTGTGCACCACCGAGTGCCAGGCGCCCGCGCCCTGGAGGGTGACGTTCTGCACGCCGCCGAGGGAGGAGGTCAGCCGGTAGTCGCCGGGCGGGATCCACACCACGCCGCCCTGGGCGGCGGCGATGGCGTCCCGGAAGGCCTGGGTGGAGTCGCCCTGTCCGCCGGGGTCGGCGCCCCTGGAGGTGACGGAGACCGAGCCGGCGGGCTGGGAGGCGGCCGCGGCGACCTGTTCGAAGTCGGCCACGTCGACGGTGACATGGACGTCGGTGGCCTGGAGGGCGATCCTGTCGCCGGCCTGGACGTCCCGGCCGAGCAGCAGGCGGGCGTTGTCGAAGAAGTGGTGGGTCCTGGAGCCGGTGATCCAGCCGGTGTCGACGTAGGAGTACTTGGCGGTGACGGGGATCGTCCGGGCGAGCCTGGTGCCGTTGACGTACACGTCGAGCGAGCCGGACTGCCCGTCGGGGACGCTGTAGGCGACGTTCAGGGCGTTGGCGGCCCGCGGCACGGTGAACTCGACGCGCTGCCCGGAGGTGAGCCGGACGGCCTGGCGCCCGGAGGCCTCCGAGGCGAGGGTGCCCTGGGTGTGGTCGGGGCCGATCCTCGTCCCGGTGGTGGTGGCGGACTCGGCCTCCACGGAGGTGAACGGGAGGGTCGCGCCGGCGGCCGCGTGGGCGGTGGGGGCGCCGAGGCCGACGAGCGTGCCGGCGGCCAGGGCGACGGCCGCCCCGACCGATGACATGTGCCTGACATATCTGAGGTGCGTGGTGCCCTGCATGTGCCGATCCCTTCGTACGGGGGTGGTGGGACAGCGGGGTGGTGCCGGGCGGCCGGGTCAGGTGCGCAGCCAGACCGCCGTGTCCTGCGGGAGACGGCCGTGGTCGTCCAGCGGGCCGCTCGCGAGGAGCAGGTGCGTGTGCCCGGGCAGCGTGGCGGGCGCCGGAGCGAGGTTCACCACGCAGGCCGCGCCGTCGGCGCGGGCGAAGGCGAGGACGCCCTCGGGGGCGGGCAGCCAGGTGAGGGGGCCGCTGCCGAAGAGCGGGCGGAGACGGATGGCCTCCCGGTAGAGGGTGAGCATGGAGGACGGGTCCGCCTGCTGCCGGTCGGCCGCGTACGATCCCCAGCCGTCCGGCTGCGGCAGCCAGGGCTCCTCCCGGCTGCCGAACCCGGCGTGCGGTGCCCCGGCCTCCCAGGGCAGCGGCACCCGGCAGCCGTCCCGGCCGGGGTCGGTGCCCGCCGAGCGGAAGTACATCGGATCCTGGATGCGGTCGGGAGGGATGTCCGCCTCGGGCAGGCCGAGCTCCTCGCCCTGGTAGACGTAGGCCGCGCCGGGCAGGGCCAGGGACAGCAGCGCGGCCGCCCGGGCCCGCCGGGTGCCCAGTGCGAGGTCGGTGGGGGTGCCGAAGGCCTTCGTGGCGAAGTCGAAGCGGGTGTCCGCGCGCCCGTAGCGGGTGACCGTGCGGGTGACGTCGTGGTTGCACAGCACCCAGGTCGCGGGAGCGCCCACGGGGGCGTGCTCGGCGAGCGTCTCGTCGATGGAGGCGCGCAGCCGCCGGGCGTCCCAGGGGCAGGTCAGGAAGGAGAAGTTGAAGGCGGTGTGCAGTTCGTCGGGGCGCAGGTACCGGGCGAGGCGCTCGGAGTCGGGGAGCCAGACCTCGCCGACGAAGACCGCGCCGTACGCGTCGGCGATCCGGCGCCAGGAGCGGTAGACGTCGTGCAGTTCGTCCCGGTCGACGTAGGGGTGCGGGTCGCGGCCCTCCACGAAGTCGGGCAGCCGGGGGTCCTTGACGAGCAGGGCCGCCGAGTCGATGCGGACGCCCGCGACACCCCGCTCGAACCAGAAGCGCAGCACGTCCTCGTGCTCCCTGCGGACCGCCGGGTGGGCCCAGTTGAGGTCGGGCTGCTCGGGCGCGAACAGGTGCAGGTACCAGTCGCCGTCGGGCAGGCGCGTCCAGGCCGGCCCGCCGAACTGTGAGCGCCAGCCGTTGGGCGGCAGTTCGCCGTGCGCGCCGCGGCCCGGACGGAAGTGGAACAGCTCGCGCTCGGGCCCGCCGGCCAGGGCGGCCCGGAACCAGGGGTGCTGGTCGGACACGTGGTTGGGCACGATGTCGACGAGGGTGCGGATGCCCAGTTCGCGTGCTTCGGCGATGAGTTTCTCCGCCTCGGCCAGCGTGCCGAAGGCCGGGTCGACGGCACGGTAGTCCGCGACGTCGTAGCCTCCGTCCTTCATCGGCGAGGGGTACCAGGGGGTGAACCACAGAGCGTCCACGCCGAGTCCGGCGAGGTAGGGCAGCCGGGCGCGGACGCCCGCGAGGTCGCCGGTGCCGTCGCCGTCGCCGTCGGCGAAGCTGCGGACGTAGACCTGGTAGATGACGGCGGAGCGCCACCAGTCGTCCCGGTCCGGGGTGGAGGTGGGCAGTCCCACGGTGTGCCTTCCTTCTTCGGGGGCGGCGTCTCAGCCCTTGGTGCTGCCCGCGCCGATCCCGGCGACGATGTGCCGCTGGAAGACGAGGAACAGCGCGACCATGGGGATGCTGGCGATCACCATCGCGGCGAGGAGCACGGTCAGCTGGATGTTCTGCGACAGTTGCACGAGTGCCACGCTGATCGGCTGCTTGTCGGTGTCGGAGAAGACCATCAGCGGCCACAGGAAGTCCTGCCACACGGCGACCAGCGCGAAGATCGACACCACGCCGAGCACGGGACGGGACATGGGCAGCACCACCGACCACAGGACACGCAGCGGCCCGGCGCCGTCGATCTGGGCCGCCTCCAGCACCTCGCGCGGGATCCGGTCGAAGAACCGTTTGAGCAGGTAGAGGTTGAAGCCGTTGGCGACGGCCGGCAGCCAGACGGCGAGCGGGTCGTTGAGCAGGCTGGTGTGGATCAGGGGCAGATCGGCGACCGTCAGGTACTTGGGCACGACGAGGGCCTGCGCCGGCACCATCAGGGTGGCCAGGATCCCGCCGAGCAGCACCTTGCCGAAGGCCGGCCGCAGCCTGGACAGCGCGTAGGCGGCCGCCGTGCAGAACAGCAGCTGGAAGAACCAGGCGCCGGCCGCCTGCACCACGGTGTTCCACAGGTGCCGCGGCAGCTGCATGAGGTCCCAGGCGTCCGCGTAGGCGTCCGGGCGCCACCGCTCCGGCACCAGGGTGGGCGGCGTCCGGGCCACCTCGTCCGGCGACTTGGCCGCGCCGGTCACCATCCAGTAGACGGGGAAGAGGAAGGCCAGCGCGAACAGCAGGACGGCGCCCGTGAAGACGGTCCAGTAGACGGCCCTGCCGCGCGGGCGGGCGAGCGCCGCCGGGGACAGGAGCGTGCGGGTGCTCATGCGTCCTCCTCGGACCGGGTGAGCCGCAGGTAGCCGGCGGAGAAGACGCCGAGCAGCACGAGCAGCATCACGCTCAGGGCGCAGGCGCCGCCGAAGTCGTTGTAGAGGAACGCGTACTTGTAGATGAGGTAGAGGACGGTGACGGTGGCGTTCTCCGGGCCGCCGCCGGTGATGACGAACGGCTCGGTGAAGACCTGCATGGTCGCGATGATCTGCAGGAGCATCAGCATCAGGATCACGAACCGGGTCTGCGGCACGGTGACGTGCCGGATCCGCTGCAGCAGACCCGCGCCGTCCAGCTCGGCCGCCTCGTAGAGCTCGCCGGGGATGGACTGCAGGGCGGCCAGGTAGATCAGCACGGTGCCGCCCATGGACGCCCACGTGGCGACGATCACCAGGGAGACCAGGGCGGTGTCGGCGCCGTTGGTCCAGTCGGAGGTGGGCAGGTGCAGTGCCCGCAGCGCCTCGTTGGCGAGGCCGGCGCCGGGGTCGTAGAACCACTTCCACAGCAGGGCGCCGACCACGGGCGGAATCATCACCGGCAGGTAGACCACGACCCGGAAGAACGCCCTGGCGTGCCGGAGTTCGTTGAGGACGAGGGCGAACACGAAGGGGACGGCGAAGCCGATCAGCAGGGCCAGCAGCGTGAAGGTGAGCGTGTTGCGCCAGGCGGCGCCGAACTCGGGGTCGTGCCACACGTGCGTGAAGTTGGCGGTGCCGGCCCACTCGGGCGGCGCGCCGGGCGTGTACTTCTGGAAGGCGATCACGACCGCGCGGATCGCCGGGTACCAGGAGAAGAGGGCGAAACAGACGAGGCCGCCGAGCAGGAAGGCGTAGGCGCGGACCTGGTCGGCCAGGCGGCGCCGTTCCCGGCCCCCGGCCGGGGGCGGCGCCTGCGCCGGGCGGGGGGCGGCCCTTTCGACGGGCCGCCGCTCAGCCGTCTTGGTCATCGGCCCTCAGCTCCGGGCCAGGATGCCGTCGATCTTGCGGGAGGCGTCCTTCAGCAGCCGGTCGATGTCGGCGTCCTCCTTGGTGAGGACGGCGGAGACCACGCCGTCCAGGACGGAGTAGAGCTGCTGGGCGTCGGGCGGCTCGATCTTCATCTCGAGTTGCTGGTTGCCGTCGAGGAAGGCCTGGTAGTTCCCGACGGGCACGTTGGCGTTGGCCTTCTTGACCTGCTGGTCCCGGGCGTCGGCGGCGCCGGTGAACAGCCGTGGTTCGGGCAGGCCGACCGGGGCGTCGTGCTTCTTCGCGCGGGCGTAGTCGCCGAGGAAGCCCTTGCCGGGGGTGAGGAACATGTGGTCCAGCCACTTCAGGCCGGCCCGGATCTGGGCGGGCGTGGCCCGCCGGTGGAACATGTAGCCGTCGCCGCCGACGAGGGTGGCCCGGCCGCCGGGCATGGGGGCGAGGGCGAGGTCCTCGTAGTTGCCGCCCTTCTCCTTCACCAGGATCGGGATGTTGTCCGGGGCCGCCAGGTACATCCCCAGCTTGCCGGCGCCCATCATCTGCTGGACGTCGTTGATGACGAGCAGCTGCCTGCTGCCCATGGAGCGGTCCGTCCAGCGCATGTCGTGCAGGTTGCGCAGGACGGCACGGCCCTCGGGAGTGTCGACGGCGGCCTTCTTCCCGTCGGGGCCGACGACGTCGCCGCCCTGCGCGTACAGCTCGGCGGTGAAGTGCCAGCCGCCCTGGTTCTGGGCGCTGTAGTCGGCGTAGCCGACGGTTCCGTCACCGAGGGCGGCGATCCGCCTGGCGTCCGCGCGGACCTCCTCCCAGGTCGTCGGCGGCTTGTCCGGGTCGAGGCCGGCCCGCTCGAAGAGCCTGCGGTTGTAGACCAGCCCCATGGAGTAGCCGGTGCGCGGTATGCCGTAGACCTTCCCGTCGACGGTGTAGATGTCGCGCAGCTGCTTCTGCAGGGTGCCGTAACTGCGCAACTCCCTGACGTACGGGGTGATGTCGGCGGCCTGCCCGGTGTCGACGACGTGCCGGACGTCGGTGAAGTAGGTGTAGAAGACGTCCTCCATCTGGCCGCCGGCGAGCTTGGCGTCGAACGTCTTGGGGTCCTGGCAGGGGAACGCGTCGTGGGCGACGACGTCGATGTCCGGATGCTGCTTCTCGAAGGAGGCGACGTCCTCCTCGAAGAACTGCCGGTCGGTCCTGGCGCTCTTGGGCGGCTCGCAGTTGACCGTGATGCGCGTCCTGCCGTTCGCGGAGTCGTCGCCGGACCCGCAGGACGTCAGGGCGAGGGCGAGGGAGCAGACGCCGATCGCGGGGAAGGTACGGCGGAACCCGGTGCTTCTCATCGGTGGACCCCTCTGGGCAGGAGCAGTGGGCGCCGCACACTCAAGCACCGGCACCAGAGGTCCGCAAGATGTCGCGCGGGTTCTGTAAATAATCGACAGCGGTACGGATCTTCCCGATGCCCTCACCGCGGGGCTTGCGCGGTGGAGCCGCGCACCACCAGCTCCGGCTCGAACAGCAGCTCCTCGGCGGGTACGGCGGTGCCCGCGATGCGGGCGTTGAGCAGCTCCACCGCGGCGCGGCCCATGGCCTCGATGGGCTGGCGGACGGTCGTCAGCGGGGGCTCGGTGCAGTTCATGAACGCGGAGTCGTCGTAGCCGACGACCGACACCTGCGTGGGGACGTCGCGGCCCTTGCGGCGCGCCGCCCTGATCGCGCCCAGCGCGAGCGGGTCGCTGGCGCAGACGATGCCGGTGACCCCGCGGTCGATCAGCCGGGAGGCCGCCGCGTGTCCGCCCTCGATGGAGAAGATGGCCCGCGCGACGAACTCCTCCGGCAGATCGCCGGCGACGGCCCGCGCCGCGGCCAGCTTGCGCGCCGACGGGACGTGGTCGCCGGGACCGAGGACGAGCCCGATCCGCTCGTGCCCGAGCGAGGCCAGGTGGCGCCAGGCCTGTTCGACCGCCACGGCGTCGTCGCAGGACACCGCCGGGAAGCCGAGGTCCTCGATGGCCGCGTTGACCAGCACCACGGGGATGTTGCGCTCGGCGAGGAGCCGGTAGTGGTCGTGCGGCGCGTCCGCCTGCGCGTACAGGCCGCCGGCGAAGACGACCCCGGACACCTGCTGCTGCAGCAGGAGCGTGACGTAGTCCGCCTCGGAGACCCCGCCCTTGGTCTGCGTGCACAGCACGGGGGTGAGCCCGAGCTGGGCCAGCGCCCCGCCGATCACCTCGGCGAAGGCCGGGAAGATGGGGTTCTGCAGCTCGGGCAGGACCAGGCCGACGAGCCGGGCGCGCTCGCCGCGCAGCTGGGTGGGCCGCTCGTAGCCGAGCACGTCCAGCGCCGACAGGACCGACTGCCGGGTGGCTTCGGACACTCCGGGCTTGCCGTTGAGCACCCGGCTGACGGTGGCCTCACTGACCCCCACCTTCTGCGCCACTTGAGCAAGTCGTCGCGTCATGGCCGCAAGAGTAGCGCAAGTAACGCAAGCCGTTTGCGTAATCCTTGCGCTGCTGCCGATGCGGACGGGCGGCGTCGGAACGACCGCTTGCACCGGCCGCCGCGTGCGCCGGCGGGCGCCGGGAACCGGCCGCGGCCGCCGTCACGTCGGAGGACACCGCGGCGCACGCCGTACGCGGTGCGCGGTGCATCGGTGAGGGCGGGAGGGGGCGGCCGGGGGCCGATCCGGCGCCGTCGGCGACCTGAACGCCGACGGTGCCGGATCAGGCTTCGGGGGCCGGTACGACGCTGAGGTGGCTCGCCGGGCGGCGCAGGCGCTGCGGACCGCGCGCTGCCGGGGCGGGCCGGCGGGTGTCGCGCAGGATCAGGGTGAGCCGGGTGCAGCCCATCTCCCGCAGCGTCGCCGAGGTCTCGTCGACGATGCGGCACTCGGTGGCGCCCCAGCGCGGATCGGGGTGCAGCACCGGGCGGACCGCGCCGTCGGGTTCGACGGCGGCCTCGCCGACCGCGCGGATCCAGTGCGGCAGGCCCTGGCGCAGGACGGCCTCCATGATGGGGTCCTGGGCGATGTCCCGGCGGATGGCCTGCAGTTCGTGGTCGTGGCCGAAGCGCTCCAGGGCGGCGGCGAACTGGGCCAGCATCGGCAGGCACCAGCGCGACTCGTGCTCACCGAGGACGGTGCCCGCCTCCGGGTGGAACAGGACGAACCGGAGGAAGTTCTCGTCCGGCATGGCGGTGGGATGCGGGCCGACGGCGCCGAAGAGCGACGCGTACGCGCTGTTCGCCAGGAGCACGTCCCAGCGGTGGTCCACGACGAGCGAGGGGAAGGGCACGGCCTCCACGAGCGTGGCGTAGTCCCGCAGATAGGTCTGCGCCTCGGGGCTGACGGGTACGAGCCGCGGCGCCGACCGCTGCCCTCCTGCCTGAAATGCCATCGGGAGGTCACCCCTCTTGCCTATGCGGCCTTCACGCGGCGCCCTGATCCTGCTGCCCGACGCTTGTCATGTCAACTATCGTGGCATTCTCCGTGCCTTGACGGCTGAAATTGGCCACAGTTGTGGCGAGACCTGGTCGTCAGTTCGGCGCACCGGCTACTCTCCGGGAAGTTCACGGCAACCATGGGCGAGAAGCCTGTGAGAATACGTAGGAGATCTGTCGGTGACGGATGGCATCGAGGATCCGGGCACGACGCCGTCGCCGGCTGTGCTGTCGGCCGTCGTCGCACGCGTCACCGCACTCGCCGACCGGCTCGGCGTGCCACACGCGGAGGTCTTCGACGTCGGCCGGCTGTCCGTGGCCTGCGGGGTGCCGGAGCCCGTGGTCAAGGACCTGCTGAGCGGCCGGCCCGCCGGCGAGCCGGACGTGCAGGCCCGCTTCCTGCAGCGGCTGGACCTGCTGCGGCGCACCCGGCTCAAGCCCAACGGGCGGCGCTACACCCAGCAGGAGATCGCCGACGGCGCCGGCATGTCGCGCCAGCAGGCCGGCGCCCTCATCAACGGCGACCGGCGCCCCACCATGGAGCACTGCGACGCCATCCAGCGCTTCTTCCGGGTGCACGCCGGCTTCCTGACGGCCGAGGACCCCGAGGCGCTCGCCGGCACCCTGCAACGCACCGAACAGGAACTCCTGCAGCGGCTCGCCGACCGCGAACGCAGAGCGGCCGAGGCCGCCGAGGACCCGCTGGAGAGACTGCTGCAGGACCACGGCGTCCGTGGCATCGCCTGGCGGGCCGCGCAGCTGCCCACCGACCAGCACCGCGACAAGGTCGCCGAGTGGCTGGACATGCTCCTGGAGAGCGTCAAGCGGCCCGAGTCGTGATGCTGGGGAGAGCTGTGGGCATCGACAAGGAGATGCGCCGCCTGTGCGGCGAGCTCGTCACCGAACTGACCCTGCGGGCACCGGCGGCGCCCGCCGACCTGTACACCGCCCTGTGCGACGCGATGAGCAGGCGGCGCGGCCGGCCCGTCCGCTTCCGTACGGCGGCCTTCCCGCCCGGGACGGCCAGCGGGCTGTGGCTCGACATGACCGATCAGGACCTCGTCCTCGTCGAGGAACGCACCGCCCCGGACCACCAGTTGGTGATCCTCGGGCACGAGCTGTGGCACATGAAGGCCGGTCACGGCAGCCACCACGTCGACGGTGTCGCCGTCGCCGCCCGGCTGATCGGCCCCGGCGCCGATCTGCAGGAGGCCGTCCGGCACGCGGCGGCCCGCACCCACTTCGACGTCGCCGAGGAGGAGGAAGCCGAGACCTTCGGCCTCCTGCTCGCCAGCAAGTGCCGCCCCTGGCTGGCCGGTTCGTCGTTACGGGGTCCGGTGCAGCGTGACCACCTGGCGGGCCGCATCGAGGCGTCGCTGGGCTACCTCGGCCGCCGGGCCGAGGGCGACTCCTAGGTCCTGTCCGCACAGTCCCGTCGTCCGCCCGGCGGGCGGGCCCTGCGGCGTCCGGTGCGTGCTCTCGGCGTGCCGGGCGGAGACCCTCGTATACGGGATGTACTCCGGACTTCGCCCGGTGCGGCGAGCGGGGGGTACCCCCTGCTCGAGCGAAGCCGAGAGCTCGGGGCAGCGTGCCAGGCGTCGCGGGGCAGGCGGGACTTTGCGGGCACGGCCCAGGGACACGGCTGCGGATCGCCGTCCGCCGGTCGGGCCGGCCGGGGCCCGGCCGGCCCGACCGGTTCCACGCGGCGGTGGCACGGCGGGGACCGGGCGGATGCCGGCGACGGTGCGCGGCGCGCGTTGCGTCGTACGGGTGGCCGCCGGGGCCCTGCCTGCCTGGTCCGCCTGCGCCGAGCGGGCGAACCGGCCTGCGGCGCGGGGGCATTGTCAGTGGCGGACGGCACGATGGAGGAGCGCCGCCGCCGTGCGGCGGGTGCCCTCCCGCCCGGGCGGACCACCGGGCAGCACCCGCACCGTCCTGGCTGCCGGCGCGCGACCGTGTGACGCCGACCGGGGAGACCGACCATGCCGACCGCCGTACTGACCGACCGCGAACGCACCGCCGTCCAGGCCTATCTGCGGCTGCTGCACACGGTCCGCGCCGCGTTCGACGGCCCGGCCGGGTTCCGGGAGGGCGGCGGGCCGCCCGTCGTCCCGCCCACCGTGCTGGCCGAGGCGGAGCAGGCGCTCGCCCGGGCCGGCCTGGCGGGCAACGAGGAGGCGTTCTTCCGGCTGCTGCACACCTGGTGCCCACGGCCCTGAACCGCCGCGCGTGACGCGCCGGGGGTCAGACGTGCGGGACCGCGACCGCGGTGGCGACCAGCCCCTGCCGCACGGTCCACCGCCCCTCGAAGGACGTGAGCCGCCGGCCGCCCAGCAGCGGTCCCGGGAGGAGCAGACGGGCACGGAACCGGCCCCACGGGTGCGGGCCGGATTCCTGGTCCACCTCGATGTCGGCCTCCAGGAAGTCCAGCCATCGGCCGGTCAGGGGGAACCACGCCTTGTAGACGGACTCCTTCGCACTGAACAGCAGCCGGTCCCAGTGGATGTCGGGCCGGCGCGCCGCGAGCTGCGCCAGCCGCCGCTGCTCGGCGGTGAGGGAGACGGAGGGCAGCACACCGTCCGGGAGCGGGCCGTGGGGTTCGGCGTCGATGCCGAGGGAGGCCAGGTCGGCGGTGCGGACCAGCGCGGCGGCACGGTAGCCGTCGCAGTGGGTCATGCTGCCGGCCAGGCCCTCGGGCCAGCGCGGGGCGCCACGCTCGCCGGTCAGGACGGGCTGCGGGGGCACGCCCAGCTTCTCCATGGCGCGCCGGGCGCAGGCCCGCACGGCGGCGAACTCACGGCGGCGCTTGTCGACCGCCTTCGCCACGAGCGCCAGCTCCTCGGGGTGCAGCGCCTCGTGGCCGCTCTCGTCGTCGCCGTAGGACTCCACGGCCACCACCGTCTCGGGCAGCAGCTCCTCGATCACCGGGTCCGACCTCCATCGGCAGTGTGCGGCACGGCCGTCCCGGCGGTTCCGCGCGCTCGCGCCGCCGGTCGTGGCCTCTCACGGGACACCTTCTCGCAGCGGACGCCTCCGGCCCGGGTGCGTCGCGGAACGGGGAGGCGCCCGTGGACCTTGCCCGCCACGAACCCCCGGGGCCGGCCGACGCCGGAGCGGGGTGCCGGCGGCCCGACCCGGGCGCACTCCACCGGATGACCGGCCCGCGCGCCGCGGAGGGCCGGCAACTGTCCGGTACCGCCCGCCATGACCGTCACCGTCGCCGCCCTCCACATCTCCGCGAACGCTGGTCGCTCCGCGCACACTGACGACAACACACGAGGTGGCGCGCGGACAAGGGTGATCCGCACGAACGGCCGGCCGGCTGGCCGGAACCTGTCGGCCCCGGGCCGGGGCGGCGGGGGTACGGGGGCCTGTCCGTCGGCGTCAGAGGTTCGGGCCCCGCCACCGGTGGAGCGCGGAGCAACGCGGCGGCACAGGTGCGGAACCCGCC
Organism: Streptomyces sp. NPDC046831; assembly: GCF_040645305.1. Classification (NCBI taxonomy): domain Bacteria; kingdom Bacillati; phylum Actinomycetota; class Actinomycetes; order Kitasatosporales; family Streptomycetaceae; genus Streptomyces; species Streptomyces sp. NPDC046831. Next base: position 92,124 of record NZ_JBEYXZ010000011.1, on the reverse strand, counting down.
ACCGGGAAGGCGGCGGAGCTCCCCGGTGCCACAGGTGCCGGACCCCTCACCGACAGGGCGGCGGAGCACCCCCGCGGCACGGATGCGCAGTCCGCCGGAACAAGGCGGGCCGCACCCGGCGGCGGCCGGCCGGCCGGCCCCGTCGTGCGGGAGGCCGGCCGGGACCGTGGCCGGCGAGGTAGGCCGATCCGTAACACCCGCGTTGCGCGCCACGGTCCGCGGAAGCCGTATGATCCCCCCGACACCACCGCCTGAACTCCCCCTTCCGCAGGGCGGTTTGGTGTTCCTCCCCTCCCCCTGGCCGGGCACGGCCTGCTCCGCCCTGCCCGCGCTCCGTGAAAGGCGGCCTGCATGGTCTCTCGCGTACGCGTCTGGCTCAACCGCACGTACGCGGAGAACGTGTTCTTCATGGATCAGCTGCGGAGAAACCCCGACGACCGGGCCGTGGAGATCCACGCGACGCACGGCGACCCCGACTCGCCGGTGCTGGCCACCGCCGACGTCGCCGAACTCGAGCCGGAGGGCCTGTCCCCGGCGGCCTACGCCGAGTACGCGCTGGACCGCTGCCGGCGGTACGGCATCGACGTGTTCGTGCCCCGGCTGCACCAGGCCGCGATCGTGGCGCACCGCGCCGACTTCGCGGCGGCCGGCACCGCGCTGCTCGCCCCGACGCCCCAGGCCGTGGCCGTGTTCGAGGACAAGGCGACCGCGTACGCGGCCGTGCGGTCGATCGGCGTCCCCGTGCCGCCGTGGTGGCGTGTCCGCACCGCGGAGGAACTCCTCGCCGCCGTCGAGGAGCTGGAGTCGGCCGGACACCGGGCGTGCTTCAAGCCCGCCTCCGGCGCGGGCGGCGCGGGCTTCCGCGTCATCACCCGCGCGCCCTTCTCCCTGTCGCACCTGACCGGCTTCCCCAGCGCCCACGCGCCGCTCGACCTGGTGCTGCGGGCCGTGGAGGAGGCGGACGAGCCGGTCGACTGGCTGGTGATGCCGCGGCTGGAGCAGCCCGAGGTGTCCGTGGACTGCCTCACCGGCCCGGACAACCGGATCCGCATGGCCGTGGGCCGCACGAAGAACGGGCGCCGCCGGGGCTTCACCCTGCGCGAGCAGTGGCTGGAGCCGGCCCGGCGGATCGCGGAGGGCTTCGGACTGCACCACCTGTCCAACATCCAGTTCCGGATGTACGGCGGGCAGCCGGTGCTGCTGGACGTCAACACCCGGCCGGCGGGCGGGCTGCACCAGCTGTCCCTGTGCGGCGTCAACGCCCCCTGGGCGGCGGTCCGGCTGGCGCTGGGCGACGACCCGGGCGAGGTCGTGCCGCCGTTCCTCGGCCAGGACTACACGGTGGTGTCGGGGCTGCGTCCGGTGCGTCCCGTGACGCTGCCGCAGCAGCGGACGGAGCAGCCGGAGCCGCTGCTGCCGGCGGTACCCGCGCCCGCCTCCGCGTCGGCGTCCGAGTCGGTGTCCCAGCCGGCGTCCGAGTCAGCGGCGGCGGCCCCGTCCGGGCGCGCCCCGGCCGGCGCCCTCGGATCCACCGAGGCGCTGCCCCTCTAGGGTGTCGCTCCGCCGGGTGGCGCGGCCCGGCCGTGCCGCCCGACGAACCGGCCGTCGCCCACCGGGCCGCATCCCACCTCGCCGCCGTCCTCGTCCAGGCCCGACGACGACCGGGAACAGAATCGGTCTAGTACTCCAGCAGCACTTTGATGTCTGGCCTGCGGGTTTCGCTGGGTCGGCTGGAGTGCAGCGGGCTGCGGAGCAGTCAGGGGGCGGTCTTGGGCGGGCCGCCCGTCGTCGGCACGGTCGAGGCCCTGGGCGCCGAGGGCGACGCCGCGCCGCTCCTGTTCCACCGCGGACGCTTCGGCCGCCTCAGTCCCTGACGGGCTCCTCGCGGGGCTGGTTGTCGGGCTCCAGAATGTACAGGTCCCAGGCGTCGGGGTCGCCGACGAGCACGTACAGCTTCGGGTGCTCGGGGGTCCCGAACACCTCCCAGGGGCCCAGGCTCCCATCGCAGGCGTCGACGGAGACCCCCACCTTCTGGGACCACGACCCGTCGCCCGGGTGGTGGACCCAAGCGCCCACCGCCCCGGCCGCCACTCCGATCAATCCCATGACGAACAGGCAGCCGACCCAGCGAATACGCCACCACCCTGGGCCGGGCCCTGGTCGACCGCGAGCTCTCCCCGCCCAAGACCTGGACCGAGGACCGCGAACGCTGCCGCGCGGCCAAAGTCCCCAGCGAGCGGTCCGCCTGCCTTGATGTCGTGCCCAGCTTCTATGCTCCTGCGATGACGTCTTACGAAGGAACGCATCGGACCGTTCTCGTCCGGGTGGGTAGCCGCCGTGCCCAAATCGACGAACAGCTCGCACTCACGATCCAGACGATCTGGGAGTGCGGCCTCGACACGTTCACCTGCTGCCAGGACCTGGCAGAGAGCAACGCGGACTGGCCGGAGAAGCTGCCGCACATGACGGAGTGGGTGGAGTCCCACCGCGGCTGGATGCTCATCGACTTCCCGGTCGACAGCGGCCTCGCCTTCCTCTCGGCCGTGGCGAATGCCGGCCCTCGAGACGCCTTCTACGTGCGGATGACTCACTGGGCCGCCCCGGACGCCTGGGAAGTGAAGATCAAACCGATGGACGCGGCGATGTTCCAGGAGAACCAGCCATCGAACTTCGGCCTGCGCCTCCTCCAGGTGAGCTTCCCTGCCTACGATCTGCCCGAACTGACCCGACGTCTCCGCGAACACGCCGCAGGCCGTACGGTGCCGCCCGCCCCCGCCGACTGGAGCACCGTCGGCCGCTAGCTTCTGGGCCGGGCCGGGTCTGCATGGCAAGCTCCGGCTCAGCACCTACATGGCCAGACGGGCCAACTACAGCGTTCAGTCACAGCTGGGTGGCCGCTTGCCGTTGGTAGTGAGACTTGCGTGCGCGGGCCTGGTGGGTCGGCGGCGCCAGTGCGACGAGCGGAGTCGGTGCGCGAGGTCGTTGGCCGCAGGTCAGAGAGCGAAAATCCTGCTGGAGTACTAGGAGTGGCGGGGCTCGGGGAGGACGTCGCGCAGTCGGTCGAGGAGCACCCGGGCCGCGGGGCTCGAAGGGCCGCCGGCCTGCCAGGCGAGCGCGACGCGGGCCCGCATCTCGGGCCGGACGATCCGCAGGGTGCGAAGGTGTCCGCCGAGGGGGGACTCGTCCTCGCCGGCGGGTAGCACGGCGATGCCCAGGCCCCGCGCGGCAAGCTGGGACAGCACGTGCGGGGCTGCCGCCTCAAAGGCCACCCGGGGCCGGAATCCTGCCTCCGCACAGCCGCGTTCGAGCGCCGCGCGCACCCCGGTGCCGCGAGGAAGGCAGATCAGCGGCCGATCGCGCAGCTCGGCCAGTGGGACGCTCGTACCCTCGACGCGGCCGAGATCCGGATCGTCGGGCGCGGCAGCGGCAACCAGCGGGACATCGATCACCGTCTGAGAGGCCGTTCCGGGCGGGGGCGCCTCCTGCGCCGTTCCCAGGACGGCGATGTCGAGTTCGCCGGCCAGGAGTGCTTCCTGCATCCGCTCCGTGGTGTCCTCGGTGAGGGTCACCTCCACCGAGGGGTGGTCGTCGTGGAAGTCCGCGAGGAAGGCGGCGATGTCGAAGGCGTGGCCGGTGGCGCCGGAGACCAGTCCGAGCGTGATCCGGCCGCGCAGCAACCCCGTGTACGCGTCGACCGTCTGCCGCACCGACTCCGCCGCGGCCAGTGCGGCCCGGGCGTACGGCAGGACGGCCCGGCCCACCTCGGTCGGCGTCACCGACCGGGCGGAGCGGTCGAGCAGGGGCTGCCCCAGTTCCTTCTCCAGCTGGCGGATCTGGGCGCTGAGGCCGGGCTGCGCCAGATGCAGCCGGGCGGCGGCTCTGGTGAAACCGCCCTCCTCGACGACACACACGAAGTAGCGCAGCTGGCGAAGTTCCATAAGCAGCCATTCTAGGTCGCAGCAGAACTATCTACTGGAGATATCGATCCGTCGGCCGCAGGCTTGATCGCATGGAGAACCCGACAGCCCGCAAGGGCAGCAGCGCCCGCGTCAGGGCGGCGATCGCGGCGGAACGCCGGGAACTGGCCGACCTGCTGGACACGTTGCGAGCCGACCAGTGGAACGAGCGGAGTCTCTGCGCCGGATGGCGCGTGCGCGAAGTGGCGGCGCACATGTCGATGGGGTTCCGGCTCTCCCTGCCGGCGATGCTCAGTGAGTTGCTCAAGGCGCGCGGAAGCCTTCACCGCATGACCGACCGGATCGCGCGCAAGGATGCGGCCGCCCACTCCACCACCGCGCTCGCCGCCTTCCTGCGGGACAACGCCCACCATCCCTGGACACCACCGGTCGGCGGGCTCACGGCGGCGCTAGGCCACGACGTCGTGCACGGGCTGGACATCACCGTCGCCCTCGGCCTGGACCGGCGCGTCCCCGAGGACCGGCTGCGCGTCCTCCTCGACGACATCCGGCCCAGCGGCCTGAGGTTCTTCGGCGCCGACCTCGACGGAGTGCGGCTGTGCGCCGAGGACCTCGACTGGTCGTACGGCTCCGGCTCACCCGTCTTCGGCGCCGCCCAGGACCTCCTGCTGCTGGCCTACGGCCGCAGGCTTCCGGGCGGCCGGCTGCGCGGAGAACCGAGCGGCCGTTTCACCCGGTCCGCCGGGGAAGCGTGAACCGGATGCGCACCCGCTCGTCCGGGCCTTTCCCCGCTCCCCACGGGCCTGCCCGCCACGACCTGGTGACCGAGCGCCACTGAACCCACCGCAGCCGCCTCGAAAGACCGACGCGTCACCCGCCGGCCAACCCGCATGAGTTGGTGCGTCCGTGCCGCCTCACCCCTTCCCCTCACCACCGGTATGGACCAATCCGCCACCGGGCCCTTGACACCGGGATTGGTCCATACCAGCTTGGTTGCGCACCCTTCCGCACACTCCCCGCACCTCTGTGTCCTCCCGAACACCCCCATTCCCCAAGGGAGATCGCGTGCGCAACACACTCGGACGCCACAGACGCAGGGTCCTCGCCCTGCTCGCCTCCGCCGGCCTGGCCCTCGCCGGGGCCGTTGCCCTTCCCGGCACCGCCCACGCGGCGAACGTCCTCACCAACCCCGGCTTCGAGTCGGGCGGCCTGTCCCCCTGGTCCTGCACGGGCAACCTCGGCTCGGTCGTCTCCTCCCCCGCCCACAGCGGCTCCAAGGCCCTGGCCGGCGCGGTGAGTTCGAGCGACATCGCCCAGTGCGGCCAGACCGTCGCGGTCCAGCCGAACACCACGTACCGGCTCAGCGGCTGGGTCCGCGGCTCCTACGTCTACCTCGGCGTGAACGGCGGTCCCTCGACGTGGACGTCGTCGCCGTCCGCGTACAGCCAGCTGTCGGTGTCCTTCACCACCGGCGCCACGCAGACCAGCGCGACCGTCTATGTGCACGGGTGGTACGCGCAGGGCACCTACTACGCCGACGACATCAGTCTCGACGGCCCCGGCGGCGGCGGTTCGGACACCCAGGCGCCGACCGCCCCCACGGGCCTGACGTCCACCGGCCGGACGTCGTCGAGCGTGTCGCTGAAGTGGAACGCGTCGACGGACAACGTCGGCGTCTCCGCCTACGACGTCTACAGCGGCGGCAACCGGGTGCTGAGCGTCTCCGGCACGACGGCCACGGTCGGCGGCCTGTCGCCCAGCACGGGCTACACCTTCACCGTGAAGGCGCGGGACGCGGCCGGCAACGCCTCCGCGGCGTCCAACGCCGTCACCGTGACGACGGAGGCCGGCACCGGCGGCGGCACCGGCTTCAAGCAGGCGGCCCCGTACCTGTACCTCGGCTGGGGCGACCCGCCCAGCGCCACCTCGGTGATGAGCGCGACCGGGATCAAGTGGTACACGATGGCGTTCATGCTGGACTCCGGCGGCTGCAACCCCGCCTGGGACGGCAGCCGGCCGCTGACCGGCGGCACGGACCAGAACGTCATCAACCAGATCCGCTCCGCCGGCGGTGACATCGTCCCGTCCTTCGGCGGCTGGTCGGGCAGCAAGCTCGGCGCCAACTGCTCCTCCGCGAGCGCGCTCGCCGCCGCGCTGCAGAAGGTGATCGACGCCTACGGCCTGAAGGCCGTCGACATGGACATCGAGAACACGGACGAGTTCGAGAACGAGGCCGTGCAGGCGAAGATCCTGACCGCGCTGAAGACGGTCAAGGCGAACAACCCGGGGCTGAAGACGATCATCACCTTCGGCACCACGACGACCGGGCCGACCTACTACGGCAACCGGCTCATCGAGCAGGCCAAGTCGCTGAACGCGGACATCGACGTCTTCACCGTCATGCCCTTCGACTTCGGCGGCGGGGCGGACATGTACGGCAGCACCGTGAACGCGGCCGAGGGCCTGAAGGCGAAGCTGAAGTCCACGTTCGGCTGGGACGACGCCACCGCGTACGCCCACATCGGCATCTCCGGCATGAACGGCCTGTCCGACCAGCAGGAGAACACCACTCCGGCGATCTGGACCCAGATCCGCGACTGGGCGAACAGCCGGCACATCGCCCGGCTCGCCTTCTGGTCGGTCAACCGGGACCGGCCCTGCCCGGGCGGCGGGGTCACCAGCAACTGCTCCGGCATCAGCCAGAGCAACTGGCAGTTCACCTCCATCACGGCCGGCTTCACCGGCTGACACCGCCCCGGTCCCCCGGATTCCGGTCCGGGGGACTTTTTTCGTGCCGGGGTGTATCAGGCTCCCGTCCCCCGACTCTCAAAGGTGAAGGGAACGGGGGAACGGGGGAACGGGGGAACGGGGGAACGGGGGAACGGGGGAACGGGGGAACGGGGGAACGGGGGGCGGGCCGGTCGGTCGTTGTCACGGGGGAGCGACCGACCGGTCTCCGCACCGCCCTACTTCAGGTACGCGAGACCCGGGTGGACGGCCGTGTAGCCGTCGACGAGACGCCTGGCGACGCCGACCGAGTCGACGAGCGGATGCAGGGCGAAGGCCTTCACCGCCGTGGCGCGGGACCCCGACTCCGCGGCCGCCAGCACCTCGCGCTCGACCGCCTTCACCGCGCAGACCAGGCCGGCGGCGTGACCGGGCAACGGGTCCACGGCGACGGGGTGCGCGCCGTTGGCGTCGACCAGGCACGGGACCTCGACGACCGCATCGGCGTCCAGCACCGCCAGGGTCGAGCGGTTGCGGACGTTGAGGATCAGCGTGGTGCGTTCGTCCCGGGCGACGGCCCGCATCAGCGCCAGCGCGACGTTCTCGTAGCCGCCGCCCGTCAGGTCCTCGGCGTCCCGCTCGCCCGCGCCCGCGCTGTCGCGGTTCTCCGCCATGTAGGTGGCCTCCCGCTCGGCGCGGGTGCGGTCCCAGACGGCCAGGGCGTCCGCGTCCGGCTCGCGGAGCTCCTCGTAGAACCGGGCCTGCTGGTCACGCAGGAAGGCACCGCGGGTGTGCTCGGCCTCCTGGTGGGCCCGGACGGTCTCGCGGCCGAAGTAGTAGTAGTGCAGGTACTCGTTGGGCACCGCGCCGAGCGACCGCAGCCACTCGGCGCCGAAGAGCCTGCCTTCCTCGAAGGACGCGAGAAGCCCGGGGTCCGCGAGCAGGCGCGGCAGTTCGTCGCGTCCGTCGACGCGCAGACCGCGCACCCAGCCCAGGTGGTTGAGGCCCGCGTAGTCGATCCAGGCCCGGTCCGGGTCGACGCCGAGCACGCGGGCGATGCGGCGGCCGAGCCCGACCGGCGAGTCGCAGATGCCGATGACGCGGTCGCCGAGGTACCGGGACATGGCCTCGGTGACCAGGCCGGCCGGGTTGGTGAAGTTGATGACCCAGGCGTTCGGAGCCAGCCGGGCCACCCGGCGCGCGATGTCGACGGCGACGGGGACGGTGCGCAGGCCGTAGGCGATGCCGCCCGCACCGACCGTCTCCTGGCCGAGGACACCCTCGGCCAGGGCGATCCGCTCGTCGTCGGCGCGCCCCTGCAGGCCGCCCACGCGGATCGCGGAGAACACGAAGTCGGCGCCCCGCAGCGCCTCGTCCAGGTCGGTCGTGGCGGTCACCTCGGGCGCGTCGGGCACCCCCGCCGCCTGCTCGGCCAGCACCCGGCGCACCGCGGAGAGCCGGCCGGCGTCCACGTCGTGCAGCACGACCGCCGTGACGCGGCCCTCGGCGCGGTCCCGCAGCAGCGCCCCGTACACCAGCGGCACCCGGAATCCGCCGCCGCCCAGAATCGTCAGCCTCACGCCTGCACCTTAGAGGCCGCCGCTGCCGGTGATCCAGCGCGGTGGCGCCCCGCGCGTCCGCAGGCCGTGCGCCGCCCCTCCCCCGGCGTGCCGATGGGCCTGGACCGCCCTGCGTCGCAGGGTCGCGCCGCCCGGCCGCCGTTCCGGTCCGGTGGGGCCCCCGTCGCCCGCCCGGCGAGGCCGGGCCCCTTCAGCCGTCCGGGCTGCCGCGCTCTGCCCCGCGCCGGCCGCGCGTCTCGGCGTTCACTGCCTGAACTCCCTTGTGCCGCACGGACTTTCTCGGCTTCACCTCTTGACCGCGGAGGCAACGGAGAGCACATTGAGCCCGCAACCATCGCGTGAGAGCGCTCTCAAGACCGTTCCGAGCGCCCTCCTGCGAGGCACCCGCGCATCAGCCCCGTACCCGAGAGGCCCCCACATGAGCAGATCCTCCGGCATACCGTCCGCCGCGCCCGGCGGACGGCGTCCCCTGCGGCGCGCGCTCGTCGCCGTCATCGGCACGCTCGGTCTCGCGGCGGCCGCCGCGACCGCGGCCACCCTCCCCGCGAACGCCTCCGCGCCCACGCCCCCGTCGGGCTGGACGCAGGTCTTCCTGGACGACTTCGACGGCGCGGCCGGCTCGGGCGTCAACACCAGCAACTGGCAGTACGACACCGGCACCTCGTATCCGGGCGGCGCGCCCAACTGGGGCACCGGCGAGGTCGAGACGATGACCTCCAGCACCAGCAACGTCGCGCTCGACGGCAGCGGCAACCTGCTGATCACCCCGCGCCGCGACGCCTCCGGCCAGTGGACCTCGGGCCGCATCGAGACCCGGCGCACCGACTTCCAGCCCCCGTCCGGCGGCAAGCTGCGCGTCCAGGCCCGCATCCAGCTGCCGAACGTCACCGGCGCCGCCGCCAAGGGGTACTGGCCCGCGTTCTGGATGCTGGGCGCGCCGTTCCGCGGCAACTACCAGAACTGGCCGGCCGTCGGCGAGCTGGACATCATGGAGAACGTCCAGGGCCTCAACACCGCCTGGGCCACGATGCACTGCGGCACCAACCCGGGCGGCCCGTGCAACGAGACCTCGGGCATCGGCGGCTCTACCCCGTGCGCCGGCACGACCTGTCAGGCCGGCTTCCACACCTACTCGATGGAGTGGGACAGGTCGACCAGTCCCGAGGAGGTCCGCTTCTACCTGGACGGCGTCAACTTCCACACCGTGCGGGCCAACCAGGTCGACGCCACGACCTGGGCGAACGCCACGAACCACGGTTACTTCGTCATCCTGAACGTGGCCATGGGCGGCGGCTTCCCGGGCGCGTTCGGCGGAGGCCCCGACGGCGGGACCGAGCCCGGCCACCCGATGGTCGTCGACTACGTGCAGGTGCTGCAGTCCTCCGGGGGCGGCGGCACCACGCCGCCGCCGTCCGGCAGCCGGGACGCCTACGGCACCCTCCAGGCCGAGTCCTACGACAGCCAGTCCGGAGTGGGCACCGAGACCACCTCGGACACCGGCGGCGGCCAGAACCTCTCCTCGCTGGCGAACGGCGACTGGGCGCTGTACAAGGGCGTGAACTTCGGGTCCACGGCGGCCCGGCAGTTCTCCGCGCGCGTCGCCAGCGGGGCGGCGGGCGGCGTCAGCGGACTGGTCGAGGTGCGCCTGGACAGCCGTTCGAACGCTCCTGTCGGCAGTTTCGCGGTGGCCAACACCGGCGGCTGGCAGTCGTGGCGGACCCTCCCGGCGAACATCAGCTCGGTGACCGGGACGCACGACGTGTACCTCACCTTCACCAGCGGCCAGCCGGCGGACTTCGTCAACGTCAACTGGTTCACGTTCGGGCACTGACCGGCACGCCCGGCGCCGACCGGCACCGCCCGGCGGCCGACCGGCACCGGTCGGGGCCAGGTCCTCGGGGAGGACCCCCTCGGCGCGCGCCGGCCTTCCGGACGGACGGGCCCCACACCCTCGTGTGGGGCCCGTCGCCGTGTGCGGGGCTCAGCGCAGCTCCGCCCGGAAGGCGACCGGGGTCTGCCCCGTGTGCAGCTGGAAGAACTTGGAGAAGTTGGCCGCGTCGGGGAAGCCCACGGCGGCGCCGACCCGCCCGATCGGCAGGTCGGTGTGGGCGAGGAGGCGCTTGGCCTCCAGGACGACGCGCTTGTCGATGAAGCCCTTCGGGGTCTCGCCGGTGGCGGCGCGCACGGCACGGACGAGGGTGCGGCGGGAGTAGCCGAGGGCGTCGGCGTAGGCGCTGACGCTGTGGTTGACGGGGAAGCCCTGCTCGACCGCGTCGCGGAAGCGGGTGAAGGTCGTGTCGGTCTGCTCCCCCGCCCCCTTCCCGGAGCTCGCCGCGAGATGGGCCAGGCGCAGCAGGAACGCCGTGAGCGAGTGGCGCAGCACGGCCGTGTGCACGCCCAGCGGCAGGGTGGTGCTGTCCTCGTACTCACGCCGCAGCTGGGCCAGCGCCGCCAGCAGGGCCTCGCGCTGGGCCTCGTCGGGGTGCAGCAGGGGCGGCAGGTCGTAGCGGTAGAGCCCGGTGGTTTCCACCGTGGCGCGTGGCAGGAAGCCGGGCTGCATGGTCAGCACGGTTCCGCGGTACTCGCTCGTCCTGGAGAAGCGGTGGACCTGCCCCGGGCGGATCCACAGCACATCGCCCGCCGTGGCCTCGTACTCGGCGAAGTCGATCATGTGCCGTACGGGGCCGCCGCTGAAGAGCATGACCACGTGGAAGTCGATGCGGTGAACGCGGTGCAGGGGCGCGTCGGCGTGCCAGGCGCGGTCGGTTCCCATCGGGCCGACCTGCATGCCGACACCGCAGACGCTGAGGTCGACCGGAAAGGGGAAGGTTCTGATCGCGCCACCGTCTCCGTCCGTGCCTTCCTCCTCGCCCGCGCCGCCGGCCGCGGGGCCGGCCGTTCTCGCGCCCTCGCCCGCCGGTGCGCCGCCTCTCCCGCCGGGCCCCGCGCCCTCGCCGCCCGCGCCTTCGCCCGTCCCCGGGCCCTCGCCCGCGCTCCCGGCCGCGCCCGCCGCGGTCCCCGTCGCGTCCGGGCCTGTGTCCGCACCGGCGCCCGTGTCCCCGTTCGCGCCGTGCAGCGTTTCGTCCGCCATGTCCTTCTCGAGCCGTCCTGATCACGCGCTGAGCCGTCAGCGTGTCCCACTTTCACCACAGGCTGACACACGAAGACCTTCCCCCGAAAAAGTCAGACTTTTAGATTCGAACTCCCCCGGCCACCCAACCGTCTCCATTCGAGGATCTCTTGAAGATGAGCACGCAGACACCCAACCAGCTGGAGTGGACCGATCTCGACCGGCGTGCCGTCGACACCGCGCGCCTGCTGGCCGCCGATGCCGTCCAGAAGGTGGGCAACGGCCACCCCGGGACCGCGATGAGCCTCGCGCCCGCCGCGTACACGCTGTTTCAGAAGGTGATGCGTCACGACCCCGCCGACCCGGAGTGGATGGGCCGTGACCGCTTCGTCCTCTCCCCCGGCCACACCTCGCTGACCCTCTACACACAGCTCTACCTCGCCGGATACGAGCTGGAGCTGGACGACCTCAAGGCCTTCCGCACCCACGGATCGAAGACGCCTGGTCACCCCGAGTACGGGCATACGGCCGGTGTGGAGACCACGACCGGACCGCTCGGCCAGGGCGCGGCCAACGCCGTCGGCATGGCCATGGCCGCCCGCTACGAGCGCGGCCTGTTCGATCCGGACGCCCCCGAGGGCGAGTCCCCCTTCGACCACACCATCTGGGCGATCGTCTCCGACGGCGACCTGCAGGAGGGCGTCTCCTCGGAGGCGTCGTCGATGGCCGGCCACCAGAAGCTCGGCAATCTCGTCTTCCTCTACGACGACAACCACATCTCCATCGAGGGCGACACGGCCACCGCGTTCTCCGAGGACGTGCTGAAGCGGTACGAGGCCTACGGCTGGCACGTGCAGCGGATCGAGCCGGCGGAGAACGGCGACGTCGACGTGCACGCGCTGTACGCGGCGCTCAGGGCCGCGCAGGCCGAGACCGCGCGCCCCTCGTTCATCGCCATGCGCACGATCATCGCCTGGCCGGCCCCGCACGCGCAGAACACCGAGGCCGCCCACGGCTCGGCGCTCGGCGAGGACGAGGTCGCCGCCACCAAGCGCGTCCTCGGCTTCGACCCGGAGCGGGCCTTCCAGGTCGACGACGACGTGCTCGCCCACACCCGCCGGGCCCTGGACCGGGGCGCCGAGGCGCACGCGGCCTGGGACAAGCAGCTCGACGCCTGGCGCGACGCGCAGCCCGAGCGCGCGCAGCTGCTGGACCGCATCGTCGCCGGGAAGCTGCCCGCCGGCTGGGAGGACGCCCTGCCGGTCTTCGAGGAGGACAAGGCGGTGGCCACCCGCGCCGCCTCCGGCAAGGTGCTCCAGGCGCTCGGCGCGATCGTGCCCGAGCTGTGGGGCGGCTCCGCCGACCTGGCCGGGTCCAACAACACCACCATCGACAAGACGTCGTCGTTCCTGCCGAAGGGCAACCCGCTGCCGGGGGCCGACCCGTACGGGCGGACCATCCACTTCGGCATCCGCGAGTTCTCCATGGCCGCGGAGATGAACGGCATCGCCCTGCACGGCAACACCCGCATCTACGGCGGCACCTTCCTGGTGTTCTCCGACTACATGCGCAACGCCGTCCGCATGTCGGCGCTCATGCAGCTGCCGGTGACGTACGTGTGGACGCACGACTCCATCGGCCTGGGCGAGGACGGCCCCACCCACCAGCCGGTCGAGCACCTGGCCGCGCTGCGGGCCATCCCCGGCCTGAACGTCGTCCGCCCGGCCGACGCCAACGAGACCGCGACGGCCTGGGCCGAGATCCTCAAGCGGCACTCCACCAACCCGGCCCCGCACGGCCTGGCCCTCACCCGCCAGGGCGTGCCGACGTACGCGCCGAACCCGGACGCCGCCCGGGGCGGCTACGTCCTGCGCGACTCCTCCACCGGCACGGTGGACGTGATCCTGATCGCCACCGGGTCCGAGGTGCAGCTCGCCGTCGCCGCCCGGGAGCGGCTTCAGGCCGAGGGCATCGGCACCCGGGTGGTGTCGATGCCGTCCGTGGAGTGGTTCGAGGAGCAGCCGCGCGAGTACCGCGAGGACGTGCTCCCGCCGTCCGTGAAGGCGCGCGTCGCCGTCGAGGCCGGCATCGCCCTGACCTGGTACCGCTTCGTCGGGGACGCGGGACGCATCGTCTCCCTGGAGCACTTCGGCGCCTCCGCCGACGCCAAGACCCTGTTCACCGAGTTCGGCTTCACCCCCGAGAACGTCGCCGCCGCAGCCCGGGAATCGCTGGCTGCCGCGCGCGGTTGATCCGATCGCCAGAAGGAAGATGATCACAGTGACCGAAGCAACCGCCACCGCGGGAGCACTCAAGCGCCTGGCCGACGAGGGCGTCTCGATCTGGCTGGACGACCTGTCGCGCGGGCGGATCACCTCGGGCAACCTCGCCGAGCTGGTCGGGAGCGGCTCTGTCGTCGGCGTCACCACGAACCCGTCGATCTTCCAGGCCGCCATCGGCTCGGGAGCGGGCTCCGCGCCGGGCGGGGCCGGCGCGGGGGGCTACGACGAGCAGCTCGCCGACCTGGCGGTGCGGGGCGTGACGGCCGAGGAGGCCGTGCGCATGATGACCACCGCCGACGTGCGCGCCGCCGCCGACGTCCTGCGTCCGGTCTACGACGCCACCGGCGGCCGGGACGGACGGGTGTCCATCGAGGTCGACCCCCGCCTCGCCCACGACACGCGGGCGACCGTCGCCGAGGCCCGGCAGCTGGCCTGGCTGGTGGACCGCCCCAACGTCATGATCAAGATCCCCGCGACCCGGGAGGGCCTGCCGGCCGTCACCGAGGTGCTCGGGCTCGGCATCAGCGTCAACGTGACGCTGATCTTCTCCCTGGAGCGCTACCGCGAGGTGATGGACGCCTACCTCGCCGGCCTGGAGAAGGCGAAGGCCGCGGGGGTGGACCTGTCGACGATCCACTCCGTCGCCTCGTTCTTCGTCTCCCGCGTCGACAGCGAGATCGACAAGCGGCTGACGGTGCTGGGCACGGACGAGGCGCTCGCTCTGAAGGGGCGGGCCGCGCTGGCGAACGCGCGCCTGGCCTACCAGGCCTACGAGGAGGCCTTCGCCGGTGAGCGCTGGTCGGCCCTCGCCTCCGCCGGGGCCCACGCGCAGCGTCCGCTGTGGGCGTCGACCGGGGTGAAGGACCCGGCGTACAAGGACACCCTGTACGTGGACGAGCTGGTCGCGCCGGGCACGGTCAGCACGATGCCGCAGGCCACCCTCGACGCCACCGCCGACCACGGCGACATCCGGGGCGACACGGTGACCGGCGGTTACGAGCAGGCCCGCGCCGACCTCGCGGCGGTGGAGGCGCTCGGCATCTCCTACGACGAGGTCGTGCGGAAGCTCGAGGACGAGGGCGTCGCCAAGTTCGAGGCGGCGTGGCAGGACCTGCTGGCGACGGTGACGAACTCGCTCGACAGCAAGGGAGTTGACGCGGAATGAGCAAGAAGCCCGCCCAGGCGGCCGCGAAGGCCGCCGAGGCCACGGAATCCGCCGAGGCCACGCAGACCGCCGAGGCCGCGGAGAAGCCCGGGGCCGGCGAGAGCACCGGCCAGGCCACCGAGGCCACACAGGCCGCCGGCGCCGCGGGGAACCAGGACGCGCCCGCGTCGGACGACGGGGCCGCGAAGGCCCGCGCGCCGCAGGCCGACGTGCGCCTGCCCCTCGTGCCCGCCACCGACTGGGTGAATCCCCTGCGGGACCCCGCCGACCGCCGGCTGCCCCGCATCGCCGGGCCGTCCGGTCTCGTCATCTTCGGCGTCACCGGCGACCTGTCCCGCAAGAAGCTCATGCCCGCCGTCTACGACCTCGCCAACCGCGGGCTGCTGCCGCCGGGCTTCTCCCTCGTCGGCTTCGCCCGGCGCGACTGGGAGGACCAGGACTTCGCGGAGGTCGTGCACGACGCCGTCAAGGAGCACGCCCGCACGCCGTTCCGCGAGGAGGTCTGGCAGCAGCTCGCGGAGGGCATGCGGTTCATCCCCGGCGACTTCGACGACGACACCGCGTTCAAACAGCTGCGGGAGGCCGTGGAGGAGCTGGACGCCTCCCGGGGCACCGGCGGCAACTTCGCGTTCTACCTCTCCGTGCCGCCGAAGTTCTTCCCCAAGGTCGTGCAGCAGCTGAAGAAGCACGGTCTGGCGGACGCGCCGCAGGGTTCCTGGCGGCGGGCCGTGATCGAGAAGCCGTTCGGGCACGACCTGCGCAGCGCCCGCGAGCTGAACCGGATCGTGCACGAGGTCTTCGACCCCGACCAGGTGTTCCGCATCGACCACTATCTGGGCAAGGAGACCGTCCAGAACATCCTGGCGCTGCGCTTCGCCAACCAGATGTACGAGCCGATCTGGAACCGGTCCTTCGTGGACCACGTGCAGATCACGATGGCCGAGGACATCGGCATCGGCGGCCGCGCGGGGTACTACGACGGCATCGGCGCCGCCCGCGACGTCATCCAGAACCACCTGCTGCAGCTGATGGCGCTGACCGCGATGGAGGAGCCCATCGCCTTCGACGCGGAGGCGCTGCTCACCGAGAAGCTGAAGGTGCTGAAGTCGGTGCGGCTGCCCGACGACCTCGGCGCCCACACCGTGCGCGCCCAGTACGCCGAGGGCTGGCAGGGCGGCGCGCGGGTCCCGGGATACCTCCAGGAGGAGGGCATCGACCCGCACTCCAAGACCGACACCTACGCCGCGGTCAAGCTGGAGATCGACAACCGCCGCTGGGCGGGCGTCCCCTTCTACCTGCGCACGGGCAAGCGGCTCGGCCGCCGCGTCACGGAGATCGCGGTCGTCTTCCAGCGCGCCCCGCACTCCCCGTTCGACTCCACGGCCACCGAGGAGCTCGGCCAGAACGCGATCGTCATCCGCGTCCAGCCGGACGAGGGCATGACGGTGCGGTTCGGCTCGAAGGTGCCCGGCACCTCGATGGAGATCCGGGACGTCACGATGGACTTCGCCTACGGCGAGTCGTTCACCGAGTCCAGCCCGGAGGCGTACGAGCGGCTCATTCTCGACGTGCTGCTCGGCGACGCCAACCTGTTCCCCCGTCACCAGGAGGTGGAAGAGTCCTGGAAGATCCTCGACCCGATCGAGGACTACTGGGACAGGCACGGCAAGCCCGCGCAGTACCCCGCGGGCACGTGGGGGCCGCGGGAAGCCGACGAGATGCTCGCACGAGACGGACGGAGCTGGCGCAGGCCATGAAGATCGACCTGACCGACACCACGGCAAGCAAGATCAACAAAGCGCTGGTGCAGGGCCGCCGCGCCATCGGGACGCCCGCCGTGGGCATGGTCCTGACGATGGTCATCGTCACGGACGAGGAGAACGCCTACGACGCGCTGAAGGCGGCGGAGGAGGCCTCGCACGAGCACCCCTCGCGCACCCTCGTCGTCATCAAGCGGCACGTCCGCACCCTGCGCGACCGCACCCACTCCCGGCTGGACGCCGAGGTGCGGGTGGGCTCCGAGGCCGGCACCGGCGAGACGGTCATGCTGCGGCTGTACGGCGAGGTGTCCGACCACGCCGACTCCGTGGTGCTGCCGCTGCTGCTGCCGGACGCGCCGGTCGTCGTGTGGTGGCCGGTGGACGCGCCCGACAACCCCTCGAAGGACCCGCTGGGCGCGCTCGCGCAGCGCAGGATCACCGACCTGTACGCCGTCGAGCGCCCGCTGGAGGTGCTCGAGACCCGCGAGCGCTCCTACGCGCCCGGCGACACCGACCTGGCCTGGACCCGTCTGACCCCGTGGCGCTCGATGCTCGCCGCGGCCCTGGACCAGGCCCGGGTGGAGGTGACGTCCGCGGCCGTGGAGGCGGAGGCGGACAACCCCAGCGCGGAGCTGCTGGCCCGCTGGCTGGAGGCCCGGCTCGGCGTCACGGCGGACCGTGTCGTCAGCGCGGGTCCGGTCGTGACGGCCGTACGGCTCGGCACCGACACCGGGGAGATCGTCATCGACCGGCCCGAGGGGCCGCTGGCCACGCTGACCCTGCCGGGCCAGCCGCCGCGCACCCTCGCCCTGAAGGTCCGCCCCACCTCCGAACTCATCGCCGAGGAGCTGCGCCGCCTCGACGCCGACGAGATGTACGCCGTCGCCCTGCGGGGCGAGGGCACCAAGGAGACCGTCTGACATGACCGACACCCCCCTGCTCACCCAGCGGCCGGAGTGGACCGCACTGGCGGACCACCGCGCGGGCCCGTTGCAGAACCCGGACCTGCGGGAGCTGTTCGCGGCCGACCCCACGCGCGCGGAACGCTACACCGTGCGCGTCGGTGACCTGCGCATCGACTACTCCAAGCACCTCGTGAACGACGAGACGCTGGCCCTGCTGCGCGAACTGGCCGCCGCCACCGACGTGTTCGGGCTGCGCGACGCCATGTTCCGCGGCGAGAGGATCAACGTCACCGAGAACCGCGCCGTCCTGCACACCGCGCTGCGCGCCCCCCGGGACGCCGTGGTCGAGGTCGACGGCGAGAACATCGTTCCCAAGGTGCACGCCGTCCTGGACAGGATGGCCGACTTCGCGCAGCGGGTCCGCTCGGGCGAGTGGACCGGCCACACCGGCAAGCGCATCCGCAACGTCGTCAACATCGGCATCGGCGGATCCGACCTGGGGCCGGCCATGGCCTACGAGGCGCTGCGCCCGTTCACGGACCGCTCGCTGACGTTCCGCTTCGTCTCCAACGTCGACGGTGCCGACCTGCACGAGGCGGTGCGGGACCTGGACCCGGCGGAGACGCTGTTCATCGTCGCGTCCAAGACGTTCACCACCATCGAGACGATCACCAACGCCACCTCGGCCCGTTCGTGGCTGCTGGCCGGGCTCGGGGAGGAGAAGGCCGTCGCGCGGCACTTCGTCGCCCTGTCGACCAACCGGGACAAAGTCACCGAATTCGGCATCGACCCGGACAACATGTTCGAGTTCTGGGACTGGGTCGGCGGCCGCTACTCCTACGACTCCGCCATCGGCCTGTCGCTGATGATCGCCATCGGCCCGGACCGGTTCCGGGAGATGCTCGACGGCTTCCGTATCGTCGACGACCACTTCCGCAACGCGCCGGCCGAGGCCAACGCCCCACTGATCATGGGCCTGCTGGGCATCTGGTACAACAACTTCCTCGACGCGCAGACGCACGCGGTGCTGCCGTACTCGCACTACCTGTCGAAGTTCACCGCCTACCTGCAGCAGCTGGACATGGAGTCCAACGGCAAGTCGGTGCAGCGCGACGGGACGCCCGTCCAGTGGCAGACCGGGCCGGTGGTCTGGGGCACTCCCGGCACCAACGGCCAGCACGCCTACTACCAGCTCATCCACCAGGGCACCAAGCTCATCCCGGCGGACCTGATCGGCTTCGTCAACCCCGTCGACGAGCTCGGCGACGAGCTCAAGGCCCAGCACGACCTGCTGATGGCCAACCTGTTCGCGCAGGGCCAGGCGCTCGCCTTCGGCAAGAGCGCCGACGAGGTGCGGGCCGAGGGCGTCCCGGAGGAGCAGGTGCCGCACCGCACCTTCCAGGGCAACCGCCCCAGCACCACGATCCTCGCCACCGAACTGACCCCGTCGGTCCTCGGCCAGCTCGTCGCCCTGTACGAGCACAAGGTGTTCGTCCAGGGCGCCGTCTGGAACATCGACTCCTTCGACCAGTGGGGCGTGGAACTCGGCAAGGTCCTCGCCAAGCGCGTCGAACCCGCCCTGACGGAGGGCGCCGAGGTTCCCGGACTCGACCCGTCCACCGCCGCCCTGGTGGCCGCCTACCGCACGCTCAGGAAGAAGTGAACCCAATGCAGCTCGGACTCATCGGCCTCGGCAGGATGGGCGGCAACATGCGGGAGCGCCTCCGCAAGGCCGGCCACACCGTCGTCGGTTACGACCGCAACCCGTCCGTCTCCGACGTCGGCAGCCTGGCCGACCTCGTCGACAAGCTCGAAGGACCCCGCACCGTCTGGGTGATGGTCCCCGCGGGCGCCGCCACCCAGGGCGTCATAGACGAGCTGGCGAGCCTGCTCGGCCCCGGCGACGTCGTCGTCGACGGCGGCAACTCCCGGTGGACGGACGACGAGAAGCACGCCAGGGAGCTGGGCGCGCGGGGCATCGGCTTCGTCGACGCCGGCGTCTCCGGCGGCGTGTGGGGCCTGGAGAACGGCTACGCCCTGATGGTCGGCGGCGACAAGGAGCACGTCGAGCGGCTCCGGCCGATCTTCGACGCGCTCAAGCCGGAGGGCCCCTACGGCTACGTCCACGCGGGCAAGGTGGGCGCCGGCCACTTCGCGAAGATGGTCCACAACGGCATCGAGTACGCGATGATGCAGGCGTACGCCGAGGGCTGGGAGCTGCTGGAGGCCGTGGACTCGGTGACCGACGTCCGCGAGGTCTTCCGCTCCTGGCAGGAGGGCACGGTCATCCGCTCCTGGCTGCTCGACCTCGCGGTCAAGGCCCTGGACGAGGACGAGCACCTGCACAAGCTGCGCGGCTACGCGGAGGACTCCGGCGAGGGCCGGTGGACGGTGGAGGCGGCCATCGACCACGCCGTGCCGCTCCCGGCGATCACCGCCTCCCTCTTCGCCCGGTTCGCCTCCCGCCAGCCGGACTCCCCGCAGATGAAGATGGTCGCGGCGCTGCGCAACCAGTTCGGCGGCCACGCGGTCGAGGCGGCGAAGAAGGACTAGCCGCGCAGGTCCGAAGTCCTCGGGCATACGAAGCGAGGGTCTGGCCGGTTCGTAGGTGATGACGAACCGGCCAGGCCCTCGCGACGGCCTGCACCGCACGTGAAGACTCCGCGGCTGTTGCCGTCGCTGCCGCCGGACCATGGACCCCTGGTCGAACTACGGCAGAAGTGTCGGCGCGGGAACGTGGGCCGGCTTGACCACGCTGAAGAGCCGCCGGTCGGGGGTGGCCACCCGTTCCACGCCGAAACGCTCGGTCCTGCCGGTGGGCCGGAAGACCCTGCCGCGGGTCCGCGGGGCCTGCTTCTACAATCTCCGGCACTGGCCCTACGCCCGGAGGAACCCGATGACCAGCGTGGACGAACCGGCACGACCGAACGGGCGCATCCGTGACGCCGCCCGGACGAAGGCCGAGATCCTCGACGTGGCCACACAGGAGTTCGCCCGGGCCGGGTACGACGGGGCCCGCGTGGACGAGATCGCCGCCCGCACCCGCACCACCAAGCGGATGATCTACTACTACTTCGGCGGCAAGGAGCAGCTGTTCACGGCTGTGCTGGAGCGGGCCTACGGGGTCATCCGCGACGTCGAGCAGCAACTGGACGTCGAGCACCTGGACCCGGTCGCGGCCATCCGCAGGCTGGCGGAACTGATCTTCGACCACCACGAGCAGCACCCCGACTTCGTCCGCCTGGTGAGCATCGAGAACATCCACGAGGCCGAGCACATCGCCGCCTCGGAGGCGCTCGGGCGGATCGGCTCCCCCGCGCTCGGCGTGATCCGCCGCATCCTGGCGGCCGGCCAGGAGTCGGGGCTGTTCACCGCCGACGTGGACGCCGTGGACCTGCACGCGCTGATCAGCTCGTTCTGCTTCTTCCGGGTTGCCAACCGGCACACCTTCGGCGCCCTGTTCGGCCGCGACCTGGTCGCCCCGGACCGGCGCGAGCACTACCGCACGATGCTCGGCGACATGGTGATCGCATATCTGACGGCGGACCGCGCCGCCGGCTGAGCGCACACGGCCCGTCCCGCACTCCGACCGGCGAAACGGAACCGGATCGCCGTACGGCGCGCCCGCACTCCGACCGGCGACACTGAACCGGGCCGCCCTACGGCGCGTCCCGCGCCGCGCCCACCCGCCGCCGGGCCCGCACCCCGCGCGACGGCGCCGGACCTCGGTGCGCCGGCGATCAGGAGCGGGGCACGGCCGCGTCGAGGAGGGGGCCGAGCTCCGCGGCGACGGTGGTCAGGGGGCGCGTGTCCCGTTCGGCGCGGGCCATGAGGACGGCCCCCTCCAGGGCGCTGATCATCAGCGTAGCGAGCGGCTCGGCCCGCCCCTCCGGCACACCCATCTCCGCCAGGGCCTCGGCCACCGGTGACCGCCAGGCCGCGAACGCGGCGGCCGCCGCCTCGCGCGTGGAGCCGGCCGCCGAGGCGCAGTCCACGGTCGCCGCCGCGACCGGGCAGCCGGAGGCGAAGCCCGCCGTGTCGTACTCGTCGGTCCACTGCCGCACCATCTCGGCGAACAGCCCGCTCGGCGTCGGCTCGGCCATCCGGGCGACGAAGCGGGCGACCCGCCGGCCCGCGTACCGGCCCGCCCAGGCGACCGCCTCGTTGACCAACTGCTCCTTGCCGCCCGGGAAGTAGTGCTGCAGGGAACCGCGCGGCGCGTCCGCGTGGGCGGCGACGTCCCGCATGCCGGTCGCCCCGACCCCGTCGCGCCGGATGAGCTGGGCCGCGCTGAAGACCATCCGCTCGCGCGGTCCCCGCTCGGGCCCCGTCATCGCCGAACCTCCCGACACCGCGCGCCGACCGGCCGCGCGCCGATCACCACGCCTCCGCTCATGACCCTGGCCGTCCACCCTATGACCGCGGTCATGGTGCCCGCTACTATGACGGCCGTCATAGCCGTGACGGCTGTCATCGCCGTGACGGCCGTCATCGCCGGGCCGCCGTCACGGAGCCCGACTCGGCCCGGAGGGCGGTCCCCATGGACGTCGGATTCATCGGCCTCGGCCTGATGGGGCAGCCCATGGCGCTCCGCCTGGCCCACGCCGGCACCCCCCTGGTGGTCTGGAACCGCACGGCCGCCCGGACCGCTCCCCTGCGCGCGGCCGGAGCCGAGGTCGCCGGGGGCCCCGGCGAGGTGTTCGCGCGGACGGACGCGGTGATCCTGATGCTGGCCGACGGGTCCGCCGTCGACGCCGCGCTGGGCCGCGGCACCCCGGAGTTCGCCCGGCGCGTGGCCGGCCGGACCGTCGTCCACATGGGCACGACCTCGCCCGAGTACTCCCACGGCCTGGAGGGCGACGTCCGCGCGGCGGGCGGGAGCTACGTCGAGGCGCCCGTCTCCGGCTCCCGCCTCCCGGCCGAGAACGGGCGGCTGGTGGCGATGCTGGCCGGCGACGAGCGTGCCGTGGACGCCGTACGGCCCCTGCTCGCGCCGTTGTGCCGCGAGACGTTCCTCTGCGGTCCCGCACCGAACGCGCTGCTGATGAAGCTGTCCGTCAACCTCTTCCTCATCACGCAGGTGACCGGGCTGACGGAGGCCTTCCACTTCGCCGAGCGGCAGGGGCTCGACCGGCGGCTGTTCCTCGACGTCCTGGGTGCCGGCCCGATGGCCAGCGAGGTCTCCCGGACGAAGGCGTCCAAGCTCCTCGGCGGGGACTTCGCGGTGCAGGCGGCCGCGCTCGACGTCCTCAAGAACAACCGGCTGATCGCCGAGGCCGCCCGCGGCGCCGGCCTCGCCTCCCCGCTGCTCGACGTGTGCCACGCCCTGTTCGAGGAGACGGTGTCCCTCGGGCACGGCGGGGAGGACATGGTCGCGGTGCTCCGCGCCCTCGAGGCCCGCACGGGGAGCGCCGCCGACACCGCCGGCTGACGTCCCCGGCGTTCCGTGCGGGGAATCTGGGCGGGCCTCGAGGGCGCGGAGCACCGCCCGGTCCGAGTGCCGTCCGCGCGGCCCCGACCGGATCGCCCGCGGAACCGGGGCCGCCGCCGGTGCCGGAGCGGGCGGGGGCCCCGGCGGGAGGTCAGGTGGCGGACCCGGTGCCCAGGGAGCCGGTGGCCCGCGGGATGCCGTACACCCGTTCCACCCGGAGTCGCACCACCAGGCGGCGGTCGCGGACCATCGCGGCGCGGAAGTCCTCCCAGTCGGGGTGCTCGCCGAGGACGTCGCGGTACAGGCGCACCAGTTCCTCGACGGTCTCGTCGTGCGGGTCCGCGGCCACCGGTGAGAGGTCGGCCGTGCCCTCGGCCACCGTGTAGGCGCCGCGGTCGGCGCTCGTCACGTGGTAGGAGGCCCGCGGGTCCCGGCGGAGATTGCGGGTCTTGGCGCGGTCGTCGGTGACCGAGATCCGCAGGGTCCTCTCCTCGGGGTGGTAGGCGTGGCTGACGTTCGACAGCTGGGGCCGCCCGTCGCGCCTGAGGGTGACCAGCACCCCGGCATGGCCGTCGGCGAGCAGCCTGAGCAGTGCTTCCTGCGCGGAGTCGTGCGTCGTGTCCTGGGTCATATCCGGGTCAACCGGCCGGGTCCGGCCGCGCATTCCGCGTTGGTGGCGGGCGCTCGCCGGCTGGGTGCGCCGGCTGCGTCCTCGTCCAGTCCGACGGAGGGCGGTCCGCCGACGGCGGCGACCGTCGGTCCGCCGGTCGTGGAGGCCGGGGCGCCGGGCGCCGGCGCCGGCGCCCGTGGTCCCGAGGTCTGAGGGCGTGCGGACGGGGGTATGCCGCAGTCGTCCTCGTGCGACGTGAACCGGAGGAGAGACGATGGCACGGCTGCGGCAGGACGTGGACCCGGCTGAGGCGGGGCTCGACCCGAAGGGACTCGACCGCCTCGACGCGTACCTCGCGGGCCTCGTCGACGAGGGGCGCCTGCCCGGCTTCCTCGTGTCGGTCGCGCGGGGCGGCCGGATCGCCCACCTGACCACGTACGGACGGCGCGACGTGGCCGCGGGCCTGCCGGTGGAGACGGACACGCTGTGGCGGATCTACTCCATGACCAAGCCGGTCACGGCGGTCGCCGTGCTGCTGCTGGCCGAGGAGGGCCGGCTGTCCCTGGACGACCCGCTGGAGCGGCATCTTCCAGCCTTCGCGGAGCCCCGCGTGTACGCCGGCGGGTCCGGCGACGAGGTCCGCACCCGTCCGGCCGCGGGACCCATCCTGATCCGGCACCTGCTGACCCACACCGCCGGCCTGACCTTCGCCTTCTACCGCACCCACCCCGTCGACGCCCTCTACCGGCGGGCCGGCCTGGAGTCGTCGGTGCCGCCCGGCGCCGACCTGGCCGAGACGATCGACGTGTACGCGAGCCTGCCGCTGCAGTTCGACCCCGGCACGCAGTGGAACTACTCGGTGGCCAGCAACGTCCTGGGCCGGGTGGTCGAGGTGGTGTCCGGGCAGCCCCTGGACGACTTCTTCGCCGAGCGGATCTTCCGGCCGCTCGGGATGAGGGACGCCGGTTTCTGCGTCGGCGCCGAGCAGGCCGGCAGGCTGGCCGAGCTGTACGGGCAGACCGGTGACGGCGGTATCGAGCCGATCCCCGGCCTGCCGCTGCTGCGCGGCCGCCCCCGCTTCCTGTCCGGCAGCGGCGGCCTGGCGGCCGGCGCGCACGACATCCACCGCTTCATGGAAATGCTGCGCCGCCGCGGCGAGTTGGACGGCACCCGGCTGCTCCCTCCGGAGACGGTGGACCTGATGACGCGCAACCACCTGCCCGGCGATGCGGACCTGCGCTCGTTCGGCAGCCGCCCCGCCCACGACGAACCGGGCAACGACGGTGTCGGGTTCGGCCTCGGGGTGTCCGTCGTCGTCGACCCGGCCCGCACGCAGGCCCCGTCGGGCCTCGGCACGTACGGCTGGAGCGGTGTCGCGACGACGACCTTCTGGGTCGACCCGGGCCGCGACCTGACGTTCCAGTTCATGACCCAGGTCCGGCCGAAGAGTTCGCTGCGGCTCTACCCCGAGCTGAAGCGGCTGCTGCACGAGGCGGTCCTGGCCTGATCCGCCGGCACGGCGGCCGTCGGTCCGGCCCCGCACGGTGGCCGTCAATCCTGGTGCGGCCCGGCAGCCGCCGGTCCGGCAGCCGTCGGTCCGGCGCCGCACGGTGACCGCCCGTCCGGCCCCGCACGGTGACCGTCAGTCCTGGTGCGGCCCCTCCGCATCGAGACCGTGTTCGCGGCAGGCACGGCGGAAGGTGTCCAGGCAGCGGCCCCAGGCCCCGCCGGTCTCGAACTCCAGCAGGTGCGGCAGGAGCGCGGCGGAGAAGTCGGTGCTGGCCTCCCTGGGCAGCAGGGACGGCAGGTTGTCGATGGCGATGAGGTCCAAGGGCGGTTCCTCGTGCAGCCGGCGCACGGGCTGCGCCCAGTCGGTGACGCGGTCGTAGACCGGCAGCACGTTCAGCGGCGAGCCGACGTCGCAGGTCACATCGCACACGGTGCGCAGGCGGCGGGCCGGGGCGTCGAGGTCCTCCGTCCGCAGGAAGGGCGGGACCGGGCTGGTCGCGAGGACCGCGTTGACCATGAGGTCGTGCTCCAGCAGGGCCCGCCGGTCCAGGTCGCGCGTCTCGGCGAGGTCCCAGCAGGTCGGGTCGGTCCCGGCCGCGGCGAAGGCGACCCGCGCACCGCGGCCGCTGCGGCCCAGCGCGCCGATCACCAGGGCCGCGACGTCCTCGTCACCGGCGGCCGGCCGCAGGGTCTCCTCCAGCTCCTCCCGGGTGGTGGGCGTCAGTGGGGAAGCCAGCCGGCCCCGGTGCTGGAGCACCGCCAGCGCCGCGCCGAGGTAGCCGGCCCAGAAGCCGAAGGCGGCCAGCCGGCGCCCGTTGTCGTCCACCAGGTACTCCAGGTCGAGCAGCGCCCCTCCCCCGGTGACGAACCTCCGCAGCAGCGCGGCCGCACCCGGCTGACGCTTGTAGGCGTGCCCGAAGTAGACGTGGCGGTGTGTCAGCGCCTCCGGCCGCTCGGGCAGTTCCTTCAGGCCGAGGACGACCGCGTCCGGCGGGGCCGACACCCACGACCCCGGTTCCGCGGTCCGGCACCCGGCCGCCGTGTACTCCGCCAGAGGGAAGATCCGCTGCGGGGACTCCTCGACGGTCAGCGTCACACCGGCCTCGACCAGCCGCCGGGCGTCGGAGGGCACGATCGGTGTGCGCCGCTCGGTCGAACGGGCCTCGTGGCGCAGCCACAGGTGGAGCTCGGTCATACCTGGTGGGCCTCCGGCACGGGACGCCGGCCGCGGACCGGCCGGCGCGGGGACGGGCTGACGTGTCCGAAGCGTACGCGGCCGGAGAGGAGGAGGGGGTCACCGTCCGTGCCTCTTCCCGGCCGCGTCGCCGGCCGCGACCGTGCTGCCCGAGCCGCCCAGGTGGCCGGTGCCGTCCGCGCCGCCCGTGTGGCCGGTGCCGTCCGCGCCGTCCGCTTCCCGGCCGCCGTCACGACAGGTGCGCCACCGCGTCCAGGTGGGGCAGGTGGTGGTCGAGCCGCTCCCGCTTGGTGCGCAGATAGGTGATGTTGCTCTCGCACGGCTGGATGAGCAGCGGCACCTGCTCGGCGACCTGGACGCCGTGCTGCACCAACGCCTCGCGCTTGCGCGGGTTGTTGGACATCAGGCGCACCGAGTGCACGCCCAGGTCCCGCAGGATTCCGGCGGCGACCCCGTAGTCGCGGGCGTCCACCGGCAGGCCGAGGGCGAGGTTCGCCTCGACGGTGTCGAGGCCCTCCGCCTGCAGCGCCATCGCGCGCAGCTTGGCGAGCAGCCCGATGCCCCGGCCCTCGTGCCCTCTCAAGTAGACGACGACACCGCTGCCTTCGGCGACGACCGCGCGCAGGGCGGAGGCGAGCTGGTCGCCGCACTCGCAGTGCTGGGAGCCGAAGGCGTCACCGGTCAGGCATTCCGAGTGCAGCCGGGTGAGGACACCGTCCGTGCCGATGTCGCCGTGGACCAGCGCCACTTGCTCGTCACCGCGGTCGTGGTCGAGATACCCGATCGCCTGGAATTTCCCGTACACGGTGGGCAGGGGAGCATTCACGACGCGTTCCACACCCGTGCGCCGTGGAGACTTCGTGCCGAGTACGCCGAGGTTTTCTGTCATGATCTGGATCCTAAGCAGAGACGAAGGGCCGGGAAACGATGAATGGTTCGGGAAATCGGCCGGCGGCATACGGTCTGTTGCCGGCGGACACCACGGAGGACGTACGGACGCGTGGGGCGGGCCGGTCACGGCAGGTCGCCGTACTGCCCGTGGGGAGTTTCGAACAGCACGGCCCGTACCTTCCGCTGGCGACCGACACGCTGGTGGCCTGTGCCGTCGCGCGGGAGATCGCCGACGCCCACCCGGTACACCTCCTTCCTCCGCTGACGATCTCCTGCTCGCACGAGCACGCCGCCTGGCCGGGGACCGTCAGCATCTCCTCCGTGACCCTTCACGCGGTGGTACGGGACATCGCCGCGTCGCTCCGCCGCTCGGGCGTGGACGCCCTGGTGGTGGTCAACGGGCACGGCGGGAACTACGTACTGGGCAACGTGGTCCAGGAAGCCTCCGCGCGCGGCGAGCGGATGGCGCTCTTCCCGGCCGCGGAGGACTGGGAGACGGCCCGGCAACGGGCCGGTGTGCGCACCTCGCTGCTCACCGACATGCATGCGGGGGAAATCGAGACCTCGATTCTTCTGCACGCTCATCCCGAATTGGTCGGGGCCGGTCACGAGTCCGCCGATTTCGTCGCGGACGACCGGCGTCATCTGCTCACCGCCGGAATGTCCGCCTATACCGAGTCGGGTGTCATCGGCCGTCCTTCCCTGGCTTCGGCGGAAAAGGGAGAGAAACTCCTCGCGAGCCTCGCCGAGTCCTTCGGCCCGTATTTCTCGCTGCTCACGTCCCCGGACACGCCGGCCGATTCCGTGCGCGGGGCGGGCAGCGGGGCCGAGTAGACGATCCGGGACGCGGTGACGGGTTCCGGGGCCGGCGGGCGGGTCCCGGACTCGGGATGCGGCATCCGGTTCCCCGGTCGGGTTCCGGAGCCGGCGGACGCCGCCGGTGCCGGTGACGCGAGCGCTGGGGAGCCCGGCGCGGAGCCGGCCGGCGGGATCGGTGTCACTGCGTCAGGTGCCCCTGCGTCAGCGGCTGCCGCTGCGGTTGCCGCAGGTGCCCCCGCGTCGACGGATGCGGCCGCCGCTGCCGCGGGTGCGTCCGGTGCCCCCGGACCCGGCTCCGGATCGGCGGGCGCATCCGCTTCCGGTGCGGCCGTCCCGCCGCCGGGGAGCGGACCGGGCCCGCGCAGCCCGGCGTACCATCGGGCGGCGAGGACGAGCAGGCCGGGCAGGCTCGCCACGAGGCTCAGCACCCCGTACACCACCGCGACGGCCAGTCCGGTGCCCGCGCCGAGCCCGGCGGCGCCGAACGCCCAGGCGGTGACGCCCTCCCGCGGTCCAAAACCGCCCACGTTCAGCGGCAGCCCCATCGCGAGCAGCGCGAGGACCGCCAGCGGCAGCAGCACCGGGACGGAGGCAACGGATCCGGTCACGCGGGCCGCGACGACGAACATCGCGAGATGTCCCGTCAGCACGACGGCGGACGACAGCGCGACACCGGGTCCGTTGCGGCGGGAGAGCAGCCCTTCCCGCGCCTCGCCCAGCGTCCGGCGCAGGGCCCGTCCGCGGCGGGACGGCGTCCCGTTCATGCGTAGGGCGAGGACGACGGCGAGCGCGCCGAGGACGGCCAGGCCGGCCGACGGCGCGACGTGGCGCGCCTGTGCCCGCACCGGGGACGGCAGGATCAGCAGCACCGCCACGCCGGCGACGGCCAGGGCGACCTGCCCGGCGACGCGTTCGAGCACCACGGCCCGTACTCCGCGCCCCAGATCGCCGCTGCTCCGCCCGTGCCGCACGGCCCGGTGCACGTCCCCCAGGACGCCGCCCGGCAGTGCCGCGTTGAGGAACAGGGCCCGGTAGTAGTCGGCGACCGCCGCGCCGAGGGGCAGGCGGATGCGCAGGCCCCGGGCCACCAACTGCCAGCGCCAGGCGCTGAAGACGGTGGTCACCAGCCCGATTCCCAGCGCCGCGGCCATCGCCGGCATGTCGATCCGGCGCAGCCCCTCCAGGAAGACACCGGTGCCCAGGCGCCAGAGCAGAACGCCGAGGACGGCGACGCCGGCGACGGTCCCGGCGTGGGCGCGCAGGGCGCGGAGGCCGGCCCGGGTGAACGGGGTGCGGCCCGCCTGCACCCGTCCGGCTTCGGCCACGCCCGGACCGGGGCGCGCGTCCGCCGGGGCGGCCGTCCGGACGTCCAGCGTCTCCACGCTCACGCGCCACCGTCCACGGGCCCCGGCAGCGCCAGCAGGTCGCTGTGGTGGACGGTGACCTCCAAGTCGCCCGCCTCACAGGAGGCCAGGCGGTCCGCCAGGTAGCGCTCGGCGCGCTCCTTCAGCTCGGGGCGCTGCTCGACGGCGGCGCCGACCCAGCCGCGCAGCCACTGCGCGGTCAGGTCGCGCTCGTCCGTGCCGAGCCGCCAGGCGCTCGGGTGCACCCGTACCGTCGCCCCGTGCCGGGCGAACGCCTCGCAGGCCTCGGCGACCGCGTCGGGGCCGAGCAGGCCGGTGCGGCACTGGTGGGCGTTGAACGCCTCGGTGATCTCGGCGTCCAGCGGATCGGACGGGGCGATGTCCACGCGGCCGGCCACCGACAGCGTCAGCAGGGCGGGGCAGCCCGCCCCCGCGCAGGCGGCGGCGAGGGTGTCGACCTCCTCCTCGGTGAGGACGTCCAGCAGGGCCGACGCCGTCACCAGCGACGCGCCGTCCAGGGCGTCCGGGGTGAGCCGGGCGACGTCGCCGCGCCGTGTCTCGACGGTGACCCGGCTGCCGTCGGCGGCGGCGCGCGGGGAGGCGACGGCGGCGAAGTGCAGCAGGTAGGGGTCGCGGTCGTGGAGGACCCAGTGCTGGGGGCCGTCGAGCCGGGGGGCGAGCCAGCGGCCCATCGAACCGGTGCCGCAGCCCAGGTCGTGCACGACGATTCCGCCGTCCGCGCCCGGCAGGGCGGCGAACCGGACCCGCAGCGGGTCGAGCAACTCCTGCGCCCGTGCGGCGGCGTCGGCCGGCTCCCGCAACTGCAGCCACTCGGGCGCGTACCGGGGCGGCTCATCCGGCTCGTCCGCGCGGAGCCGGACCGTGGCGCGCTCACCGGGGCGCGCGGCCGGACCGGCGCCCGGGATGACGGCGCCTGCCCCGGAAGTGCCCGTCGTGACCGGGGCGGTGTCCTCGTCCGAGCCCATTGCGGCCGGTATCGCATCGGCTCCTTGCGCGGCCCGCGCCGGTGGTGTCGTCGTCCGCTTCATGCCGCCCTCCGCGGTTCGTCCGGGAGCCGGCCGAGGACGCCGGCCAGGCTGCGTGCGGTCCGCGCCCAGCCGTCGAGGGCGGCGCGACGGCCGCGGGCGGCCGCCTTCAGACGGCGGCGCACATCGGCCTCGCCGAACCAGCCGCGCAGTTCGGCGGCGAGCGCCGCCGGGTCCTCCGGCGGCACGAGGATGCCGGGCACCCCGCCGTCGGGCGCGCGCCCGACCGCCTCGGACACGCCGCCGACGTCCGTGGCCAGCACCGGGATGCCGCGCGCGAGCGCCTCGGTGATCGCCATGCCGTACGTCTCCGCGTAGGAGGCGAGGACCATCAGGTCGGCGGCCGCGTAGCCGGCGTCGAGTTCGGCGCCGGCCTTCGGGCCCACGAGGTGGATGCGGTCCTGCAGGCCGTGCTCGCGGATCAGGCCGCGCAGCCGCTCGACGTACGCGGGGTCCTGGGTCAGCGCCCCGACGCACACGCACTCCCACGGCAGGTCGGTGACCGCGGCGAGGGCCTCCACCAGCCGGTGCTGCCCCTTGCGCGGGGTGACCGCGGCGACACACAGCAGCCGGGAGACACCGTCGGTGCCGGGGGCGAGCGGCGCGATGTCGGCGCCGGGCGCGGCGACGTGGACGCGTTCGGGGGCGAGGCCGTGGTGGGAGACCAGGCGGCGCACCGCCCAGTCGCTGGTGGCGATCACCGCGGGCACGGCCCGCAGGACCGTGCGCTCCCGGGCGTCCAGCTCGGCGGCCACGGCCGCGTCGAGCCCCGTCTCGTCGCCGAGCGGCAGGTGGACCAGGACGGCCAGGCGCAGCCGCCCGGCCTCCGGGAGGACGACCTCGGGGACGCCGCAGGCGACCAGTCCGTCCAGGAGGACGACGGTGCCGTCCGGCAACTGCCGGAGTGTGCGGGCGAGCTCGTCGCGGGCGGCGGCGTCCGGCCGGGGCCAGTCGCCGTCGACGGCGTGCCCCACGACCTGCCAGCCGAAGCCGGGCAGGTCCAGGCTGACGCGCCGGTCATAGGCGTTGCCGCCGCTCGGCTTGGCCGGGTCGTCGACGCCGCCCGGCAGGACGAAGTGCACGGTGCGCAGGGACATGGGGATGATCCCGAGGTTCTCCAGGCCCGCGCGCTGCGCGGGCACGTAGGCCAGAGACGGTGCCCGGTGGATGGTCGTGTCGGTCACAGGGCACGCTCGTAACTCGCCCAGGCGACGTGCGACTCGTGGAGCGTGACGGTGATCCCGGCGATGCCCTTGGCGCCCTCGCCGAGGGCGCCCTTGTGGATCCGCTCGGCGAGCCGGTCGGCGACGACCTTGGCCAGGAACTCGGTGGAGGTGTTGACGCCGGCGAAGTCGGGCTCGTCGTCGAGGTTGCGGTAGTTCAGCTCGCTGACCACCGCGCCCAGTTCCTGTGTGGCCAGGCCGATGTCGACGACGATGTTGTCGTCGTCCAGCTGTTCGCGCCGGAACGTGGCGTCCACGAGGAACGTGGCTCCGTGCAGCCGCTGCGCGGGGCCGAACACCTCGCCGCGGAAGCTGTGGGCGATCATGATGTGATCGCGGACGGTGACACTGAACAACGGACGACCCTCCAGGTGCGGTGCGTCTGGTCCCCCGGCTGATCCCTGCCGGGGGGATGCCGGGTAGTACGGCTGCAGGCTTCCCCGCGTTCAGCCGGGTCCACCCTTTTTCTCAGGTCAGGCGGTCTTGTCGTCCCGGTTTCAACAGTCGTACCGGTTTCAACGGTCGCGGCGGAGGCGTGTCCGGCCCCCGGCCCGGCGCGCCGCTCGGGAGACCGAGCCGTCCGCCGCCTCGTCGGCCCCTCCGGCCGCGTGCGTGCCGGCTGCCCGCCCGGGAACCGAGCCGGTTGCTGCCTCGGCCCTCACGCCGACTCCTCGCCGCCTCTCGTGCGGGCGCCCCGCGCCGATGGCCCCCGGCCGTGGTGCCAGCATCACACCGACTGCTTCCGGCCCCGCGTCGGGCAACCGCGTCGGCTGCTCTCCCGCCCCCGCGCCGGCCGTCGCGCCGACTCCTCGCCGGCCCCCGCGCCGATCGCCCCCGGCCCACGTGCGGGCCGGCCCGCCGGCTGCCCGTCCGCAGGGGCGCACGCCCCGATCGCCTCAGTCGTCGTACCGGACCCGGTGGCACAGGGCGGGCAGATCCCCGGAGGCGAGCCGCGGCATCACCTCGGGCAGGTCCTCGAAGGCGCACTCCCCGGTGACCAGGGCGTCCAGCGCCGGGTCGGCGAGCAGGTCGAGGGCGAGCGCGAGCCGGTCGGCGTAGCTGCGGCTGGAGCGGGCCGGGGAGACGGTGCCGACCTGGCTGCTGCGGATCGTCAGCCGCCGCGAGTGGAACGCCTCGCCCAGCGGGAGGGCGACGCGACGGTCGCCGTACCAGCTCAGTTCGAGGACGGTGCCCTCGGCCGCGAGCAGTTCCATGGACCGGGCCAGGCCCTGCTCGGTGGCGCTGGCGTGCACGACGAGGTCGCACTGCCCGAGGGCGTCCTCGGGCGCGGCGAAGCCGACGCCGAGGGCCTTCGCGATCCCGGCACGGGCGGGGTCGGCGTCGACCAGCTGCACCCGCACGCCCGGGAAGCGGGCGAGCAGGGCCGCGACCGAGCAGCCGACCATGCCGCCGCCGACCACGGCGATGCGGTCGCCGACCAGCGGCGCCGCGTCCCACAGGGCGTTCACGGCGGTCTCCACCGTGCCCGCGAGGACGGCCCGGCCGGCGGGCACATGCTCCGGCACCGGTGTGACCGCGTCCGCCGGGACGACGTACCGGGTCTGGTGCGGGTACAGGCAGAAGACGGTACGTCCGGTCAGCTCACGCGGCCCCTCCTCGACGATCCCGACGTTGAGGTAGCCGTACTTCACCGGCGCCGGGAAGTCGCCCTCCTGGAACGGCGCCCGCATCGCGGTGTGCTGACTGGCCGGCACTCCGCCGCGGAACACCAGGGTCTCCGTGCCCCGGCTCACCCCGGACCACAGCGCGCGCACCACCACCTCGTCCTCGGCCGGGTCCGGCAGGGCGACGTCGCGTATCTCGCCGTGGCCCGGCGAGCGGAGCCAGAAGGCGCGGGCGGATCGGTTCATCGACGTCCTCCTGAACGATCGGGATGTTGCTCACGTAGAGGTGTGCACAGGCCGCGCACAGTACGCGGCGTTGATCGACTCTGTCATTCGGCCGGAGGGTGTGCGGTGGCCCTGAACAACACTTACGACGCGAGGCCGGTCCAGCTGGAGACCGCTGTGGGAGCGGGCGTGCAGATCCTGCTGCTGGCCCTGCTCGGCACGGCGACCGGCATGGGCCCGGCCGGCTGGCTGGCCGGCCTGGTCTTCGCGTTCGCCACCTGGGCGGTGCTCTCCCGGGCGCTGCACCGGTCGGGGCTGCCCTCCTTCGGCCCCGCCAACCGGGTCACCCTGGGCCGGGCGACGCTCGTCGGCGGTGTGACGGCACTCGTCGCGGACTCCTTCATGGACTCTCCTCCGGTGTCGCTGCTGGTCGGCCTGACGGCGGTGGCCCTGCTGCTCGACGGGGTCGACGGCAAGGTGGCCCGCCGGACCGACACCTGCACCCCGCTCGGCGCCCGCTTCGACATGGAGGTGGACGCGTTCCTGATCCTGGTGCTCAGCGTCCACGTGTCGACGGCGCTCGGCCCGTGGGTGCTGCTGATAGGCGGCATGCGCTACGCGTTCGTGGCCGCCGCCCGTGGGCTGCCCTGGCTGAACGCGCCGCTCCCGCCGAGCACCGCGCGCAAGACGGTCGCCGCGCTCCAGGGCATCTGCCTGCTGCTGGCCGACTCGGAGTTGCTGCCGCAGGCCGCCGCTCTGGGTGTGGTGCTGTCGGCGCTGGGTCTGCTGGTCTGGTCGTTCGGCCGGGACGTGCTGTGGCTGTGGCGGACGTCGCGGGTGTCTCATGCGGTCACCGGGGACGTCGCCGCGGCGGAGCCCGCCGCCGTCGAGGCGGGGCCGGGGCGGACGGCGTCCGCCGGCGGGACGGGATCCGCTGCGCGGGCCGCGGCCGTCCCGGACACGTTGCCGCGCACGGCGTCCGTGCTCCAGGAGACTCCCGCGCGGCGGGTGTTCCTGCCCGGGCAGCGTGCCGGGCGGAAGGCCGTGCCCGCCGAGGGGACCCTGCTCCAGCAGGCCCCTGCCGTGGAGGAAGCCGTGCTGGGCGAGGTGCTGGAGGCGGCGCGGGCAGCGTGAGTCCCGAGGCACCCGCCGTGGCAACCGGCGGGTGGGCAGGGCATGCTCAGGAAAGCGCCGCCCCGAGGCGTCCGCAGCGATCACGGCAACCGGAACGCACCGGACACCACGAACGGCACCGGACACCCAGACACCCCGGCAACGACGGACACCGCACGGCCTGTCCCAGGAAGCGCGCGACGACACCCGGACCGTAGCCGGAGCGCGTGGGTCCGGCCCCGTCCCTACTCGACGCCCGCCGCGTCGAGCAGACGGACCAGATCCTTGCGCCGGTGGCCGAGCAGGGCGGCGCGGTGCGCGGCCGACAGCACCAGATGCGCCACCGTCTGCGCCGCGCGGCCGCCGCCGTCGTCACCGAGCCACTCGTCGGGTTTCTCGACACCGAGCCCGTTCATCACGAGTCCGTGCTCACGGCGGATCTCGGCGACGGTGCCGGCGACCGCGTCCAGGAGTGTCCTGCCCGGCCGTTCGCACTCCAGGGCGAAGCAGCCGCGGTCGGCCGGCACACAGCCCTCCGGCGGGCGGGCGCGCAGCGCCGCGTACCGCTCGTCCCGGCATCCCTCGGTGTCGGAGTCGTCGTGGACCAGGGTGAAGCGGTGGAAACCCGGCCGGGCCGGAGGCGGCGGAGGGGGACTGTACTCCCAGCCGGCGTCCTCATGCAGACACCGCTTGACCTCTTCGTCGTCGGCGTGGGTCACGGTGAAGCCCGTGGCCTCGTTACGGCCGGTCGTCGTGCCGTCCGGGTTGCGGTGGAGGAACAGAGTCATGAGCGCCCCTTCTCGATGCGGACGGACGGGGACATCCGTCACCCGGTCGAACGGGCCGCGCCCACCGCCAGTGCCCGTCCCGGCGAAGCTCACCCGATGAGGTGAACGGGCGGCCGGCAAGGCGCCGAAGCCGCCACCCCCTTCTCCCCCACCGGCACCCCACAGGCACCCGCGCACCCTCCGGCCGGAGCCCGGGGCACGTCCGACTCCACGCCCCCTCCGAGTCGTTCCGGTGACGCCCCGACGGAGATTCACCTCTGCCCTCCCGGCGCCGGCGCCAGGAACCACGCGGCGGGCGCGGGTCCCCGTCCCCGCGCCCGCCGCTCACGGCGAACCCCCTCAGGCGGCCTTGCGGGCCCCGTCCCGGTGCGCCCGGATGATCTCCGCGTACCGGTGTCCGCTGCCCTTGACCATGCGCACCTGGGTCTCGTAGTCCACGTGGACGAGGCCGAAGCGCTTGTCGTAGCCGTAGGCCCACTCGAAGTTGTCCAGCAGCGACCAGGCGAAGTACCCGGCCAGCGGCGCCCCCTTGCGGGCGGCGGACGCGCAGGCGGCCAGGTGCCGCACCAGGTAGTCCTGGCGCTCGGGGTCGTCGACCGTGCCGTCGGGGCGTACGACGTCGGGGAAGGCGGAGCCGTTCTCGGTGATGTAGATCTTCCGGGCGCCGTACTCCTCGGTGAGGCGCAGCAGCAGGGTCTCGATGCCGCTCGCGTCGATCTCCCAGTCCATACCGGTGCGCGGCACGCCGGAGCGGCGCACCGAACGCGCGTGGGGCGCGGGCCCGGTGGGGTCGTCGGTGACGGTGGCCGGGAAGTAGTAGTTCAGGCCGAGCCAGTCCAGCGGCGCCGCGATGGTCTCCAGGTCGCCGGGCTTCTCGGGCAGTTCGACGCCGTAGACCTCGCGCATGTCGGCGGGGAAGCCGCGGCCGTGCACCGGGTCCAGCCACCAGCGGTTGACATGGCCGTCGTGACGGCGGGCGGCCGCCACGTCCTCGGGACGGCCGGAGGCGGGGAAGACGGTGGACAGGTTGTTGACGACGCCGATCCTGGCGTCCGGCGCGGCGGCGCGGACGGCCTGGACGGCGAGGCCGTGGCCGAGGAGCAGGTGGTAGGAGGCGCGGACGGCGGCGGTCAGGTCGGTCAGGCCGGGAGCCATCCGGCCCTCCAGGTGCCCGATCCAGGCGGAGCAGGAGGGCTCGTTGAGGGTGGCCCAGTGGGTGACGCGGTCACCGAGGCGCTCGGCGACGACGGAGACGTACGCGGCGAAGTGCTCGGCGGTGTCCCGCTCCGGCCAGCCGCCACGGTCCTGCAGGACCTGCGGCAGGTCCCAGTGGTAGAGGGTGACGGACGGGGTGATGCCGGCTTCCAGCAGGGCGTCGGTCAGCTCGTCGTAGAAGGCGAGGCCCTGGGCGTTCGCCGGGCCGTCACCGCCCGGCACGACCCGGGGCCAGGCGATGGACATCCGGTAGGCGTTGGTGCCCAGTCGCCGCATCAGGCCGATGTCCTCGCGCCAGCGGTGGTAGTGGTCGCAGGCGACGTCGCCGTGGTCGTTGTTGTCGATCTTGCCCGGGGTGTGGGAGAAGGTGTCCCAGATCGACGGCGAGCGGCCGTCCTCGGTGACGGCTCCCTCGATCTGGTACGCCGATGTGGCCGTGCCCCACAGGAAGTCGTGCGGGAGGGCGGCGAGGTCGATGGCGTCGGACACGTAAGTCCTCTCAAGGGTGGGGGTGGGGGCGTCACTTCACCGCGCCGGCGGTGAGCCCGGCGACGAGGTAGCGCTGCAGCAGCAGGAAGCCGGCGACCACGGGCACGCTGACGACGAGCGAGGCGGCCATGATCTGGTTCCAGTACACGTCGTACTGCGTGGAGTAGCCCTGCAGGCCCACGGCGAGCGTGCGGGTGGTGTCGTTGGTCATGACGGAGGCGAAGAGCACCTCGCCCCAGGCGGTCATGAAGGCGTACACGGCGACGGCGACGATGCCGGGGATCGCGGCGGGCA
The DNA here is from genome assembly GCF_040645305.1 of Streptomyces sp. NPDC046831. Lineage (NCBI taxonomy): Bacteria > Bacillati > Actinomycetota > Actinomycetes > Kitasatosporales > Streptomycetaceae > Streptomyces > Streptomyces sp. NPDC046831. Next base: position 54,881 of record NZ_JBEYXZ010000011.1, on the reverse strand, counting down.
CGACGACCCGGAACAGGGCGCCGAGCGGGCCGCAGCCGTCGACCATGGCGGCCTCGTCCAGGTCGCGCGGCACCGAGTCGAAGTACCCGATCAGCATCCAGATCGAGAACGGCAGCGAGAAGGTCAGGTAGGTCAGGATCAGTCCGCCGCGCGAGCCGAACAAGGCGACGCCGGTGGCGTTGCCGATGTTGACGTAGAGCAGGAACAGCGGCAGCAGGAACAGGATGCCGGGGAACATCTGCGTGGACAGGACCGTGACCGTGAAGACGCGCTTGCCGCGGAAGGCGTAGCGGCTGACGGCGTACGCGGCGAAGATCGCGATGACGACGGAGCAGACGGTCGCCGCACCCGCCACGATCAGCGAGTTCACGAAGTACTTCGCCAGCGGCACGGTCGACCAGATGTCGATGTACGGGCGGATCGTCAGCTCGCTCGGCAGCCAGCGGAACGTGCCGGTGACGTCCGCGAGCGGCTTCAGGGAGCTGGAGACCATCACGTAGACCGGCAGCAGGACGAAGCCGGTCAGCAGGGTGAGGACGATCCGCCGGCTCCAGAGGAAGGACCGGGGCGGCGCCATGGGCGAGCGGCGCGGGGCCTCGGCGGCGTTCGGCAGACGGGGCGCCCGGGTGGTGCTAGACATCGGCCGTCTTCCTTCCTCGGGAGGTCAGCAGCAGGTACGCGCCCGTCACGACGAGCAGGAACAGCAGCAGCAGGACGGACATGGCGGAGCCGGTGCCGAAGTCCCAGGTCCCGAAGGAGGCCTGGTAGATGTGGACGGAGATGAGGTCCGCGGCTTCGGGGGCGGCCTTGCCGAACAGGACGAACGGCGTGTTGAAGTCGTTGAACGTCCACAGGAACAGCACCAGGACCAGCACCTGGTTGACCGGCCGCAGCGACGGCAGGGTGATGCGGCGGATCTGCTGCCACACGCCGGCGCCGTCGAGGGCGGCCGCCTCGTACAGGTCCTTCGGGATGTTCTGCAGGCCGGCCATGACGATGAGGAAGGCGAACGGCCAGCCCTTCCACACCGACACGGTGAGCAGCGCGGCGAAGCTGTTGCCGCCGATGAGCCAGAAGGAGGGCTCGTCGGTGAGGTGCAGCTGCTCGTGCAGCACGTGGTTCACCAGGCCGTTGTCGTGCTGGAACATGAACACCCAGGTGATCACCGCGGCGTACACGGGCAGCGCGTACGGCACCAGGAACAGTGCGCGCAGCAGGCCGCGGCCGCGGAAGGTGTCCTGCATGCAGATCGCGGCGGCCGTGCCGATCAGCCAGCACAGGGCGACCGACAGCACGGTGAAGCCGACCGTGACGAAGAAGGAGTGGAGCAGTGCCTCGCCGACGGGCTCGTCGACGTCCACCGCCACGCGGTAGTTGTCGAAGCCGGACCAGGGCGCGCTGCCCCAGTTGTTGAGGAAGAAGCGCGTGAGCTGTTTGAAGCTCATGACGATGCCGATCACCATCGGCACCAGGTGGACGAGGAGTTCGAGGAGGAGGGCGGGCAGGAGCAGCAGGTACGGCAGTCCGATGCGGCGGATCCGCCCGGTGCGGCGCGGGCCGCGCTCCGCACCGGGGGAACTCTTGCGCACGGTCGGTCCGGCGGCCTCCGCGGGGGTGGCAGTGGTCGTCATGACGGTGTCCGCGCTCACTTCGCCGGCATCTGCTGCTGGGCCTTCTCCAGCTTCGCCTTCACCGACCGGGTGGTCACCGCGCGTCCGGACGCGGCGTCGGCGAACAGCTCCTTGACGGCCGTGCCGACCGCCGTCTCGAACTGCGACTCGTCGGCGACCTGCGGCAGGGCGGCGGCGCTGCCGGCGAGGGTGTTCTTCAGGACGGCGTTGGCCGGGGTGTTGAAGGCGGGATCCGTCTGCGCGGCCTTCACGGGCGGGATGGAGCTGTAGGCCTTGTTGAGGACGATCTGCTCGGCGTCGCTGGTCATGAACTTCACGAACTTCGTGGCACCGTCGAGGTTGTCGGTGTTCTTGAAGACGGCCAGGTTGATGCCGGCGACCATGGAGTTGACCTGGGTGCCCGGCCCCGGCGTGCCGGACTGCACGGGCACGGGGGCGATGCCGTAGGCGTCCTCGCTCATGCCCTGCGACTTGAGGTTCGCGGAGGCGGACTGCCACAGCAGCATGGCCGTCCTGCCCTTGGCGAAGTCGCTGACCGACTGGTTCTGCGCGTACTCGGCGTTGCCCGCCGGGATGGCCTTGTCCTTGGCCATCAGGTCGACGTACTGCTTGATTGCGGCGACCGCGCCGTCACTGGCGAAGTCGGGCTTGCCGTCGGCGGTGAAGAAGTCGGCCCCGTGCTGCTTGGCGAAGACGAAGACGTGGTGGATGTTCTCCGACAGGTTGGACCCCTCGGCGCCGAGGACCTGCTTGCCCTGCGCCTGGATCTTCTTCCCGTCGGCGACCAGTTCGGCCCAGGTGGCCGGGGGCTTGGTCAGCCCGGCGTCGGCGAAGATCTGCTTGTTGTAGTAGAGGGCGTACGCCATCGAGTAGAGCGGCACCGCGGCCGGGTCCTGGCCCTGGGTGCCGGTCGAGCCGAGCGCGGAGTCGACGAAGCGGTCCCTGCCGCCGATCTTGCCGAAGTTCTTCGCGTCCCAGGGCAGCAGCGCGCCGGTGGCCTGCAGGGAGGCGCTCCAGGTGTTGCCGATGTTGAGGACGTCGGGACCCTGACCGGAGGTGGTCGCGGTGAGGATCCGGTTCAGCAGGTCCGACCAGGGGACGACCTCCAGCTCGACCTTGATGCCCGTCTGCTTCTCGAACTTGTCGAGTTCGGGCTGGAGGACCTTCTTGTCGACCTCGATACTGGCGCCCTGGTTGGAGGCCCAGTACGTGAGCGTCTTGGGCGAGTCGTTCGACCCGCCGCCCGTCGGCGAACCGCCTCCGCAGGCCGAGGCGGCCAGGACGAGAGACAGGGTGACGGCGCCTACGGCCGCGGCTCGGATGCTGCGCATGGCTCCTGGTGTCCCTTTCCGGGAGTTCCGGGGTTGTCCGGGTGCCTTGGGTTCTCCGGGCGTCGGTGCGGAACCGCCGCGAGGGCGTGGGCAGGATGACGTCCCCGGACGGCCCGTTCGACTCCCGAATCACCTCAGGACTTAATTTACGACGTGAGTTAATCGGCGCGGCCAAGGCTCGTCAAGAGATGCGGCGAGGTTAATCGGCGGGGGGCGGCGGCGGGCGCGCGGCAGTCGCCCGTACACAGCCGCCGGCCGCCTGTTGACCTGCGGCAGAAGCCGCTTGCCGCCCCACTGCAACGGTTCGGTCTCGACGCACCCACCCACGGCGGCCGCGGCGGCCACCGCACGGACCGGCACCCACCGTCGACCTGACGCTCTCTCAACGATCGTTGAAGGAACTGCCGTTCAACCTCTTGACGCTGCGTTCACGCAGATGAAGCATTCAGCGGCGAGAGAGCGCTCTCACACTCCACGCTGTTCACTTTCTGAACCAGGAGAGCCGCCCCATGCCCCCTGCCTCCCCGAACGCCCCCGTCCCGCAGCCGCCCACTCCCGGTCGCGAGACCCCGCTGGGCCGCCGCACCCTGCTCGGCGTCGCCGCGGCGACCGCGCCCGTGCTGGCGGGACTCGCCGCGCCGCCCGCGTCCGCCGCGGGCGGGCCGGCCGCGGCCCACGAAAAGCGCCGCCCGGCCCACCCCAAGCCGCGCGCCCTGCCCGGCGGCGGCGACCTCGGCCCGAACGTCATCGTCTTCGACCCGTCGACGCCCGGCATCCAGGCCCGCCTGGACGAGGTGTTCCGCCGGCAGGAGTCGGCGCAGTTCGGCACCGGCCGCTGGGCCCTGCTGTTCAAGCCAGGCACCTACCACGGCCTCAACGCCCAGCTCGGCTTCTACACCTCCATCGCCGGTCTCGGCCTCTCCCCCGACGACACGACGATCAACGGCGATGTCACGGTCGACGCGGGCTGGTTCAACGGCAACGCCACGCAGAACTTCTGGCGCAGCGCGGAGAACCTCGCCCTCGTCCCGGCGAACGGCACCAACCGCTGGGCCGTGGCCCAGGCCGCCCCCTTCCGCCGCATGCACGTCCGCGGCGGCCTCGACCTCGCACCCAGCGGCTACGGCTGGGCCAGCGGCGGCTACATCGCCGACAGCCGCGTCGACGGCCAGGTCGGCCCGTACTCCCAGCAGCAGTGGTACACCCGCGACAGCGCCATCGGCAGCTGGCTCAACGGCGTGTGGAACATGGTCTTCTCCGGCGTCGAGGGCGCCCCCGCGCAGAGCTTCCCCAACCCGCCGTACACCACGCTCGACACCACCCCCGTCTCCCGGGAGAAGCCCTTCCTGTACGTCCAGGGCAGCGAGTTCCGGGTCTTCCTGCCGCAGAAGCGGACGAACGCGCGCGGTGTCACCTGGGGCAGCGGCACCCCGAGGGGCACCTCGCTGCCGCTGTCGCAGTTCTACGTCGCCAGGCCCGGCGTGAGCGCGGCCACCCTCAACCAGGCTCTCGCACAGGGCCTGCACCTCCTGCTCACCCCGGGCATCTACCACGTGGACCAGCCGATCCAGGTCAACCGCGCCGACACCGTCGTCCTCGGCCTGGGCTACGCCACGATCGTCCCGGACGGCGGCGTGACCGCGCTGAAGGTCGCGGACGTCGACGGCGTGCGGCTCGCCGGGTTCCTCATCGACGCCGGACCCGTCAACTCCGCGACGCTGCTGGAGGTCGGCCCGCCCGGCGCGTCGCGGGACCACTCGGCCAACCCGACGACCGTGCAGGACGTGTTCATCCGGATCGGTGGCGCGGGCGCCGGCAAGGCGACCACGAGCATGGTCGTCAACAGCCGTCACACGATCGTCGACCACACCTGGGTCTGGCGCGCCGACCACGGCACGGGCGTGGGCTGGGAGACCAACCGGGCCGACTACGGCGTCGTCGTCAACGGCGACGACGTGCTGGCGACGGGCCTGTTCGTGGAGCACTTCAACAAGTACGACGTGCAGTGGTACGGACAGCGCGGCCGCACGATCTTCTTCCAGAACGAGAAGGCGTACGACGCCCCGAACCAGGCCGCGATCCAGAACGGCCCGGTCAAGGGTTACGCCGCCTACAAGGTCGGCGACGCCGTGACCCAGCACGAGGGCTGGGGCCTGGGCAGCTACTGCTACTACAACGTCGATCCGACCATCGTGCAGCACCACGGCTTCTCCGCCCCGAACCGGCCCGGCGTGAAGTTCCACGACCTGCTGGTGGTCTCCCTCGGCGGCAACGGCCAGTACGAACACGTCATCAACGAGACGGGCGCGCCGACGTCGGGGACGTCGACGGTGCCTTCGACGGTGGTGTCGTATCCGTGACGGCGATCCTGTGCGGCGCGGCGGCGGTCCGGGGCACGCCGGCTCCCTGAGCCGGGCCGGCGCGTCCCCGCCCGAGACCGGCAGGCCCCTCCCGTGTGGTGTGCGGGAGGGGCCGGCGTCCCTGGCCGCCGCGCGGGCCGGCGGACGGGCTCCCGTGCCGTACGGTGTGCCCGGCCGCCCGCCCCTAACCGGCCGTGACGTGGGTGGGAACCCGCGCGTACCCCGCGGGCCGGGTGGTGAAGGTGCCCCGGCCCCGGGTGCGGCCGCGCAGCCGCGTCGCGTACCCGAAGAGCTCCGCCAGCGGCACGACGGCGCTGATCACCGCGGTGCCCGAACGCACGGCCTGCGCGGAGATCCGGCCGCGGCGTGCCGCCAGATCACCGAGGACACTGCCCACGGCGTCCTCGGGCACCGTGACCGTGACCTCCGCGACCGGCTCCAGCAGCACCATCGCGCAGGCACGCAGCGCCTGACGCAGGCCCAGCCGCCCCGCCGTGCGGAACGCCGCCTCCGAGGAGTCCTTCGGGTGCGTCGCCCCGTCGGTCAGGGTCACGCGCAGTCCCGTGACGGGATGAGCACCGAGCGGACCTTCGGCGAGGGCGTCCCGGCAGCCGGCCTCGACCGCCCGGACGTACTCCTGCGGCACCCGCCCGCCGACGACGGCCGAACGGAAGGTGAAGCCCGGCGGGTCGCCGTGGCCGTCACCGTCGTCGTCGCCGTCACCATGACCGTCGTCCAGGGGTGCGACGTCGAGGACGACGTGGGCGAACTGCCCCGCTCCGCCGTCCTGTTTGACGTGCCGGAAGACATGGCCGGACACGCCGCGCACGACGGTCTCGCGCAGAGCGACCCCGGGCCTGCCGACACCGACGTCGAGCCCGTGGTCGCGGCGGATCCTCTCCACGGCGACCTCCAGGTGCAGCTCACCCAAGCCCGACAGCACGGTCTGACCGGTCTCGGGGTCCGTCCGTACGACGAGCGAGGGATCCTCCTCGGCCAGCCGGGCCAGCGCGGCCGCCAGCCGTCCGGTGTCCGTGCTCCGGCGCGCCTCGACGGCCATGGAGACGACCGGCTCGGCGGTACCCGGCGGTTCGAGGACGAGCGGAGCGTCCGGAGCGCACAGCGTGGAACCGGCGCGGGCGGACTTGAGCCCGACCACGGCGACGATGTCCCCGGCCACGGCCCGGTCGAGGGGCGTGCGGTGGCCTGCCTGCACGCGCAGGATGCGGCCGATGCGCTCGGTACGTCGTGCGCCGGCGTCCCACACCGTGTCTCCCTTCTCGATCGTTCCCGAGTACACCCGCAGGTAGGTCAGCCGCCCGGTGGCGGTCGCGTGCACCTTGAACGCCAGCGCCGCGAACGGTGCGGCCGGGTCGGCGGCCCGCTCCTGCTCGACCGCATCCCGCATGCCGCGTACCGGCGGTACGTCCAGCGGCGACGGCAGATAGGCGACGACGGCGTCGAGCAGCGGCTCGACGCCCCGGTTGCGGTAGGCGGAGCCGCACAGGACGACCACACCGTCGCCGGTGGAGGTCAGGTCGCGCAGGGCGGAGACGAGGGTGGACGCGGAGAGCCCCTCCCCCGCGCAGAACTCCTCCAGCGCGGCCGGATGCCGTTCCGCCACCGCCTCTTCGAGGACGCGCCGCCGCCGCAGCGCCTCCTCGCGCAGGCCGTCCGGCACCGGACCGACCCGCGCGGCGTCACCGCCGTCGGCCCAGACGACGGCGCGCAGGCGCACGAGGTCCACCACACCGGTGAAATCCTCCTCCGCCCCGATGGGCAGCTGCACGACCATCGGGGCCGGATGCAGCCGCTCCCGGATGGACGCGACGGCCGCGTCGAGGTCGGCACCGGCACGGTCCATCTTGTTGACGAACGCGATGCGCGGCACGCCGTGCCGGCCGGCCTGCCGCCACACCGACTCGCTCTGCGGTTCCACCCCGGCGACGGCGTCGAACACGGCGACCGCCCCGTCGAGCACGCGCAGGGACCGCTCGACCTCGTCCGCGAAGTCGACGTGCCCCGGGGTGTCGATCAGGTTGATCCGATGCCCGTCCCAGTCACAGCTCACCGCTGCGGAGAAGATGGTGATGCCCCGCTCGCGCTCCTGCGGGTCGAAGTCGGTGACGGTGGTGCCGTCGTGCACCTCGCCCCGCTTGTGTGTGCTGCCGGTCGTGTACAGGATCCGTTCGGTGACGGTGGTCTTGCCCGCGTCGACGTGCGCGAGGATACCGAGGTTGCGGACGGCGGCGAGGGGGTCGGTGACGTGACGGGTCGCGTCGTTGCGCATGGCCCGTGGCCTTTCGGGTGATCGGTGATCCGGAGATCCGGAGATCCGGAGATCCGGAGATCCGGAGATCCGGTGATCCGGAGATCCGGAAAAGGACGGCGCGATTCCCCGGGCGAAGCCGCACCGAACCCCCCGGCGTGAGCCGGTCGACGGGCACTCGGCGCGAGAAGGCTGAGGCTCAGATCCTCGTCCCGGGCATCCGGTGCCGGCCGCGCAGCGGGCACCGGGCGGACGAGGACACCAGGATCACCTCGGACCGCGACAGGGGGACGACGACGGCGACGCGGTCGCGCATGGCCGGGCTCCCCTCTCATCTGTCACGGAAGCGCATTGCCCCTTCGAGACAACGCGCGATGCCGTACCGACAGTACGGAAGACACGAGCACCGGGCCACGGAATTTCCTGCGGACGGCCGCTCGTGGGGTGTCCGGCGGCACTGATGCTCCGCCGGACCACCCCACGGCCACCACGGACGGGGGGGGAGACCCGCTTCGCGCCGAGAAGGCGGTCAACCGGCCTCAGTCGAAGATCCGCGCACTCGTCGAGCAGGCCGTCGCGACTCTCAAGTCCCGCCTGCTTCCCGCAAAACTGGGGTGCTCGGCCAGCCGGATGATCAGCTTCGTCGAGACCGTCCTCACCCCCCGTCTGACCGGCTCAGAGCGAAGATGGAAAAGGGCTCAGCGAATTGATCTACCCCGCATCCGCTCCAGGATCACCGCCCTTTGCCTGCCTTCCTCTTCTTACGGATCCATCTGTCCCACATCAGTATGACCACGAGGGCAATACCGCAGCATGCCAGGACCAATGGCTCGTACCCGTCAGGAATGACGTCTCGCGCCATTGTCTCGGATCTATACATGTCTCATCCTTCTCTCCCCAGTGGAAGTCAGGCTGATTGAAAACCGTGCACGGCGCTGGCTACCGGATCCTCCCCCATTCACTCAATACACTCCCACGTCCACCAGCGCCTATGTCGCGTCACGGCACTCAGCGGCGATTTCGCGCCAGCCTAGGGATCCACCCCACTCAATCCGGACTGAGTACCGAGACGAAAACCGGCCCGCGATCCTCGGTGCGGCCGATGGCCGTCCTGTTGGAGGTGGCCGCCCGGGCGGGACCGGCCGGATGGCGGAGGACGCGGCCGTCAGCCACTGCCGTGGCGGAACAGCACCCGCGTCTGGAAGGCTGCCGCCGCAACCTGGCCGACCCCGCCCTGCGCTCCGGCCGGTCCGCTCCATCGCTGCCCGCTGGGGGTTCAGCGATCCCGTGCACTTCAGCGCACCTTCCGCGCGGCCTACGTACACCGCGCTTTCGCCGGCTCACGTGTCAGCCCGTCCAGTGCAGGGCACGGCTGCTGGGACGCTCCGCGCGCGGAGGTCAGCCGCGCATCAGTTCTCCCGGACCCACCTGGGCGAGCAGCGGCGGTTCCGTTTCGCCCTCGTAGGCGAAGTGGAGCTCGCGCCGGGCGCGCGTGGCCAGTACGTAGTAGGTCATGCGCAGAGCAGCGGACGTGGGATCGCAGGCCGCGTCCACATGCGCATCCGGAATGACCACCGTGTCGAAACCGAGGCCTTTGGCGCTTCTGCGGTTGACGATGACGATGCCTGGGCGCCCGAGATCGAGATTGCGGTAGCGGCCACCCCTGGCGTCGGAAGTGTAAAGCTGTGGCTTGAGCCTCGGTGCCCGGTTCTGCAGGCTTCCCAGCAGGGAGAACTGCACGTGCTTGGAGTCGGCGATCACTCCGATGCTTTGTCGCGGGTCCCGTTGGGCCAGCAGGATGAGCAGGTCCGCGACACCGCGCTCCTGGAAGCGGTGCAGTCGTGGCGGCGGCCCCTGTCGGTCGGGCAGCACGGGCACACCTGCGCCCGTGTGGAAGTGGGCGGCCAAGGCTGCGATCTGCTGGGTGTTGCGGTGGTTGCCGTCGACTTCGTGACGCGTGCACCGGCCCAGCTTGCCGGTGATCTCCGCGAGGGTGGAGTGGGAGTCGGTGAGCCGCTGGCACTCGTCCGCGTAGACGGTGGTACGGGCCTGCAGCATCCGGCAGAGCCGGTAGAACTGAGGCGGCAGGTCCTGGCCTTCGTCGATGACGAGCGTGAGCCCGGGTACCGGGCCGGTGTCTGCCGCCCGGTCGAAGAAGGCGTTCCAGTCGTACCAGCCGTTGCCGTCCCGCGGGGGGCGCGCCCCGTACCAATCCTCCAGCCACGCGTGCGCGGTCGACACGCGCACGCTGCGATCGGCGGGCGCGAGTGCGTGCACGGCACCGGCCAGCGACTGGCGCAACAGGTTCGAGTACGTCAGCAGCGTCACCGGTGTCCCGGTGAGGGCGAGCATCACCGCCCGCTGGGCGGCCAGGAGGCTCTTGCCGCTGCCGGGCGGACCGCTGACGAGGTGGTTGCCCTCGAAGGGAAGGTCGTCCAGGCCGGCCCGCTGTTCCGGGGTGAGGTCCAAGTAGGTGAGCGTCACGGCTGCTCCAGGGCGGTGGCCGCCGCGTCGCGAGCGGCGGTGATGATCGACTGCAGATAGCCGGGGACGCTGTCCCCACCGACGACGAGGGCGCGGTCGAGCAGGGTGTTCCCGGTCTCGCAGCTGGTTTCGGGGAGCAGGGCGCAGGCGTGGCAGGCAGCACGGTTGAGGTTGCCGAAGCCCTGGCCGGTGTGTTCTGCGCACAGCGGGTCGGCGGAGCACCAGGCGGCGGCCTCCGTCATCCGCAGCAGGGTCTCCGCCAACCGCGGGGGCTCCCCCTGCCGGACCAGCCCGCCGAGGGTGCCCTCGGCGTCCCCTGCCGCGGTGTAGACGAGGATGCCGTACTGGTCCTGTCCGGAGCGGGCATAGATTCGTTCGCGCAGGCTCGCCGTCGTGTAACCGGACTCGAAGGAGAGCTGGCGGATGAGCAGGTGGGCGAGGGTATGCAGCAGGACGAACCGGGGGGCGAGCTCGGGACCGGTCAAGGTCTCGAGGCGGTCCTTCTGGAAGGACCGGTCCAGGTCGGCCCGCATTCCTCCGACGCGTCGTAGGACGTCCGAGTCCTCCTCCCAGGCGGTGAGGCGGTCCCTGTTCAGGGTGAGGAAGACGCCCTCGCCGAACACTTCCACGGCGGGCAGCCACTTCAGGCGCCGGCTTGTGTCGGCGGGCACGACGGTGGCGTCCGGTGAGACCCGGGTGAAGCCGGAGAGTGCGCGTACTTCACGCAGTCGGTCGGCGAGAACGACTCTGCCGAAGCGCTGGGCGAGGGAGTTCCACGGGTCGACGGTTTCGCCAGTCAGGCCGAGCGTGGTCCCACGCAGTGCGAAGTCGCGGGTCGCGGGCGCCACAGGTGCCGTGAAGGCGGCCCATTCCTCCCGGCTGAGATCGGGCTTCGGGGCCGCCAGCGCGCCGGTGGACGCCTCTGGGGTGTGCCCGGTCTCCTCGGCGAGCAGTGCGGCCATGAGGGCGTCGTCGGCACCGGTGTCCTCCTGGATCATCGTCTGGAAGACACCGGCACGGGGAGTGCCCGCCACCCGGCACAGCGACACCCACAGATCGTGTTCGCGCACCTGGGCCGCGAGCGCGTCGTCGGCGTACGCCGACACCTCCGTCTCGGGGATGTCCAGCGCCGAGTGGGTGACCGGGTAGTACAGGTTGCCTGCCGTACGTTGCACGATCTGCACCGGACGGACGCATTCCACCGCCTCGGCCGTCCGCTGCCACGGGTTGCGGCCGGCGCAGCGCATGCCGTGGGTACCGAGGATGTCGAGCAGGTTCCTCGACGCGCCGCAGTCCTTGGCGGTGCAGGCGACGGAGAGCGCTTCGAGTCCGGAGGCCCGCTCGGACACCAGGAAACGCAGCTTCTCCCGTTCGCCGCACTGCCGGCGTTCGCCCGCGTCGCGCCGGGAGTGGGCCCAGAACCACCAGTCGACGTCGCTGAGGTGACCGGCCTGGCAGATCTGTACGAACCGCATGGGTGCCAAGGTCCGTGCGGGCGAGCAGGACGGGCAGCGTGGCGGCTGACCCGGCTTCTCGTCGGCGATGCGCCAGCGTTTCATCCGCCGGCAGGCGCCGCAGAACAGCCAGGCCGGGAAACGGATGTACGGGGCTCCGGGCGCGTCGGCGACGTCGAAGCGTTCGTTGGCGGCTGCGGGGGCGGCGTAGAAACCGCTCACGCCGAGCCGGGAGGCCAGCCGGGGTGACTCGATGCGCTGCTTGGCCCGGGCCGGCCAGTCACCGATGCCGGTGGCCACGAACGACTCGCCCTGGATGTCGAAGACGGCGCCGACCCCGAACGGCAGCACCGTCTGGGACTGGCGTACGCGAAGTGTGCGGCTCACAGGTCGGCTCCCTTCACCGTCACCTGGCACTCCCGGTCGACGTTGCGCATCGAGTTCGGTGTCTCCCACAGGCCGTAGTTGTGTTCGAAGCTCTTGATCAGGTTGGACTGGCCCTTGCCCTGGCTGCGGTAGTACAGCTCTCGACCGTCCTTGCGAGCTGCCAGCGCGGCCTCCTCCCACTGGTCGAGGAGGTCCGCGAGCTCCCTGCGCACGGCCTCGCCCGCGCCCGGCTCGCAGAGGTCGGCCTGTGCGGACAGCTGGTCCGCCAGCTTTTCGACGTCACGCATCCGGTCAAGTACGTGTCCGGCCTGGTTCTCCGCGGCGAGGCCGAGCTTGTGCCGTACGAGGACGACGAGCGCGGCGTGCAGAGCGCGGCGACGGGAGGGGACGGACCAAGGGGTGACACTGGTCGGTTCCACGTGCCGGTAGAGGGAGCGATGGTAGACGTCGAAGGTCTCGTAGTGCGAACGGTCCCTGGGACGGGTCGCGTTGAAGAACGTCACGACGAGACCGGGCACCGAGTGCCGGCCGACGCGGCTGGTGGCCTGGATGTACTCGGCGGTCGTCTTGGGCTGGCCCTGCATCAGCATCAGGGCGAGCCGCTTGACGTCGACGCCGACGGACAGCATGTTCGTGCACGGCAGGAAGGAGACCGACTGCGGATCGTCCCAGGGCTTCTCCAGCCGGTCCAGCAGCACCGGCTGCTCGGCGCGGTGCAGGTTGCTGGTGAGCTCCTGCACCTGGTGATCGGGCAGCGGCCGTACTCCCGCTCCGGCGTCGAGTCCGGCGAGCTGGGCGGGGATGTCGTCGGCCGCCGCGGTGACGGTGCGGCCGAGTTCGCGCAGACTGTGGTGGTAGGCGACGAGGGTCCAGTAGGCGTCGCGGTGGTCCTCCGGAAGTTCCCAAGCGCCCTGGAGCATGGCGGCGGCGGTGGCCACCGACGCGCGGCCGGCAGTATGGCCTTGGGCCATGACGCCGAGGTAGCGGCGGCCGGGACGGGAGGTGTCGGGCTCGGCGAAGTAGGAGTGGCGGGCGTCGAGTCCGGCGGGCGGGAAGAGCTGGACGCCACCGCTGTACAGCGCACGGACCTGCTCACCGGAACGGCGAATGGTGGCCGTGGACGCGACCACCTTGGGTCCGGTGCCGTCGGGCGCGGTGCACAGTCCGAGGACGGCTGACTCGTACAGGCCCACGGTGGTACCGAGGGGGCCGGTGAGCAGGTGCAGCTCGTCCTGGATGACGAGCGACGGTGGCAGGCTTCCGCCCCCTGCGCCACCTGCCCCGAACAGCCGTCCGGCACGCGGCTCCCAGGCGAGCCGGGCGAACTTGTCGACGGTGCCGAGGACGAAGGTCGGTGGCCGGTCGTACAGCTGCTCGTCCACGACGGCCACGGGCAGCTCGTCGTGGAACACGCATGCCTCGCGCGGACAGAAGAACGCGAAGGAGTCGGCGCCCGCTCGCACGCCGTAGTCACCGATGTCGGGCGACTTGTGCGCGGGCAGGACGCGGGTGCCGCACCACGGACAGCGATCGAGGATGAAGACGTCGTCGGGCGTGGCGGCCTGCCGAACGTTGTCGAATGCCGCCCGGGCCTTCTCGTACGTGTTCGGCGTGGTGGTCTCACCGACCCACAGGCCGATGGAGAAGGGCTCCTCACCGTAGGCCGCCGGATCTTCGCGGCGCAGCGTTTCCAGGGCGCAGACGGTGGTGGCGGCACGCTGGAACTGCTGTGTGGTGAGCAGGCTGAGGGTGTAGCGGCTGAGGACGGCAGTGCCGCCGCCGTCGGCTTCCTGGCGCCGGAACACCATGGTGAAGGCGGCCAGCAGCAGGTACGCCTCGGTCTTGCCGCCACCGGTCGGAAACCAGATCAGGTCCGTCACAGTACGGTCCGGGTGCCGGGAGTCGGCCACTCCGTCGAGGGCAAGCAGGAAGAACGCCAGCTGGAAGGGGCGCCAGGTGGCGTCGGGCGCGGGCGCGGCGACCGCCGGCACGCCGTCCCGGCGGGAGCGCCGGGAGCCGGCCAGGTCCGGCGCGGAGTGACGCATCTGCAGGGCCATCGCCCGGTTGGCGGTGCGGAAGGCGTGCACCAGCTCAGGGCGGCGCGGGTCGCACAGGGTGCGCACGCCGGACTCGATCCGCGCCACGACGGCAGCGATCCGGCCCAGGATGCGGTCGGCGGCCTCCCTGCCCCACTCGGGCACCTCGGTGTTGAGCTGGCCCACGTACCAGGCGCGGTAGTCGGCGGCGAACTCGGCGAGTTCCTCGCGCAGCTGGTCGACGGGCACGGAGGGGTCGGCCAGGTGGAGCAGGTTCAGTACCGGCGATGCGTGCAGGCCGGCGGCCCGTACGCCGGTCACTTCCGCCTCCGGCATGACGGCCGCCCTGAGCCCGGTCACCCGGTGTTCGGCCAGGTCGTCGTAGAGTTCCTCCACGGCGCACCCGTGGCCGACGGCGTGCGTGCGCACGTGCCGGTACTGCAGCCGCAGTTCCTGCTCCTCGGGGTCCCTGCTGGCCAGGCGCACGCTCGGGTACTGCAGAACCCGCCCGTCCACGGGCCGGGCCTGGAGCTTGACCTGGAACAGCATGCGGTCCCAGTGGGCCGCCTTGCCGAGGCCGGGCTCGTGGTGTGCCGCGTTGACCAGCGCGACGGTGATCAGCCTGCCGGAGCCGAACGCTCGGCGGCGCACGCGAAGTTCGGCGCGGCCGTCGAGGACGGTGACATGATCGCGGTCCGGCCCGAGCCGGTGCGTCTCGGCCGGCAGCGGGATCCGCTGCCAGCTCCGGCCCCGTTCCGTGGCTCCGGCGCGGGTTTCGTAGCGGGCAGCGGAGCAGTCGATCTCCACGGTGTCCGCGTCGGTGTAGAAGCTGAAGCCCAGGGACGACGGCAACCACGCATTGGACTCCGGCACGGGATCACCGGCCGGGGCGGTGTCCTCGGCCGCTTTCTCCGACCCGGCTCCCTCCAGTTCCTCGGCCGCGAGGTGCAACTGGCGCTGCAGATCAGCCTCCTGGGGATACAGCGTGCCCATGAGGTACTGCCGGTCGGGCGGGGCGTCGAGCCTCTCGTGCTCGCCGCCCGCCGGTCCCACGAGCTGGTTGCGGAGGTAGAGGACGAGTTCCGGTCTGGGATCCATGGGTCCTTGCTGTTCTCGGCGAGTTCGAATGACGATCGGTTGGGGCGGCGCACAGCTCGGTTCAGGGTCGGCGCCAACGGTCCCGGAACGAGCCGCGGGTTTCGGCGGCCTCCGAGGCGGCGGCCGGCTGTCCCTGGAGGTCGGTGAGCTGCTGCTGCAGTTCGGCGATGCGTGCCCAGGCGTTGTGCTCCGTGTGCGCGATGCGCTGGGCGGCGTTGTGCTCGGTCGCCTCCGCGTGACGCCGGGCCATCTCGACGGCCTGGTCGCGCTGGGCGAGGGCCTCCTCGGTCTCCCGCAAGCGCGCCTCGAGTCCCGCGATGCGGGTCTCGGCTTCTTCTCTGTACTGCCGCAGCCGCAGCTCCAGGTCGTGCGCCCGCCGCTGGTGGTGCTCCGTCCGCCGAGCGGCCTCCTCGGCCTTTTCGGCTCGCTGGAGGACCGCCCGGTACGCCGCACGGTGTTCCCCCCTCAGTGCCGCGATCCGTGTCTCGGCCTCGGCCCGGATGTGCTCCTCGCGGCGCAACAGTGTCTTGTCCATGCGTCGCAGCAGTGCTTCCTCCCAGGAGTCGAGCTCGCGCTCGGCCTCTGTCCGGACCGCTGAGATGCGCCGTTCGGTGACCTCCCACTCATCGGCGAGGCTCTGATCGGCAGCCTGCCCCTGCTCGGCGAGTCGACGTCCAGCCGCCTCCCGCACCTCCGCGAGCTGCAACTCGAAGTCCCGCCGGTGCCGCCCGAGCCGGCTTTCGTACTCCTCGCGGATCCGGTGTTCCCGTGCTTCGAACTCGCGCCGGAGGTCGTGGTCCGTGGTCTTCGTCCGCGGGACGTCGGACTCGGGGGGCTGCGCCTCCTGCCCTCCGCGGCTGGGAGCTTCGTGGGCGAGCTCACCCACGCCGGCGCCGGTGCTCCCCATGGCCGGCTCACCGCCACCCGCCGGAAGGTCGTCGATCGTCTGGTGGAACGCCTCCTGGGACGGCTCCTCACCGTCGGCTGGACGGCCTGGTGACACACCCGGCACATCGCCTTCAGCCACTGGTCCCCGAGGCTCCTCCGCCTCGGCCGGCAGTCCCGCTTCCCGCGTTGCGGCCGAAGACGCACCAGGCGCCTTCTCACCGGTGTGACGCGGCGCGCCGGCGGACTCGGCGACGTACTCCCGCAGTGCGTCCCGCACCGCCAGGCGGGGCTCGCCGTGTACGAGCGACCTGTTTTCGAGGTAGGAGCGCGGCGTCGCGCCGCAGAGTGCCTCAGCGGGCCGGTCGAAGAAGTCCTCGGGCCGCTGCCCGGCCGATGCCACAGCGTCGAGAACGCGGCGCAGCACTTCGAGGGCCGTCAGGACGGGGAACTCGACCGGCTCGCCCTCCGCAGCACACCGCGCCACCGCATCGGCCTCCCGCTGTCCCAGCAGACTCGCGACCGCCTGGTGCCCCACACCGGCGAGCACGTAGCCGGCGAGCCACGCGGTCTGCGCAGAGGGCGCCTTCGCCATCCGAAGGGCGCGTTCCCAGTCGGCCGCGTCGGCCTCGGCGGGGGCGCCGTCCTCCGAACAGGCACCAGTCACCGGAGCGGGGCCGTCGATCGCGCCCCCCAGGCCCGCATCGGCCTGCGAAGCGAGCCCGTCCTCGGCGTCCTCACAGCCTGCACCGGCCGCCGAACGGAAGCCGGTCGCCGTGTCGCCGGGCCCGGTCGACGCGCGGATGCCCGCGCCTCCCACCGCCTCTGCCGTCGCGCCCGCATCGTCCGGCCGTCCATCACGCACCGCCGTCCCGGCGGGCGGTGTGACGACGACGGTCGCCTCCGCGTCCGTTCCGGTCTTCTGCTCCACTGCGCTCTCGGCCGCCTCGGGTCCGCTGTTCGACGCGGTGAGGTCTACGGCGTCCGTGTGCGACGCAGGGACTTCCACTACCTCCTCCGCCGACTCACGCAGGGGGCCGGGCGCCTTGATCAGTTGGTCGGAGCGTGCGGCCCATGCTGATCGGGCGACCTGAGCCGCACGGGCCACGCGAGCCGCTCGAGCGGCCTGCGCGGCACGAGCCGCCCGGACGGCCTGTGCGGCGCGGGCGGAGCGAGCGGCGGCGCGCTCCGCCTCCTCACGTTCGGACTTCTCGTCCACTCCCACAAGTCGCGCGCCGCGCAACCGGGCCATCAGCTCGGGCCGCAGCTTGACCTCCAGTTGCCGGATGCGTTCGCGGCTCACGCCGAACTCGCGCCCCAGCTCGTCGAGCGTGGACGGCTCATCGCCGTCGAGCCCCAGGCGGCGCACGAGGATACGGTGGTCCCGGCCGGCGAAGGTGTCCACGACGGCCATGACCGCCTCCGCGTGCAGGTCACTCACCACCTGCTGTTCCACTGCGGGCAACGGCCGGGTCCGGCCGACGAAGTCCGCCAGGGTGGCCCCGTCACCGATGACGCGGTCGAGCGAGTCCGTGCGGCAGCTCAACCGCCTGACCTCTTCCACCTTCTGCAACGTCAGGTCGCACAGCACGGCGACGTCGGCTGCGGTCGCCGGCCGGCCCCGCCCCGCCAGAGTCCGTTCCGCCCTCGCCACCTTGCGCATCTGCTCGTGCATGTGGACCGGGATCCGGATCAGGGCGCCCTCGTCGGCGATCGCGCGGGCGAGGGCCTGCCGGACCCACCAGGTGGCGTACGTCGAGAACTTGTTGCCCATGGCCGGGTCGAACTTGCGCGCCGCTCTCATCAGGCCCAGGCAGCCGTGTTGAAACAGGTCGTCGTAGTCGAGTCCCTGTTCCAGGTATCCCCGCACCAGGGAGTGCACGAGCCGCAGGTTGTGCACCACGAGGCAGTCACGGGCGCGGATTCTGAGGTCGTCCGACGGGAGCGCCTTCAGTTCCTCCTCGTCCGGCTCCGCCCCGATCCGGTCCGCCCCTCCTCGCACCAGGACGCCGAGACCGACTTCGGTCTCGGCGCTCAGCAGACGCCGCTCGGGGTGCCCCTCGGACCGGTCGGCACGGAGTACGGCCAGGGCGGCCGTCACGGCTGCGGCGATGTCTCCCGTCGCGGCCGCGCCCGGCTCTTCCGCCACGTCCCGCGCCCGGTCGACGGCATGCTCGACTCCGGCCGTTTCGACCCTTGCCCCGGCCGTCGGGGACTGCCCTGACGAGGAGGAGGTCTCGCCCGCGTCACTCCGTGTGCCGGGGTCCTGTCTCACCTTGGCCCACGTCCGCAGTGCGGCTTCCTCCCGCCGGTCCAGCCCGGCCAGGCGGACCACACCCGCCACGGCACGGGGCGTCACGTATCCGTCGGCGTCGGCGTAGCGCGACAGCAGCGTCAGCACCGGCTCGAGACGGGGGAACACATTTTCTTCACCGCCCCGTACAACCCTTTTCACTTCTGAAGGGTCGACGTCTGTATGCACCACGGACTTTTGGACAGGCATCCGCAGCCTGGCCAGCTCCCCACGCAGGCGCTCCCGCTCGGCATCGCCGAGCCCGAGCTCTTGAGCCTGCGCCATGAACACCTCGTCCGGCACCACGCCGTCCACAGTCGCGCGCCGGAGCCGGACCAGCAGCTCGGCCAGCGCGGCCTTCGTGACGGGCACACCTTGCACCGCAGCCCCCTGATGCCGCATGTCGTCCACCCCCAGCCCCAACTTCACGCCTGAGCGTACGGGTCGCACGTTGACAGTGTCAACGGGTGTGTGCCCTATGCAGTTTGGTCGCCCTCGTGTACGGTGAGCCCGGTTGTCCGACCTCCTGACGTGACGTCAGCGGAAGAGGCAGCATGTGCAGGGGGCAAGTCCCGGACAGGGACGGCGAGATGAACGCGAGGGGGCGGCCGTGGGCCACGAGCTGATCGATGGCAGGTTCCGCATCGGACAGGTCATCGGCAAGGGCAACATGGGGGAGGTCCACCGGGCGGAAGATCTCCACGCCGCGGAGGGCAGTGCCGAGCGCACAGTCGCTGTGAAGACGATCCTGCGCCGCCGTACGGGCGCGCTGATCGACACCGACGGGGACATCAAGGCGGTGGAGCGTTTCGCCCGCGAGGTCCGCATCATGCGCCGCCTCGAGCACCCCAACCTGACCCGGCTCATCGCCGGCGGCGTCACCGCGGACGGCGGACTGCCGTACCTGGCGATGGAGTGCCTGGACGGCGAGACGCTGCGCGACCTCATCGGGGAGGAGGGCCAGCTTCCGCTGTCCTGGGTCACCGCCATCGGCGCCCAGATAGCCGACGGCCTCGCCACGGCGCACGCTGCCGACGTCGTGCACCGCGACCTGAAGCCCGCGAACGTCATGCTGACGCGGGGTGGCACCGTCAAGGTGCTCGACTTCGGCATGGGGCGCATCGTCGACGACCCGGACGAGGCGCGGCTCACCAGCACGGGCGTGAGCGTCGGCACCGCCCGCTACATGGCTCCCGAGCAGTTCCGGGCCCGCCAGGTCACGCAGGCCGCCGACCTGTACGCCCTCGGCTGTGTGCTGTACGAGATGCTCGTCGCCGTACCCCCCTTCACCAGTGAGTCGCCCTACGAGCTGGCCCGCAAGCACCTCGAGAGCGAGCCGACGCCCCTCGCCGTCATCCGCGGGGGGATACCCGCCGGCCTGGTCCGCCTGGTCGGCCGGCTGCTGGCGAAGGACCCGTCCGACCGTCCTGCCGACGCGGCGGAGGTCCGGGACGCGCTGCTTCCGCTGGCCGTCGCCGACGCGGACACTCGCAGCCTCCCCCACTGGAGCGCCCTCGACCCGACGCGTCCCCTGCTCGCCTCCGTCGCCCGCAGCGTCGCCTCGCCTCCGGAACGCGCTGCGCGCCCGGCCCCGGTCACCGCGTCCGGCACGGCCATGGACGTCTTCGGGGTGCACCGCGCACTCATCAAGGACTACCGCGACTTCACCGAGGGCGGCACCGTCATCCGCGACGACCGCATCGAGGCGTTCGTGGAGAAGGACCTCGACGACAAGTCGCAGTGGCCGGATCCGTGGCTGTCGCTCAACCCCTTCTTCCAGAGCGGCGGCACGGTCGCGGAACTGGTCGGGGAGAAAGTGCTGCACCCGGAGTGCGCCCGCATCTTCCAGGCCGGCAAGACGGAGGGCGGCACGGTCCCGGACGGGCGTCCCCTCACCCTCCACCGCCACCAGCGCGAGGCCATCGACGCCGCCGCGCGCGGCGCCTCGTACGTGCTGACGACCGGCACCGGTTCCGGCAAGTCGCTCTCGTACATCGTCCCGATCGTGAACCGCGTCCTGCATGAGCGGGATTCCGAGGGGCCGGGGGCGGTCATGGGGGTCCCCCCGGCCGGGGGCCGGGGGAGGGTGCGCGCCGTCATCGTGTACCCCATGAACGCGCTGGCGAACAGTCAGCTGAAGGAACTGGAGAAGTACCTGCGCGACGGCTACGGCCAAGGCCACGAGCCGGTCACCTTCGCCCGGTACACGGGCCAGGAGGACGACGCCAAGCGCAGGGAGATCCGCGACAACCCGCCGGACATCCTGCTCACCAACTACGTGATGCTGGAGCTGATGCTGACCCGGCCCGCCGACCGGGCCAGCCTGATCAAGATGGCCAAGGGCCTGGAGTTCCTGGTCTTCGACGAGTTGCACACCTACCGCGGCCGGCAGGGCGCGGACGTCGCCCTGCTGATCCGCCGGGTCCGCGAGGCCTGTCAGGCGCCCGACGTGCAGTGCATCGGCACCTCGGCGACCATGTCGACCGAGGGCACCGTCGAGGACCAGAAGAAGGTCGTCGCCGGCGTGGCGAGCAGGCTGTTCGGCACGACGGTCAACCCCAGGGACGTCATCGGCGAGACGCTCGTGCGAGCCACCGACGAGGCGCCGGACACCGTGCCCGCCGAGCGCCTGACCTCGCCGGCCGCGCCGCGCGCGTACGCCGATCTCGTGCGCGACCCGCTGGCCCGCTGGATCGAGACGCGCTTCGGTCTGGCGACGGACGAGGCGACGGGCCGGCTGGTGCGCCGGCGGCCGACGACGATCGCTCGCGCCGCCCACGAGCTGTCCGGGCTGTCGGGTGTCGCCGCGGACGACTGCGCGAGGGCCATCGAGGCGACCCTGGAGGCCGGCTCGCAGGCCCGGCACCCGGTCACCGACCGTCCGCTGTTCGCGTTCCGGCTGCACCAGTTCCTGTCCAAGGGCGACACCGTGTACGTCACCCTGGAGGACAAGCTCTCCCGCCACCTGACCCGTTCCTACCAGCTGGAGCAGCCCGGCAGCGGCGGCAAGCTGCTGATGCCGCTCGCCTTCTGCCGGGAGTGCGGCCAGGAGTACCTGACCGTCTGGCGCAACGAGAAGGACGGCGAGGTCCGTTACGAGGCGCGCCGCGACACCTCCGCCACCGGTGGCCGCCAGGGCGACGGTTACCTCTTCGTCGACCACGAGCGGCCCTGGCCGGCCAGCGTCCAGTACGCCGTCGACGACCGCCGGCTGCCCGAGTCGTGGCTGGAGCTGGACGACAGGGGCCAGGAGGTGGTCCGGAAGACGTTCCGCGACCGGGTGCCCCGGGCCGTCACCGTCGATCCCCTCGGCTACGAGGGCCGGGGAGAGCTGAAGGCCGCGTTCATCCCGTCGCCGTTCCTGTTCTGCCTGCACTGCGGTGTCGCCTACGAGCAGACCCGCGGCCGGGACTTCGCCAAGCTGGCGACGCTGGACCAGGAGGGCCGTTCCTCGGCGACCTCCCTCATCTCCGCCTCGGTGGTGCGGTCCTTGAAGTCCGTGCCCGAGGAGGCCCTCGACAAGGAGGCCCGCAAGCTCCTCACGTTCGTCGACAACCGTCAGGACGCCTCCCTCCAGGCCGGTCACTTCAACGACTTCGTGCAGATCACCCAACTGCGCGGCGCCCTGTACCAGGCCGCGCTGGACGCGGGCGCGGACGGTCTCACCCACGAGGAGCTGGCTTCCGCGGTGACGAACGCGCTCGCGCTCACCCCCGTCGACTACACGGGCGAGCGCGACCAGCCCCCGATGCTCGCCAAGGCCGCGGCCAAGACGCTGCGTGACGTGGTCGCCTTCCGGCTCTACCTCGACCTGGAGCGTGGCTGGCGCATCACCATGCCGAACCTGGAGCAGACGGGCCTGCTGGAGATCGACTACGCCGACCTGCAGTGGGTCGCGGAGAAGCAGGACCGCTGGGCGCACACCCACGCGGCGCTGCGGGACGCCGACCCCGCCCTGCGGGCGGAACTCATGAAGGCACTACTCAACGAGATGCGCCGCTCCCTCGCCATCGACGTCTCCTACTTCCGTGACGACTTCGACGCGCTCCAGCGGGCGAGCGAGGAACGGCTGGCGGACCCGTGGGTGCTGGCGGCCTCCGACCGGCCGCGGGTCGGCACCGCCTACCCGCATCCCTCGACGGGCCGCGGCATGGACCGCTCCGGCCTCTTCCTCTCCTCGCGCGGCAAGTTCGGCAAGTACCTCAAGCGCGCCGACGCCTCGTTCAAGGACCTCTCCCCCGACGACCTGCAGCTCGTCATCGCTGAGCTGCTGAAGGTGCTCGCCGCGGACGGCCTGGTGAAGGAGGTGGCGGAGGCGCCGCAGCGCGCGGGCCGCTTCCGCAGGCCCGCCACGGACACCCGGATGGGCTACCGGGTGGCGGCCCAGTCGCTGATCTGGCGGGCCGGCAAGGGCGAGACGGGCGCGCACGACCCGCTGACGCGCACCTACCCCAGCGGCGACGGCCCGCGCGTCAACACCTTCTTCCGGGACCTGTACAAGGAGGCGGCGAGCGCGCTGTCCGGCCTCTTCGCGCGCGAGCACACCGCCCAGGTCGCCCCGCAGGAGCGGGAGCTGCGCGAGGAGGCCTTCCGCAAGGCGGAGCTGAAGCTGCTCTACTGCTCCCCCACGATGGAGCTGGGCGTCGACATCTCCTCGCTCAACGCGGTGATGATGCGCAACGTGCCGCCCACGCCCGCCAACTACGCCCAGCGCTCGGGCCGCGCGGGCCGCAGCGGCCAGCCCGCGCTGGTGACGACGTACTGCGCGACGGGCAACAGCCACGACCAGTACTACTTCCGCCGCTCGGAGCGGATGGTGGCGGGCGCGGTGGCCCCGCCGCGCCTGGACCTGGCCAACGAGGACCTGGTCCTCTCCCACCTGCAGGGCCTATGGATCGCCGAGGCCAGCCTGAAGCTGGGCCGCGCGATACCCGACGTCCTGGACGTGTCGCACCCGGACACCGGCGACCGCCCGAACCCCGCCCTGCAACTGCTGCCGGAGATCCTGGACGCGTCCCTGGACGAGACCGCCCAGCACCGCACGGTGGAGGCGGCCCTCAGGGTGCTGGGCCCACTGCTGCCGGACTTCGTCGACACGACGTGGTGGCACGACGACTGGATCCAGGACCGGGTGCGCACGGTGCCCGAGCGTTTCGACCGGGCCTTCGACCGCTGGCGGCAGCTCTTCCGCGCCGCGCTCGACGACCAGTACATCCAGAACAAGCGCCGCCTGGACTACAGCCTCACCGAGTCCGACCGCAACCGGGCCAACGCCCGGCGCCGCGAGGCGGAGACGCAGCTCAACCTGCTGATGAACGAGAGCGTCGACAGCAAGTCGGTCCTCTCCGACTTCAACCCCTACCGCTACCTGGCCTCCGAGGGCTTCCTGCCCGGCTACAGCTTCCCGCGCCTGCCGCTGGCCGCGTACATCCCGACCGTCGGCCGCCGCCGCGGCGACGGCGACTACCTCCAGCGGCCCCGCTTCCTCGCCATCCGCGAGTTCGGCCCCGGCGCGCTCATCTACCACGAGGGCGCCCGCTACCAGGTGACCCGCATCCAGCTGCCGCCGGACTCCTCCGGCGACCTGGCGACCAGCGAGGCCCGCCGCTGCGCGCAGTGCGGCTACCACCACGATCCGGCCGAGCGGCAGGACCGCTGCCAGATGTGTGACGAACCGCTGGGAGCGGCCACCCACGGCCTGCTGCAGCTGCACACCGTGTACACCACCCGCCGGGAGCGGATCTCCT
Organism: Streptomyces sp. NPDC046831; assembly: GCF_040645305.1. Classification (NCBI taxonomy): domain Bacteria; kingdom Bacillati; phylum Actinomycetota; class Actinomycetes; order Kitasatosporales; family Streptomycetaceae; genus Streptomyces; species Streptomyces sp. NPDC046831. The sequence continues at coordinate 30,906 of NZ_JBEYXZ010000011.1, read as the reverse complement.
CCGACGAGGAGGAGCGCCGCCGGGCCGGCTACCGCCTGGAGACGTCGTACCGGTTCCAGGACCACGGCGCCCGCAAGGGCCGCCTCAACGCCTCCGTCGCGGACGCCTCGGGCGCCCCGCTGGCCGACCTCGCCTACGGCGACTCGGCGACCGTCCGGATCACCAACCTCGGCCGCGTGCGGGCCAAGAAGGACGAGCCGGCGGGTTACTGGCTCGACCTCGCCGACGGCCGCTGGATGAACGACAAGGACGCCGCGGAAGCCTCCGGCGACTCCAGCGAGCTGCCGGTGGTCGACGAGGAGGGCCAGGAGCGGCGCCGCAAGAAGCGGGTCATCCCGTACGTCGAGGACCGCCGCAACATCCTCGTCATCACCCTGGACGAGGCCCTGCCCGAGCCGGAGGCGGTGTCCCTCATGTACGCGCTCGAGCGAGGCATCGAGGCCGCGTTCGAGCTGGAGGACGCCGAGCTGTCCAGCGAGCTGCTGCCGCCGGACGGCGGACCGCGCAACCGGTTCCTGTTCACGGAGGCCGCCGAGGGCGGCGCGGGCGTGCTTCGCCGCCTTCAGGCGGAGACGGACGCCTTGGCCACGGCGGCCCGGCAGGCCCTGTCGATCTGCCACTTCGACCAGGACGGCACCGACCAGGGCGGCCCGCACCGGGACCGGCCCTGCGCCCTGGGCTGCTACGAGTGCCTGCTGACGTACGGCAACCAGCTCGACCACGCGCTGATCAACCGGCACGCGGCCCGGCACCTGCTGGTGCGCTTCGCCTCCGCGACGGCGGAGCGCGAGTCGCGTGGCGAGTCACGCTCGGAGCAGTACCGCCGCCTGCTCGACCAGGCGCCCGCCGCTCTCGACGCGCCCACCGCTGTCGAGGCGTCGGCCGCCGCCGAGCTCGCCGCGCGGGGCGACTTCCTGGGCTGGGCGAAGACGAAGGGCCTGAACCTGCCGGACGAGGCGGGGCCGTTCCTGACCGAGGCCAACGCGATGCCCGACTTCGTGTACCGGCTGCCCGGCGGCAACGTCGCCGTCTTCGTGGACACGCCCGACAAGGAGATGGACACCTTCCGGGACGAGGACGCCGAGGACCGTCTCCTCGACGCCAGTTGGGACGTCGTCCGCTTCCCGCACGGCGGCGACTGGGACGCCATCGCCGCCGCCAATCCCCGGTACTTCGGCACCCCTGCCGCCAACTGACCGCTCGTTCCTGAGGACTCGACAACACACATGGCACTCACGTACTCCGCCGGTTCCCTGGTGAAGGCCCGCGGCCGCGAATGGGTGGTGCTCCCCGAGAGCAAGCCCGACCTGCTCGTCCTGCGCCCGCTCGGCGGCTCGGACGACGACGTCGCCGCCGTCTTCCCGGCGTTCGAGACGGTCGAGGAGGCCCGGTTCGCCGCTCCGGAGCCGAGCGACCTCGGCGACCAGCGGGCGGCCGGTCTGCTGCGCACCGCCCTGCGCGTCGGCTTCCGCTCGGGCGCGGGCCCGTTCCGCTCACTGGCCGGCATCGCGGTGGAGCCGCGTGCGTACCAGCTCGTCCCGCTCCTGATGGCGCTGCGCCAAAAGACGGTCCGCATGCTGATCTCCGACGACGTCGGCATCGGCAAGACCGTCGAGGCGGGTCTGATCGCGAGCGAACTCCTGGCGCAGGGCGAGGCGTCGGGCCTGGCCGTGCTGTGCTCCCCCGCGCTGGCGGAGCAGTGGCAGCAGGAGCTGCGCGGCAAGTTCGGTATCGACGCGGAACTGGTGCTCTCGTCGACGGTCACCCGTCTGGAGCGCGGCCTGGATCTCGGCCAGTCCCTCTTCGACCGCTACCCGAACGTCATCGTCTCCACGGACTTCATCAAGTCCACCCGTCACCGCGACGACTTCGTACGGCACTGCCCCGACCTGGTGATCGTCGACGAGGCGCACACGTGCGTGGCCTCCGACGACACCAAGACGGGCACGCAGAACCAGCTGCGCTACGAGCTGCTGCGGCGGGTGGCCGAGGACGCGGAACGGCACCTGCTGCTGGTGACGGCGACCCCGCACAGCGGCAAGGAGTCCGCGTTCCGGAACCTGCTGGGCCTGGTCAAGCCCGAGCTGGCCCACGTCAACCTGGAGTCGGAGACGGGCCGGAAGCTCCTCGCCCAGCACTTCGTGGCCCGCAAGCGCGCGGACGTACGTCAGTACCTCACCAAGGAGGACGGCCTGGCCGACGACTCCCTCGCGGAGCGCACCGCGTTCCCCTCGGACCGCTACTTCAAGGACGAGACGTACAAGCTGTCCCCGGAGTACCGGGCCCTGCTGGACGACGCGATCGCCTACGCGAGCGAACGGGTCGAGGAGGCGGACGGCCGGGGCCGCAGGGAGGCCCGAATAGCCTGGTGGTCGGCGATCGCGCTGCTCCGCTCGCTGGTGTCGTCCCCGCGGGCGGCGGCCCAGACGCTCCGCACGAGGTCCGCGGCAGCGGTCGCGTCGTCGGCGGAGGAGGCCGACAAGCTCGGCGCCCCGCTCAACAGCGACGCGGCCGACAGCGACTCCATGGAGGGCATGGACGTAGCGCCGGGCGCCGAGATCGACGCCGACGATCCCCGCTCGCGCCTGGCCGAACTCGCCGACCGCGCCGCCGAGCTGGAGGGCCCGGCGCAGGACCTCAAGCTGAAGGCGCTGGTCAAGCACCTCAAGGCGCTGCTGGCCGACGGCTACAACCCGATCGTCTTCTGCCGCTACATCCCGACGGCCAAGTACCTGGCCGAACAACTGGGGAACGACCCGGAGACGAAGAAGCGCGGCCCGCTGGGCGCGAAGACGGTCGTCAAGGCGGTCACAGGCGAGCTGTCGCCGCAGCAGCGCATCGACAACATCGAGGCGCTGGCGACCGAGGCCGGCGAGGACGCCGCCGCGCGCCGGGTGCTGATCGCCACGGACTGCCTGTCGGAGGGCGTCAACCTCCAGCACTACTTCGACGCGGTGGTCCACTACGACCTGGCGTGGAACCCCACCCGCCACGACCAGCGCGAGGGTCGCGTCGACCGCTACGGCCAGCGCCGCGACGAGGTCCGCGTCATCACCCTGTACGGCGAGGACAACGGCATCGACGGCAAGGTCCTCGAAGTCCTCATCAAGAAGCACCGCCAGATCAAGAAGGACCTGGGCATCTCGGTGTCGATCCCGGACGAGCTGTCCACGGGTGTTACGGATGCGATCGTCGAATGGCTGCTGATGCGCGGCCGCGAGAACGAGGACGCCCTCTTCAGCGCGGACGCGTTCAAGGTGAGCACGGCAAAGCTGGACAGCGACTGGAACTCGGCGGCCGAGCGCGAGAAGCGGTCCCAGTCCCGGTTCGCGCAGCGCGCGATCCACCCGGAGGAGGTGGCCCGCGAGGTCGCCGCGGTCCGGGACGCGCTGGGCGGTACGGGCGAGGTGCGGACGTTCGTACGGGAGGCGCTGGGCTCGCTGGGCGCGGTGCTGCGCGGAGCGGCCGAGGCCGACGACTTCACGGCCCAGGTGGGCGGCACTCCGGCCGGCCTGCGGGACGCACTGGCGACCGCCGTGGGCGCGGAGATGATCGAGCAGGACCGCCCGATCCCGTTCCGCACGGACCCTGCCGTGGCGCGGGGCGAGGCGGCGCTGGTGCGCACGGACCCGGTCGTGGGCGCGCTCGCCTCGCACGTCCTCAATGCGGCGCTGGACACCCAGGCGGACGGCGCCCGCCCGGCACGCCGCTGCGGCGTGATCACGACGGACGCAGTGACCACGCGGACGACGCTGCTGCTGGTCCGCTACCGCTTCCACCTGACGCTGCCGTCGCGCAGCGGCGAGAAGCAGCTCGTCGCGGAGGACGCGCGGCTGCTCGCCTTCGAGGGCTCACCGAAGAACGCGGTGTGGCTGCCGCAGGAGCGCGCCGCGGCCCTGCTGGACGCGACGGCGTCCGCGAACACCGACCCGCACTTCGGCGAGCGCATGATGAAGCGCATCCTCGACCAACTCCCCGAGGCCAACGCCTACCTGGAGACGTACGGCGAGGAACTGGCCGCCGAGCTGGACGCCTCGCACCGCCGGGTGCGCCAGGCGTCCGGCGAGATCGTCCGCGGCCTGTCGGTGACGGCCCAGAAGCCGGCCGACGTCTTGGGCGCGTACCTGTACCTGCCCGCGAACCCCTCCGCTTCCTCCCCCGCCCCTGCTGCTGTTTCTGGAGCGTCCGCCTGATGTCCGCCACGACTCGCAACCAGGTGTTCACCGCCGTCCACACGGTCGGAGGTCTGCTGCCGGCCGACATGCTGCTGCGCATCTCCGAGGGCAAGGACGTCCCGGGCTCGAAGCCCGCCGACTACGGCCTGCCGTCGTCGCGTTCGGTACGGGACGAGGCGGAGCGCAGCTGGGAGTACCTGAAGCCGCTGTGGCGCGACCTGCGCAAGCACCTCCCCGAGGACCACGAGACGGGCCTGCCCGCGACCGACCCGACCGGCCGTGCAGGTGCCGACTGGCTGGCGCCGCTGTGGCGGGAGCTGGGCTTCGGCCGCCTCGCGCCGATCGGCACGGAGGGCGTCACCGCCGACTCGGACACGGAGAAGCGGTTCGAGGTCTCGCACCGGTGGCAGCACGCGCTCCTCCACCAGGTGCCGTGGAACGCCAACCTGGACAAGCGACGGGGCGGCGCGGGCACGGTCCCGCCGCAGTCGATGCTCCAGGAGTGCCTGAACCGGACCGAGGCCCACCTGTGGGGCGTCCTGACGAACGGCCGCCAGGTCCGCCTGCTCCGGGACTCCAGCGCCCTGGCCACGGCGTCGTACGTCGAGTTCGACCTGGAGGCGATCTTCGACGGCGAGCTGTTCAGCGAGTTCGTGCTGCTGTACCGGCTGCTGCACGTGTCGCGGTTCGAGGTCGCGGAGGGCGCGGCGCCGTCGACGTGCTGGCTGGAGAAGTGGCGCACGGAGGCGATCGCCCAGGGCACGCGGGCCCTGGACCAGCTCAGGAAGGGCGTCCAGCGGGCGATCACGACCCTCGGTACAGGCTTCCTGAAGCACCCGGACAACCGGGAGCTGCGGGAGACGCTGGAGGTCAAGACCTTCCACTACGCGCTGCTGCGCCTGGTCTACCGGCTCCTGTTCCTGTTCGTGGCCGAGGACCGCGAGGTCCTGCTGTCCCCGTCGGCGGACGAGACGGCGAAGGAGCGCTACGCGGCGTACTTCTCCTCGGCCCGCCTGCGCCGGCACGCGCAGCGACGGAGGGGCACGGCTCACGGCGACCTGTACCAGGCGCTGCGCTTCGTGTTGGCCGGTCTCGGGAACGACGACGGTCTGCCGGAGCTGGGCCTGCCCGGCCTGGGCGGCATCTTCGACGACACGGAGGCGGACAAGCTCCTGCACGGCCTGTCCCTGTCGAACGAGCCGCTGCTGGAGGCGGTCCGGGCGCTGTCGATCGTGCGGGACACGAGCAGCAAGCGGAACCGGGTGGTCGACTACCGCCACCTGGACGCGGAGGAGCTGGGCTCCATCTACGAATCCCTGCTGGAGCTGGTCCCGAAGCACAACGCGTCCGAGCGCACCTTTGAACTGGTCGAGTTGGCGGGCAACGCGAGGAAGACCACGGGCTCGTACTACACCCCGTCCTCGCTGATCGAGTGTCTGCTCGACTCCGCGCTGGACACGGTGATCGACGATGCGGTGAAGCGCGGTGAGATCCGGGCGACACGCTCGGGCCAACCGGACCCGGGCCCGGCTATCGTCGAGGAACTGCTGAACCTGACGGTCTGTGATCCAGCGTGTGGGTCTGGCCACTTCCTGGTGGCTGCGGCGCGGCGCATCGCCAAGCGGGTGGCTGCGGTACGGGAGCAGAACCCAGAGCCGACGATCGACGCGGTGCGGCACGCGCTGCATGAGGTGGTTGCGCGGTGCATCTACGGCGTTGACCTGAACCCGATGGCCGTCGAGCTGGCCAAGGTGTCGCTGTGGCTGGAGGCTCTGGAGCCGGGCAAGCCGCTGGGCTTCCTGGACGCCCACATCAAGCACGGCAACGCACTGATCGGAGCCACGCCGGCACTGCTGGCCAAGGGCATACCCGACGACGCCTTCAAGCCGATCGAGGGCGACGACAAGAAGATCGCGTCGGCCATCAAGAAGCGGAACGCCGCGGAGCGCGGAGGCCAGCTGAGCTTCCACACGGAGGAGCGCATCTGGGTGTCGAACGCGGCGTTCGCGGCCAGCCTGCGGGACATCACTGCGGCGTCGGCTGAGACCTTGCGCGACGTCCGGCTCCAGTCCAGCCGGTTCCGTGACCTCGAGCAGTCGGCGGACTATCTCCGGGCGCTGCATATCGCCGACGGCTGGTGTGCGGCCTTTGTCTGGCCCAAGTATCAGGGTGCGCCGACTCCGGTGACGGAAGGTGTCTTCCGGGACCTCCAGAGCGCGGGCGCGGGCATTCCGGTGAGCACGAACGAGGAGATCATCCGGCTCGCGCACGACTACAGGTTCTTCCATTGGCACCTGGAGTTTCCGGAGGTCTTCTCGGTGCCCGAGTCGGGCGCTGACGCACAGCCTGGGACCGGCTGGTCGGGGGGCTTCGGTGCGGTGGTGGGGAATCCGCCGTGGGAACGGGTCAAGCTTCAGGAGCAGGAGTTCTTCGCAGAGCGCAGCCCCGAGATCGCCAAGGCGACGAATGCGGCTGCGCGGAAACGGGCGATCGCCCAGTTGAAGGACGACCCCGACAGACGTCTGCTCTTCGAGGAGTTCGAGGCCGCCAAGCGCCGCGCAGATGGCGAGAGCCACTTCCTGCGCATCAGCGGCCGGTACTCCCTCACGGGGCGCGGCGACATCAACACGTACGCCGTTTTCACAGAGACGGACCGCACGCTGACCGGCCCTCGCGGGCAGACAGGCGTCATCGTGCCCACGGGCATCGCGACGGACGCTACGACGCAATACTTCTTCGCAGACGTCGTGACCACGGGCCAGTTGGTCGCCTTGTACGACTTCGAGAACGAGGACAAGGTTTTTCCCGGCGTCCACAATCAGATGCGCTTCTGCTTGCTCACCCTACGGGGAACAGGGGATATGAGCGAGCCGGCCCGGATGGTGTTCAAGGTGCGCCAGGCCGAGCAGATCGCCGAGCGTCGTTACCACCTGACGGCGGAGGACATCCTCCGGATGAACCCCAACACCGGTACTTGCCCGGTCTTCAGCAGCCGTCGCGACGCCGAGATCACTCTGGGCATCTATCGCCAGGTGCCGGTCCTCATCGACGAGTCACGCAAGGACGGCAATCCGTGGGGGGTGTCATTCATGCGCATGTTCGACATGGCCAACGACTCCCATCTGTTCCGCCCCGACGCTCGGCGAGGTGAGACGTTCGAGGATCTCCTCAAGGACGGCTGGAACCTGGAGGGCAACGTACTGGTTCGGGGCGACGAACGCCTGTTGCCCCTGTACGAGGCCAAGATGCTTCACCACTACGACCACCGCTTCTCTACATACGAAGGCGCCACGGAGAAGCAGCTCAACAAGGGCACGTTGCCGCGACTCACCGTGGAGCAGCATCAAGACGCCTCGGCTGTCCCGATGCCGCGGTACTGGGTCCCTGAGCAGGATGTTCCCACGGGCGCAATCGACAAGAGCGGCAAGGAGATCAAGCTGCCGGGTGTTCGGTCGCGGCTTGCTGCCAAGGGGTGGGAGCAAGGCTGGGTCCTCGGGTGGCGCGACATCTGCCGGGCGTCCGACGAGCGCACCATGATCTGCTCGGTCGCGTCTGCGTATGGCTTCGGGCATCCGTTCCCCCTGCTCCTCCCCTCCGATCCACAGTATGCGCCGTTTTTGCTTACGGTTCTGTCGTCCATGGCCTTCGACTACTCCGTACGCCAGAAGATCGGCGGCACCCACCTGACGTACGGCTACGTCACGCAACTCCCCGTGCCCACACCGAAAGCTCTCGCGCCTCACAGTGACTTCTTGATGCCGCGCCTCGCGGAACTCACCTACACCTCCAGTGATATGAAGGCCTTGGCCAGCGACCTCGGCGACATCGGCACTCCCTTCCGCTGGAACCCCGACCGGCGGACAACGATCCGCGCAGAGCTGGACGCCCTCTTCTTCCACCTGTACGGCGTCTCCCGCGACGACACCTCGTACGTGCTCGATACCTTCAACGTCACCCGAGACAATGACGTGAAGGCGCACGGGACGTACCGCACCAAGAACCTGATCCTCGACGAGTACGACCGCATGGCCGTAGCCGGCGTCAGCCTGGAGAACCCGTTGGTGGACGGCGAGAACTACACCTCCACCCTGACCCCGCCTCCGGGCCACGGCCCCCGGCACCCCGCCTGACCGCCCGACGGTCGCCGCGCGCACCCCGACCACCCTCAACTGTGAAAAGCCACTTCAGGAGCGGGCAATGGACAACGCGATTCAGCTGATCAGTGACGGTGATGGGCTGGCGGTCATCGGCAATGCGACGGATGTCGAACGCTTCCTCCTCTCGGAGGGACTGCCGTCGAAGGACCTCGGTGTGCAACGCCTCAAGTCCGTTTTCGGTACCGGGGCCGCAGCCGCTCAGGCAGGTTCGGAGATATTCGCCAACTCCGGTCGGTGGGTGAAGCTGACCAAGGAGTCCGCTGAGCGCGTCAAGCAGTTCGGGCTGATGAAAACCAAGACGCCAGGCATCAGCCATGCCATGGTAGGAAAACCCGGCTCGATCAAGAACTGGCTCCAGGTCGAGAAGGGGGCCGGCTCGTTCCTGACGAACCCGGCCCATCTGGCTGGCGCCGCAGGGATCATGGCGCAGCTGGCGATGCAGCAGACCATGGACGAGATCACCGACTATCTCGCGAGGATCGACGAGAAGGTCGACGACGTGCTCCGCGCTCAGAAGGACGCTGCGGTCGCCCGCATGATCGGGGCGGATCTCATCATCGAGGAGGCCATGACCATCCGGGAGCAGGTGGGCCGGGTCTCCGAGGTCACGTGGTCGAAGGTGCAGGCCGCACCAACGGCGATCGCAGACACCCAGGCGTATGCGGTGCGTCAACTGGACGCTCTCGCCGAAAAGCTGGAGGGCCAGACCAAGATCGGTGACCTGGCCACGACGGCCAAGGAAGTCGAGTCCAGGACTCGGGAGTGGCTCGCTGTGCTTGCTCGTAGCTTCCAACTGCAGGACGCGTTCGCTGTGCTCGAACTCGATCGAGTGCTGGACACGACTCCGGACGAGCTGGACCGGCATCGCCTCGGGCTTCGGATTGCCCGACAGAAGCGGCTGGATGCCATCTCACGGAGCACCGAGCGTCTGGTGGCCCGGATGAGTGCAGCTGCTGATGCGGCCAACGCGAAGGTGCTGCTACATCCGACCAAGTCCCCGGCCGTAGTCCAGTCGAGCAACCACGTTGCAACCGGCGTCCATGACTTCCACGGGCGGCTCGGAATTGAGTCCGGTCGCCGGCCATCAGAGGCGAGGCGGTGGGTGCACGCAGCCACGGAGGTGAGGGACAAGGCACTCGAGACGGGAGCAAAAGGCGTCGGTGCCGCCAGAAGCCTCGGCAACGAGACCCTAGACCGGGCCAACTCGGTCAAGGGCAAGCTCTCCAGCGAGATCGCCGAGCGAATGCGCCGTCTGCGCGGGGACGAGGAGGAAGGCGGCGGGGAAAGCTGAGCGAGCGCCGCCCTTCAGCCGCGTGCGCAACTGATCCTCGTCGAATACGACCACTTGGCCGCAACTGGCGTCAGCCTCGAAAGCCCTTTGGCCGACGGCGAGAACTACATCTCCACCGCACCCCGCCCCGCAGGCCATGTCTCTCGACACACCACCTGACATTCCAACACATGCCGTACGACGGCGGGCGTAAGCTGCCCAGCCTGCTCCATAGCAGAGGAACCATACTTGAATCCGTACACCGCCCCACCGCCGTCCCGTCCTTGGTGGAAGACCACCCCGGCCGTGCTCGGCAGTCTGGTGCTGGTCGCCCTGCTCGGCGCGTTCAGCTTGCCCCTCGGCTTCATTGTGATGATCGCCGCCATAGTCGCGGTGTGGGCTCTGCCGCCCTGGCGCTGGTTCGCCAAACTCGGGGCGATGTTCGGAGCCTTCGTGCTTCTGACGGTCGGGGCAGGCCTGGGCGGGCAGCTCGACGACAGCGGGTCGGGCAAGTCCGACGCCAAAACGCGGAGCGCGGATGACGCGAGCGCCAAGGTCACGTCATCCCCGAGTTCCAAGGCTCCCGAGGTTCTGAAGGCCGCTGACTACACAGGCAAGTCGCTGGCCGTTGCCGAGACACAGGCCCGATCCGCGGGTTTCACCCCAAGCCACCATGACGCGGCACAGGACGACCGTACGATCATCATGCGGTCCGGATGGACGGTGTGCTTCCAGAAAGCCGACGGGACCGCCAAGACCATCGACTTCTCAGCCGTCAAGACCGGCGAGCCGTGCCCCGGGAAGGACGGCGGTCCGCTCCCGTGGCCCACGATGCCGAACGTCGTCGGCACGACATACAACAGAGCAGTCAAGAATTTGAGCCAGGCCGGTATCGACACCGACCGCATCACACTCGATGACGTCTATCTTGACATCGACGCTCCCACCGCTGAGGAAGCCGCCGAGGACGGTGACGAGTGGCGGGTGTGCTTCCAGTCCCCCGCCAAGGGAGCCAAGGTGACCTCCGGCACCACGGTTCGCCTCGACCTGGGCGAGTGGTCCGACGTGGACCTCGTGCAGCACTGCCCCGCAGCTAAGGACACGACGTACAAGATTCCGGCCAACGACCCGGATTACGACAGTGACAACGGCGGCACCGGGAGCAGCGGGTCGGCAAGCGGCGGCTCCTCGTCATCGTCCGGCGGCTCCTCCGGCGGCGGCAGCGTCGGTGTCGTTCACCCTGGCTCGTTCTGTTCGCCGGCCGGGGCGACCGGCGTCACGGAGGCGGGAACCCCCATGATCTGTGGCCCGGGCTCCGACGGCCGAAACCGCTGGCATTCCTCCTGACCCGTACGTTCCTGGCCGGCCCCGCCTCCGCACTCCTTGTTGGAGCGAGCCCTGACGGGCTCGGCGGGGCCGGTCGTTGCCCCACTGCACCGCACACCCGCCGCCCGGAGACCCGATGCCTCCATACGAGGAAGACACGCGCAAGGTCCAAACAGCAGTCATAGGCCAGCCCGGATCGGACTGGCCTGTGTTCCTGCCGTTCGACCACGACGACTTCGACCGGTTCATGCTGGGCCGGAGCCGCGACGATTTCTACTGCGGCACCCTGCTGGGTGGCTGCGGCAAAAAGCTGACCGCGAAGAGGTACCTGCACAAGAAGTGCCACTTCGCGCACCGGCCACCCGTGCACTGCCGTCGTACGCAAACCGGCGAGGACAGTGCCGACCACCTCTACATCGGTCAGGCGCTCCAGCGCTGGCTGCGCCGACAGGGGCACCAGAAGGTCACGGTGTCGTACCCGGACCTCGGTTCGGGGCCGGGCGGAGCCGTAGAGGTCCGTTTCGGTTCCGGTACACGGCTCATCCGAGTGCAGATGGACCGCATGTCCCTCAAGCAGTGGGAGACGACCCGCGCTCAGTTCGCCGGCGGCAACATGCGCGTCCAGTGGGCCTACGGGCCGAACAGCGGAATCGCGCACAACGAGGTGAAGGCCGAGGGGCATGCCATCCGCTTCAGTTGCCGCACCGAAAGCGATACGCGCAAGGTTTATGTCGGCACTCAACACCGGGACCACAGCGTCAAGTTGGTCACTCTGGACGAGTGCCACCTGACGGACGAGGGAATCGTCACTCCACACCTCACCGCCGAAACACCCACGGCCCCAGACGTGGATACAGGCATGGACACGGCGAACCAGCTCGCCTTTCCCCTCGTCCCCGGTCGACTCGCGTTCACCGCATCGGTCCCCGCCGAGGAACAGAACGTCACGGCACGCCGCCTCTACGAGGCGGACGTCCAGCCCCTTGGGTCGGTGATGACCCGCATGCGGATCGCGCTGCCGCTCCATTCCGTGCCGCCCTCCCCTCACCGGCTCAATGTCATCGAGAGCACCGCTCACCTCATCCCCCTGACCGACTCCGGCACCGGACAACCGACCTGGTTCATCGAGACCTCCGGATTCTCCCCACTTCCCGCCCAGAGCGATCCACGCTGGCCGGACCTGCGTCCCGCCCCCGAACCCGGGCGACTGCCGTCCCCGCCAAAGTCCGCAGCACCTGCCGAGGACGAGGCGCTGGTCGGGTTCCTGCGCGGCAAGCTCATGCAGATCGCTCGCTCGCGCGGTGTCATCAATTGGGAAACACTTATCCGTTACAAGGGGTACGCACCGGGAGACTTCACCCCGCAGGACCGTGTGCGACTCCTCGTGGCCGTGGACCGCCCCCGGACAAGCGGCAAGCCCGTGCTCTCCTCTTTGGTGAAACTGGCTAATCAAGCACCAGGACCCGTATCGCGCTTTGATGAAGTTCTTGCCGACCTCGGCTGGAGAGCCGACCTCTTGCCGGAAGAGGTCCGCAGCATTTGGGCACACCAGCAGAAGACTGCGTATGACCTGGTGCGACAGGAAGCGCCGTCTGGGAACACCGCTCCCCCCGAACGCGCAGTACCGGACGACAGCGACCTGATCAGCCGGTTCCGCGCGGAACTGGAGCGGGTTGCGTTCCGACGGTCTCTCATAAACTGGTCGACCTTGGTGAAACTGACAAGCGCTCGCTCAGCGGGAATCACGCCCAGCGCTCGCGTGCGACTCCTGGTGGCAGTGGACGGGTCGTACAGTCACGCACGTCCCGTTCTGTCCTCTCTGGTGAAGCTGGACGGCCAGGAGACCGGCCCTGCCCCGTTCTTCGGCCAAGTTCTCAGGGAACTGGGCTGGACTCCCGGCTCCACGCTGCGCTCCCCTGAAGCAGCATGGCCGACCGAGCGTGACCGTGCGTACGCCCTCGTGGCCAAGGCAGTGTCCGCCTCGAAGAACCCCCCGCCACCGGTCAGGGCGGACCACGCTCTCTGGGCCAGACTGGGTATCAAGAGGAAAACCGTGGTGAAGGCCGCCCGGAGAGCACTCGTCTCGGCAGCGCAGCGCGGGGTGAGGGTCAGCTGGCATACCCTGGCATCAGCAGCAGGCGTGAGGCCGGAAGCTCTCCCCGACCGCACACGTGCTTCGATCCTGATCGACGTAGATCGCGGTGCAGGTCAGGACGGCGTACTGCTCTCGTCCCTCGTAGTCTCTCCCGGGAACCTACCCGTCCCTTACTTCGCGGACGTTCTGAAGCACTTGGGCCGCCCCTACTCGTCGTATCCGCTCGAACTCAGCCGCATCCGCAAGGTGGAGCAGGCCCGTGTCTTCGCCGCATACGAAGGGTCAGTGAACCGCGAGGAGGCGTAGGAGACCGCCGATCTATGCGTCACGGTGTCAGAACTTGCGCTTCTGCCACCGTGACACGCCGCCTCAGGCTTCCGTCACGAAGACCACAAATCGCGACCAGCCGTCCCGACCCACAACGAAGGGGGTACGCGTCACGTCCTTGGAGTCGCGTACATGGATGGCCTGCTCGGTGACGGCGACCTCTACGCAGTCGTCACCCTGTGCGCTGCTGTAGCTGGACTTGAACCAGGCGAGTTCAGACGTGTTCATAGCGCTCCTCTGATCCGCACCAGCAGGCTCGCGGAGTCCTTCGGGGAAAGTGCCTGCGAGCGCAGTCTTGCATAGCGCATGTGGATCCGGCTCACCTCTTTCGGGTCAGTGATCAAGCGGCCATTCTCCTGTCCCTCGGAGTATGCTCGCCAGCGGCCGTCCAGCGTCTCCAGCAGCCGTACAGGTCCGGAAAGACACGAGTGTTGCTCACTGTTCGCCGGCATGACTTGGATCGTGACGTTGCGCAGCGAGCTGAGCTCAAGGATCAAGTCAAGCTGCTCGACGGTGACCTGCGTCCCGCCCAGTCGGCGCACGAGGACGGCTTCCTCGATGACGAAGTCGAACGTCGTGTTGGGCCTCACTCGAAGCAGCCGTTGGCGCTCCATGCGCGCCCGCACGGTGGTTTCCAAGACCTCGTCCGACAGGGGTGGGATCTCGTTCTCGCAGAGGGCTCGCACGTACCCCTCCGACTGCAACAACCCTGGAACCAGGCGGCACTCATACGTGCACAGGCTTACCGCCACCTGTTCCAGCCGAGCCCACTGCCGGAACCAGGCAGCCAGTCCCGCCTCCCCTCGCGTAAGGAAGCGTGCCGACCGCCGCAACGCCCCCGTGTTACCCAGGGCCTCCTCCGCGCGCTCCACGAACGACGCGTCCGGCATCCGCCGCCCCAGCTCCACCGACTCCACCGTGTGCTTGGAGAACCGGACCAGCTCTCCGAACTGCACCCGGCTCAGCCCCGCGTGTTCGCGCAACGCCTGGACGACGGCCCCGAACGTCCGCAGACTGTCCGACGGGTCCGGTTCGCGTTCGGCCTCGCAGGCCGTGGCCGCTTCCGTGGCCGTCAGTTCGTCGCCCGCCCCCACGCCGCCCGTCATACGCGGTCACCTCCGAATGCCTGCACGCTCGGCCCTCGCCGTCGTCCCCACTGGACAACACCCAGCGTGACGGGAGGTTTCGCGTACCGTCCACGGAAAGTCCCCGTACGCTGACGCAGCGTACGGGCCGCGAAGCTGGATCACGCTCCCGCACGCCCGTCACCGTGACCCCATGAACGCGATCACGCCCCAGCTCCGGCCCGTCGTCCGCAACTTCGCGCAGTACCTGTCCTCCACCCGCCGGGGCGCCCGCCTCGCGCGCCTGCTCGCCTACGAACAGCTGCGGGCCTGGGAGGTGTCCCCGTCCGTCACCGAGTGTGCCGAGCAGATCGTGGCCGAACTCGCCGCGAACGCGGCCCTGCACGGACGCGTCCGGGGCCGCGACTTCCGCCTCACCCTCGTCCTCAACCACCCGGCCGCCGGCGTCCTCCGGATCGCCGTCACCGACGCGCGCGGCGACCGTCTGCCCACCGCCGTCACCGACTTCGCGACAGCTCCGCACAGCGAGTCGGGCCGCGGCCTGCTCCTGGTCGCCGCCCTGGCGGACCGGTGGGGCGCGGAACCGTACCCGCCGGGCGGCAAGACCGTCTGGGCGGAACTCGACATCCTCGCCACTCAGGAACACCGGCCCGCGGGCGAAGGCGACTGAGGCCGATGCCGGCACGCCGGACACGCACGGTTCCGCGGCCCCCTGCGTCGGCAGAACTCCTGTGCGATAGAAAAGACGTCCAACTGGTCTGCGCGAGCGGGCCGTTCGCCGCGAGGGGGAAACGCGCGTGGGAATGCCACCGGACCTGAAGGTGATCGCCGAGGGCATGATCAAGGCGTCCATGGGGATGGTCGAGACGGTCATGGTCGGCACCCGCGACACCACCATCGCTCTCTTCCACGAGCTGGGCCGTCAGCACGGCATGGCCGGTGACGACGACGCGGGGCGGGCTTTCGCGAAGGTGTACAAGTCGGCAGCGGCGACCACGCTCGACAAGATGGGCTTCAGCGCCTACGTGATGGGCCAGACCGGCAAGGGGCTGATGCGCAACGCCCGCGAGTTCATGGCCCGGGAGAGCCGGGTGGCCTCGGCGATTATGAAGAAGCAGGTCGACCTGACGGGCGGCATGGGCGACCCCGGAGCGGACTGCACCGAGAGCTTCCTGGGCCTCGGACAGGAGCTCCCCGAGGTCGTCGGCGACACCGCCTGGTACGACCAGTACGCGCCCGCCGGCATGAGCGACCGCTTCCGCGGTTCGCCCGAGAAGCTCCGCGACGTCGCCGCCTCCTGGCGGGCAGGCGGCAAGATGATGCTGCGCTTCCTGCACGACGCGCAGGCCTACGCACACACCGCGGACAAGGCCCACTCCGGGGAGGCCGCGGACGCCTTCCGCGGCTACTTCGCGGCGTTCGTCGGCTTCGGCGACCCGCCGGAGCAGGCCCAGCAGGACGAAACCCTGGTGGCCAACCTGGTGGCCGCCTGCAACCAGCTCGCCAAGGCCTGCGACCGGTACGCCGACCACGTGGAGGCGGCGAAGCGGAGAATCACCGAGCACCGCGCGGACCCGTTCCACATCGACATGCCGTGGGACCAGCCGATGTTCGGCGGCAACGGTGACGACGGCGGCCTGCTGGACGCCGTGCTCGACGACGTGTGGATCCACCGCCTGGGCAATGTCGCCCACGCCCTCGACGAGTCCGAGCGGCGCGTCAAGCTCCCGCACGGATCGGACGATCGGCCCGGGGTGCCGTTCCCACCGCTCCTGCCCGTGCCCGCTCCCGCGCCGGTGCCGCTGGTCGTCGCCTCGTACCACGGGCAGGCGCCGGCCATCCTGTTCGCGAGCAACAGGGTCGACCCGTCCATACCCGCACAGGACCCCATCCCCCCGGAGCCCGGCACCACCCGCCCGCTCACCCCCGCCGAGCAGCAGCGCTTCCGGACCTGGCTGAACTCGCTGAACACCGGCGGCTTCGCGGGAGGCGGTGGTCCCGCCAATCCCAACAACGCGTACCAGTTGCGGATAGCGGGCTACCCCGAGCGCGAGGTTCCCCTGGACGGGCGCAAGCGTGGTCTCATGGTGGACGGTGTCCGCCCGATGGACGGTTACCTGGTGGAGGCAAAGCACGTACAGGACCCGAACTGCAAGAGGCGCAGCTTCCGCAGCATCGAGCGGGTCAACGAGACCCTGGCCAAGCCGGTGAAGGTGGACGCCAAGGGGAATCCGAAGTGGGATCCGGTCATCGACTCGATGTACGGCGACGACAGCCGTGAACTGACCCGTTACAAGAACGCCATGGCCAACCCGGCGAACTCGGAGATACGCGGGCTTGAGATCGTGACCAATGGCAAGGAGAGCGCCGCCTACTGGGAATCCATGATCCTCATGAACGGCGTCAACGGATCCGCTCGCTACGTACCGTGAAAACGAGGAAGCCCGTGTCAGTCCCCCGCAACATCAGGACCACCTTCGGATTCTACCCACCGGAGGACAGTAGCGCCGCATGGCAGGCCAGCCTCGAATCCTTCACGAACGCGGTGGAGCGGGACTTTCCCGACTCCGTACTGGAGCGCCGAGTCGATTCGCTGCGCGGCGTGGACGTGCTGGACTTCGACATCGAGATCGCGCCCGACGTCTGGGTCACCGGCACCACGGCCATGCCCTCACCCGATTACGCTTACATCACCGTCGGCAACGCGACCGCCGACGAGGCGGCCGTATTCGCCCAGTGGCTTCGTGACACCTACCTCCCCTCCCCAGGCTGCGTGAGATTCATCAGCAGCGCGGCCATGGAGAACGGCGAGGAGAACCCCTGGCCCCTCCCCGCAACCGGCGACGCGGCCGCGATCGAGGCCGTACTTCGCGACCACTTGGCAGCCGCCGGAGTCGAGTGACCCACGCCAGGGCGCTGAGGTGGCGCATTCGCAGGCACGCACACCGCAGAGCGCCGCGATGCCCCGAGAAATGTGGCGCCTCAGCCAGTCACCGGCTCCCAGCGGTAACTCTCGACCGCCTCCTCGTACGGCGACAGGAGCGACTCCAGTTCCGTCCGCAGCAACTCGGCGTCACCCGGCGGCAGGGGCAGTGAAGCCCGTCGCATGCGCACACTCCACGTCGCCGGGTCGGGGAACACCGACAGGCGCGGCACCAGATCGCGCAGGACGAGCCCTTCGCGGAAGCGGGCCAGGCCGGACACCTCCAGCCGGCAGCTTTCCGTGAAGCTGCGCTCGCCGAACACCATCGGCTCCTCCAGGACCCGGACGGGGCCGGCGACCGAGGCCCGGCCCACGACACGGCCGAGGTCGCGCGTCGGATTCCGGAAGCATCCGCGCGTGGTGTAGAGGAAGATCTCGTCGCCCTCCTCCAGCGCCCGGGCCGCCTTCGACCGTCCTGCCGGGAACGCCATCCGCTGCTCGGTCACCACCCAGCTCAGGGCGGCCCGGTCTCCGATGATCAGCAGGTGCGAGGACGGCATACCGATCACGATAGCCGGGTGAGGACTCACTGCTCGGACGCGCGGGAGGTCTCGCTCCGGAGGCCCGTCCCACCTCGCCGCCGTCCCGTCGCCCTACAACCGCGCCCTCGCCAGCAGTACCGGCAGCGCCTCGGGCTTCACCTTCTGCACTGACCTGACCTGACCTGCCCGAGCCCCAGTTCCTCACGTGCGACCGGACTGCCGTACAAGGCGTCCGTCGCATCCGGCAGCAGGGTTACCTCCACCAGGTACGAGCATCCCGGATCCTCGGGGTCCTCGTACGGCTCCCTGTCGATCTCGGCCAGCGCCGCCACGGCCGATTCCGGTTGACTGAAGAAGAACCACAGGCGGTCCCCCGGGCTCATACGGTTGCGCCCGCCCGCGTCAGCTCCACCCCGCTCACCGGCCCCGACGCAGTCACCGCCGCGGCGAACACCTCCCGGTACAGGCCGCTGAGCGCCTCCTCGCCCATCCCCGACCGCCACACCGGCGGCCGCTCGCCATGCCACGCCCCCAAGCCGCCCGCTCCCACGGCGGCAGCCGTCTCACCACCAGACGGCACGGAAACCGGCGTATTCACCGGACTCTCCTCTGCCAGCACCGACACGAGCTCCTCACGCCCCACCCGGGCCCGCTCGACCCGCTCGCGGCATCCACCTCCGCATGAGCCTGCTCCAAAACCTCCGTCCAGGACTCCAGATCCTGCCTCGCCCGCGCCTCACGCCGTCCATCAACCCCAGCACCGACGGCATCGCACCCTCCTCGATCAACAGAACGAGTGAAGCTTTTGCCCCGGATACGACTGCGCGTTAGCATTCGATTCCACAACTTCCGGAGGGTGCCGGAAGTTATGCCGAGCGTGTTTGCGTGCATGTCTCCGCCGGCCGGCGGAGGCATGTTCCTGGTTGCGATGCTCGTTCATCGGTCATAGGTTTGTATGGGCTCTCATGACCGCAAAAGAACAGACGGATCAATTGCCCCGAAATTCTCGTTCCTAATTTTGGAACAGGAGCAGGACGTGATTGGGAGAAAGGTATCGAGCCGCGGCGTCGTCGCACTGCTGGCGACCCTCTGTATCGGGGGCAGCGCTACCCAGGCATCCCTGGTGAGCTCGCAGGTCGATGCGAGGGAACCTCCCGGCGCACCCGCGCAGAACACGCAACGCCTGCAGCCTGTCGCGGAATTCAACGGGGCTATGCCCACAGGAGTGAGCGTCTCACGCACCGGCCGGGTGTTCGTGAACTTCCCCCACTGGGGCGACAAGGTGCAGTACTCGGTCGCCGAAGTGCGCAATGGGAAAACCGTCCCCTACCCGAACCGCGAGATCAACACCGCCGACACACGCGACCCCGCGCATCACTTCCTGGGGGTGCAGAGCGTCGTCGTCGACGCCGCCGACCGACTGTGGGTCGTGGACACCGGGCGCATCCAGTTCGGCAACGCACCAGTGGGCGGGCCCAAACTCGTCGCCATAGACCTGCGCACCAACAAGGCCCTCCGGACCATCCTGCTGCCCCGTCAGGTCGCCGGCCCCCGTAGTTTCGTGAACGATGTGCGACTCGACCTCACCCGAGGCAAGGCGGGCACCGCCTACCTCACGGACGCCTCCTCGGACGGCCCCAACGGGCTGATCGTCGTGGATCTGGCGTCCGGGACATCCTGGCGCCGACTGAACAACGTGCCCTCGGTACGCCCGGTGCCCGACTTCGTTCCCGTCATCGACGGGAAGCGAATGCTCAACCGGCCGGCACACGGTCCCACCAGCCCCATCAACATCGGGTCGGACGGCATCGCCCTGAGCCCGGATGGCAAGACCCTCTACTACTGCCCCCTGTCCAGCCGCACCTTGTACTCCGTGCCGACGAGCGGTCTGACCGACCGCCGGGTAGCGGATTCCAAGATCGCGAAGACCGTTCGCAATCTCGGCACGAAAGGGATGTCCGACGGGCTGGAGACGGACAACGCGGGCCGCGTGTACGGAGGCGACATCGAGCACAACGCGCTCGTCTTCCGCGACACCGACGGGCGATTCCGCACCCTAGTCCACGACAACCGGCTGATCTGGCCGGACACCTTGTCGATCGGCTACGACCGGAACCTGTACGTGATGGCCAATCAGCTGAACCGGCAGGCCGCATACAACGCCGGCGTCGATCTTCGGCGCGAGCCCTACGTGCTCTACCGGATCCCGGTCGACGGCGGCCCCGCCCGCCGGTAGATCTCGGGGCGGCCCTTCCTCCGGCATCCGCGAAGGCGCCGAGTCCGTGATCAACGACGAACTGGCCGTCGCAGGCGCCTGAGCACACGCCTTCCTGACGCGAACCCCGCTGCCGCCCCCCGCGTCACGGTGCCGGGCGGCAGTGCTTGAGCAGCCATGCCGGCACCGGCATCGCGGAGCGGACCTCGGCCCACTCCGCATCCGTCATGTCACTCGGATAGCACCGCACCCGCCGACCCGGAGCGATCGAACCGAACCTGTGGACGTAGCAGTCACACCCAGGGGTGACCGCAGTGGACGCAGGCACAGCAGAGATGGTCAACTCGTCAGACAACGGGTCTCCTTGCTCGTGACCGGCTTCAACAACCACGTCACTACCAAGGGGCCCGTTTCTTCATGCCCACAACCACACCGGCATCCCTGTCCGAATGATCACCCGCACCGCAGGCTTCGAACGAGATCCGGTTTGCCACAACGCGCTGGGCCAGAGGTCGAGTTCGGGTTCCTCATGGGCGAGGCGACGGATGGTCTCCTTGGTGGAGGGTTCCCCGTCCAGCGTGTCCTTGCTCGGGTTGAGGATGTAGATCCAGTCGTTCACGGTTTCCCCATCACCTGCATCACTGGCGCTCCGCGAGCACGGACGGCACTGCCTCTGCGGGTCCATGGTGTCAGCCGGCGGAGGGACTGGGCGCTTGTCCGCCCTTCATCCAGGCAATGACGTCGAGGACTCGAAGAACCCCGATGTCCTCACCGATGCCCGCCTTGCTACGGAGGTGGAGCAACTGGTCGCGGAAGGCGCCGCCGTCTGCTCGCAGGGCGAGTGCCAATGCGGCCCAGAAGGAATGGTCCACGTTCGGCCTTTTGAACAGCTGCTTGACACGGATGTCGTATACCGGAATCAGGTGGGGTCGCTTGCGGGCCAGCAGCTTGCCGGCGATGACCGGACCGCTGCCGTCGGGTTTGTTCGGGTACTTGTCGCCGTCTGCCAGTCGTTCCCACAGCTCCCACGCCGGTCCCCCAGGCGTGACCAGCTCGTCGCTGGCGGGATTCTCCAAGTGCGCGTCGCGCGGAATCTGCGTTAGCAGACGCGAGAAATGCCCGTCGCAGTCCGCCAGGAGGGCGACTGTTCCGTGGGGGTCCAGAGAAACGCTGAGCGTGGTGATGGCCACCACGTCGGTGCTGTCGAATCGGTTGGCGACATGCTCGGCGTCCCCACCTCCACCCAGCCGCTCGAAGTGTGCGCCCGAGTGGAACAGATCGCCCCGCGAACGACGACGGGTGAAGTACTCCACGAGCAGCCGAACGGCCTCTTCGTCGTTCCAGTAGACTTTCGGGATCTTCAACCCGATCACTGTGTTCCCCATCGGCCGCACCGGTAGTACACCTGTGCGGCTCCTCAACACCCGGAACGAGCACCCGGCCGCTGCCCCAAGGTGGAGGGGACCCGAGCGGCCCGTTGTCGGTAGGTCGCCCTACCGTGGTGACGGATCTTTGCGGTGCGGCGACCCCAGCGCTGGCGCGTCCGTGCTCAGACGCATCCGGCGCCCTGGGCGCGCCGGACGCCCTCGGGCTTTGAAAGAGTGCGGGCGGCGATCATCCGAAGGCAAGACGTCTGCTGCGGGCGTACCGCCTACAGTGTCAACTTGGCCTTTCGTTGAGGGGAGCGACGCCCATGGCCGACGCGCACGCGCGATTCCCGGAGTTCCTTCTGCGCCTGCCGAACGGCGGACCGCAGGCCCGCGGGCGAGTGCTGCCCGAGAAGGGAATGAACGGCAGCCTGAAGTTTTCGATCCTGGCAGGTTCGCCTGTCCGCCCCGAGACGTTGCCCGGCATCGGTCGGCATGCGGCGGTGCAGCGAGCGACACTGTTGGCTGACGGTGGTATCCGCGAAGAATCGATCCGGTGGCCCGGGTACTGGGAAACGACCCGGGACATCGAGTGCAACTCCCCTTCGGCCGCGGGCTCGGTGGTCACTGGACGAAGCTCGGACGGCCTGTCGGAATGGCGCACCGAGGACGACTTCCCGCTGGTCGACTATCTCGGTCACTCCTGGCGCACGCCGCACAAGGCCTGGCTGGTCCGCGGTTCGAACGTGTCGGGGCGTGATCTGGTGAAGCGGCTGTGGATCCCCGAAGGCTGGGTCAGTCTGGCCGCCACGCACCTGCCACCGATCGACGAGGAGGACCCGACCAAGAGCACACTGCGCAGGTACGTCCAGGAGGGGTACGACGCCACCGCCTCGTACAGCCAGAAGCAGGCCATGGTCGACGAGCTGCACTACTTCCTGACCCAGATGAGGCAGGGCGACACGCTCTGCACCATCTCTGACGGGCGGCTCTACATCGGTACGGTCGCGGGCGACGCCGAGCAGGTCGAGTCCGGGAGTGCGGTGTCGAATCTGCGGCGCAAGGCCGACTGGCGGCCTCTCGGCATCCCGTACGACGAACTGCCCGAGGCGCTCCAGCAGAAGCTGTCGATCCAGCACGACGTTGTCGACCTGACGTCCGTCCTTTCGTTCATCGAAGGCCTCGGGCGCACTGACGAGGAGCTGGCGCAGGAAGCGGAGTCCGTGGAGCGCGATCCGACCGTGGAGGTGCCGGCGATCACCGTCCGGCGTGAGCCCGAGCTGCCGATGCCGACGGACGAGCTGGCAGCCGAACTGCTGGTACACGAGACGGAGTGGCTGCGCGAGGTGCGGGATCTTCTCGCGGACGAGCGGCAACTGGTGTTCTACGGGCCGCCCGGCACCGGAAAGACCTATCTTGCCCTGAAGCTCGCCGAGTTCCTCGGCGGCGGGCCCGAGCAGGTCAAGCTGGTCCAGTTCCACCCCTCCTACGCCTACGAGGACTTCTTCGAGGGCTTCCGGCCGCAGGAGGACCCGCAGACCCGGGAAGTGGCCTTCCGGCTCACCGCCGGTCCGCTGCGCGAACTCGCCGACCTCGCCTCCCGCGAGGGCAACCGCCACATCCCGCACTTCCTGGTCATCGACGAGATCAACCGCGCCAATCTGGCGAAGGTCTTCGGTGAGCTGTACTTCCTGCTGGAGTACCGCAACAAGTCGGTGCGGCTGACGTACTCGGGTGACGACTTCGCGCTGCCGCCGAACCTCTTCGTGATCGGCACGATGAACACGGCCGACCGGTCCATCGCCCTCGTCGACGCGGCGATGCGACGGCGGTTCGCGTTCGTGGAGCTGTCGCCGCGCGCGGAACCCACGAATGGACTGCTGCGGCGCTGGCTGCAGAAAGAGGGGCGGCTCCTTGAACCGGCCGAGCTGCTCGACGCGCTGAACTCCCGCATCGAGGACCCCGACTTCCGCATCGGGCCCTCCTACCTGATGAAGAAGGGCGTCTACCGGGAGGGCGGCCTGGAGCGGACCTGGCGGACGAAGATCCTGCCGCTGCTGGAGGAGCACCATTACGGGGAGGGCGTGGACGTCGAGAAGAGGTACGGGCTGGCCGCTCTGCGGGAGACACTGGCGTGACGGCCGACGAAGAAGGATCGCGACCTGGCACCGCCGCGGCGCACACGCAGTCGTGTGTCACGCTCGTCGAGCACGCGCCCGCCGTCAGCGTCGCTCTGCCCGACGGTGTCGGCCGGGCACTGGCTGCCGGCGACGCCGTCGATGCGGCACCCGATCCGTACACGCCCGGTCGCTGGTCGTTGCGGGCCGGCAGCAAGGTCGGGGCGGTGAGCGTCACCGCGTCCGGGCTGCGGGAGCCGTTCACCGTACGCGTCACTCCGAAGGTTCCCATCACCCGGCTCTTCTTCCTACTGGGTTACAGCCTCGATCCCCGGGGCGGATGGCGGGACGGTGAGGTGGACGTGGCCGAGCACCGCGACCTGGTGCCCGCGCTCGCGCACGCCGTGGAGCGGCAAGTGGACCGGGCTCTGCGCCGAGGCCTCCTGCAGGGCTACCGGGCCACGGAGGAGAGCGCCCTGGTCGTCCACGGCCGAATCCGGGAGGCGGAACAGATCCGGCGGCGTTTCGGCACGATGCTGCCGTTGGAGGTGGCGTACGACGAGTTCACCACCGACATAGCCGAGAACCGCGTCCTGCGCACGGCCGTCGAGCGCCTGCTGCGCCTGCCCGGCGTACCGCGCGACGTCCGCCGCAGGCTGTTGCACCAGCGGGCCCGGCTGGCCGACGTCACGCCCGTCGTACGGGGCCGGCGGCTCCCCGCCTGGCGGCCGTCCCGCCTCAACGCCCGGTACCAGCACGCCCTGCACCTCGCCCGGGCCGTCCTCGACGGCGCCTCGGTCGAGCACGCGCCCGGCGGGCTGCGCATCGACGGGTTCCTGTTCGACATGAACAGGCTCTTCGAGGACTTCGTGACCGTCGCCCTGCGCGAGGCCCTGAGCGGCACGGACCACACGGTGCGACTGCAGGACAGCCACCATCTCGACGAGGCCTCCGCCGTCCGCATGCGGCCGGACCTCGTGTTGTACGGACCCGACGGCACCCCGTGCGCGGTCGCGGACGCGAAGTACAAGGCGGAGAAGCGGGGCGGTTATCCGGATGCCGACCTGTACCAGATGCTGGCGTACTGCACCGCTCTGGGCCTGGACGAAGGGCACCTCGTCTACGCGAAGGGCAACGCCTCCCACGCGGCCCACCGCGTGCGCCACGCGGGCATCATGATCCATCAGCACGCCCTCGACCTGGACCAGGACCCCGCAGGGCTGCTCGCGGACATCGCCCAGATCGCGCGGAGGATCAGGTACGGCCGGCGGGAGCAGGCCCCGCTCCGCGCGGGCGGCGCGCCCGTATGATCGACCGCGCAGTGTCAGTCCGGGGTGGGGAGTGCGCGTCGTGCCGCAGCTTGCGTTTGCCAACAGTTTCTGGGAAAGCTACGACGCCCTGGAGAAGCCGGTCAGGAACGGCGTGCGCAAGGCGATGCAGAAGTTCCAGCAGCTGACCGTGCCGGAGCTGCAACAGGACAAGGGGCTGCACCTGGAGTCCGTCGAGAAGGCCGCCGATCCGCGGATGCGGACCATCCGCATCAACGACTTCTGGCGGGGTGTCGTCCTGGCACCGGACGACGGCAGTGACGTGTTCCTCCTGGTCAACGTGGTCCCGCACGATGACGCCTACACCTGGGCGGCCAAGCGGCTGTACACGACCAACGCCGCGACGCGGGCGCTGGAGGTCCGCAACGTACGCGCGATCGAGCAGCTGACCCCGCAGTTGGAGAAGGCGGCCGCTGCCGCCGATTCGCTGCTGTACGCCACGTACTCGGACACGGTCTTGCGCGAGCTGGGCATCGACGACCAGGTACTGCGGGCGGTGCGGACCATCATCGACAAGGCCCAGCTGGAGGCGTTCGGCACACTGTTGCCCGAAGACCAGTTCGAGGTGCTGCAGTACCTCGCCGAAGGGTTCAGCCCGGAGGAGGTGTACCGCGACGTGGTCGCCGTGCGCCGGCCCGTCGACGCGGGCCCCGATCCGGACGAGACCCTCGCCGTGGCCATCGCCAACACCACCAGCCGGATCACGCTGGTCAGCGGCCCGGAGGAACTGGCAGACATCCTCGAAAAGCCCTTCGCGGCCTGGCGGGTGTTCCTGCACCCTTCGCAGCGCCGGGTCGCCTACCGGGTCTCCTACGGCGGTCCCGTCCAGGTCACGGGCGGGCCGGGCACGGGCAAGACGGTCGCGGCGCTCCACCGGGTCAAGCACCTGCTCACGCGTTCCCCCGACACCCGGGTCCTGCTGACCACGTACACCAACGCGCTCGCCGCCTCGCTGCGTGAGAACCTCGCCATCCTGCTGGACGGGGACGAGGCGCTGCTCGCACGCGTCGAGGTGACCACGGTCAACGCCTACGCGCACGGTGTCGTGACCCGCCTCGACGGCAAGGCCCCCTCCCCCGTCGGCGACCGTGAGGAGCGGCAGCTGTGGCAGCGGGTGGGCAAGAAGCTGGGGCTGCCGTGGACGGAGCAGTTCCTGGCGCAGGAGTACCGGCATGTGGTCCTGGCCCAGGATGTGCGCAGCCTCGACGCCTACCGCGCGGCCACGCGCCGGGGCCGCGGCAGCGCGCTGTCGCCGGCGAAGCGGAACCAACTGTGGCCCGCCGTGGAACTGTTCGAGCAGATGCTGCGCGACCAGAAGGCCACGACCTATCTCAACGTGTGCGCTCGGGCGGCCGAACTCCTGGCCGCCTCCACGCCCACGCACGACCACGTCGTCGTCGACGAGGCACAGGATCTGCACCCGGCCCAGTGGCGTGTGCTGCGCGCCGCAGTGGCTCCCGGCAGCGACGACCTGTTCATCACGGGTGATCCTCACCAGCGGATCTACGACTCGCGCGTCTCCCTCGGTTCCCTGGGCATCTCCGTCGCCGGCCGCGCCCACCGTTTGCGCATCAACTACCGCAGCACGGAGGAGATCCTGGCGTGGTCCACAGGCATCCTCAGCCCGGTGACCGTCGACGACCTGGGTGGTGAGGGAGCCGATACGCTGGCCGGCTATCGGTCCCTGCTGCACGGCCGCCGACCGCAGGCGACCGCACACGGGACGGAACAGGCGGAGGTGGCCGCCCTCGTCGAGCGGGTGGAAGGGTGGCTCGCGCAGGGCATCCGCCCTTCCGAGATCGGCGTGTGCGCCCGTTTCAACGTGCTGCTCGACAAGGCCCACGACAAGCTGAGCGCTGCCGGGGTGCCGGTGGTCCGGGTCAAGGACCGTCCCGGGCACGGCGTGGACGGGGTGCGACTGGCCACCATGCACGCGATGAAAGGGCTGGAGTTCCGGTGCGTGGCCGTCCTGGGTGTGACGGCGAGTGCGGTGCCGTTCGCGCGCGAGGTGACACCCGCCGACGTGGACGCGCTGCAGCACGAATCCGACCTGCTGCGCGAGCGGTGCCTGCTGTTCGTGGCGTGTACCCGAGCCAGAGAAGCGCTGGCGGTGTCGTGGAGCGGGGCGGCGAGCCCCTTCGTACCGGCGCGGAGCTGACGCGTCATCGAGCTGCCGAATACGGCGGGCGAACAGCACTGAGGGCGAAGGCCGTCAGTTCTCTGGCTCCAGGGCGCCATTGGCCAGGCCGTCGCGAGCGAGATCGGTGGCCTCTCGGCTCAGTTCGGCCACCCGTCTCGCCCGCTCCTCGAACTCCTGGAGTGCGCGGAACGCCGCACCGTACCGGCGCTGCTCGACGATGTCCATCTGGGGGACTCGAGCGCCCTTGCCGTCGAGGCGGAACGTTCCGCTCGCGCTGGTGGAGCGCCGGGTGTTGGCCGCGCTGCGCAGAAAGCCCTGGAGGAAGTCAGTGTCGAGCTGGTCGCTGACCGACACCGGTTCCGGGTCGCCGTGCTCGACGAGCCCGGCACGGGCGAGGTCGGCGACGCTGACCGAGGGGCCCTCGGCGACGCTCGGGCGTTCCCCCGCTGCCAGGGCCGGCAGCAGCTCGGCGAGAGCTCGTACCTGGTCGGTCAACTCACGCCGCAACTGCTGGTACTCGGACGCGTAGTCCCGGTGGGACTCCGTGATGTACCGGCCCGGCGTCAGGTCCACGACGTCGTCGAGAAGCTCGACCAGCGAAACGTCCGCCACCTGGTCCGGGCGCGGTTCCAAGGGGCCGTCCGGCTCGTTCCCGGTCAGGTCGACCATGCGAACGGCGGCGAGCGCATCGCCGGAGCATCGGGGGCGACGGAGCTCCCAGATGTGCACGGGCAAGGCGTGTGATGCGGCCGTACCCGGTGGCAGGGCGGTGACCTGGGCGAGGAGGCCGCGGCGTACAAGTTCGGCACGGATGCGGCGGCCGGCCTTGCGGTAGGCGACCGAGGCGGGCATGACCATCAGCACCCGACCCCCGGGCGTGGTGTGCGCGTAGGCGTGCTGGAGCCAGGCGAGTTCGCTCTCGGCCCGTGAAGGCGTGCCGAGTTCCCAGCGCGGATCCAGGAGGAGTTCCTCCCGTCCCCAGTCGACGCCGCCGACCGGCGGGTCGCAGACGACCAGGTCAGCTTTGATGTCCGTCCAGCGGTCGTCGCGGAGAGAGTCACCCGTCACGATGTCGACACCGGTGCGGCCGGTCAGTTCGGCGCGCAACTGCGCGAAACGAGCGCTGCGGGGATCCGTCTCCTGACCGTAGCGTCGAGGACCCCGCTCGGGCCCGACGGAGAGCAGGAGGGTGCCGATGCCGCAGGCGGGGTCGAAAAGGGTCGCGTCCCGCGCCACCTCGCCGGCCAGGTGCTTCAGGGCGCGAACAATACGGGGCGAGGTGACCTGGTCCGAGCCGGCGCGACGCACGGAGTCGGTGAAGCGCTCAGCCAGGCCGTTGACGACCTCGCCCGGGGAGCCGTTCTCGGCCAGACGCCTGGCGGCGATCACGGCTTCCTCCGGGAGCGCTCCCGGTCTCTTCGCCCGGGTCGCGGCGAGCGTGGTGGCGACGTCGGCGAGCGCCGCGACCATGTCGTCGCCGTAGGCCCCGCGCAGTACCTGCCAGAGCTGGACTTCCTCCGAGACGTCCTGCCCCTTGCGTTGCTTGTCCAGCCAGCCCTGAACCTCGGTAAGATCGAACAGCGGACTGTTGACACTCCCACCCGCGGGCGCGGGGAAATCGTCGTAGCGCCGCCGCCAGTTGGAGACCGCCGCACGGGTGACGCCTGCCAGCCGCGCTATTTCTGAGCCCGTAACCAGGGGGCCGGCGGGTGAAGCGGCATTGTCCGTCATGCGGGCCACCGTACACGGAGCGCAGTCCGGCATCAAAGAGATATGCGTTGACAGCATACACGTACATTTCCGTCGGCCAGCGTGTACGCGGGCGTGTCCGCGGACGCCATCGTGGATCAGCGGATCAGGATGGCGGTCCGGTACGCCGCGCTTCTAGGGGGCTCTCTGCCGGGGCCTACACGGCGACCGTCGTCGCCACCATCGGGAGCCTCGGTGCCGCTTCGCCGGCGACCGTCCCGGCCGCCGTCGGGACCATGATGGTCGACGGCGCGTACATCACCCGGCTCCAGCTCCACCTGGCCTATGACATCGCAGTGCTGTATCGGGTCCCGCTCGACCTGTCCGACCCCAGAGCGCTGCCGCCGAGTCTGACAGGCCGGCCGCAGCACGTCGAAACGGTCCGCGCGGTCCTGAAGGCCGAGCCGTGGTCAGCCACGGCCTTCGTATCGGTAGTTGCAGTAGTCCTTATCGCCCACCAGCACGATGTGATGTGCCTCGGAAGGCCGTCGGCGTCCCGCTCGACCTCCTGGGACGTCTGCCGGGTGAAGCCCAGGGACACGGGGGACGACCGGGTACTCGGGCTGCGACAGGTCGACCGGAGGAGACGAGGGGCGGCCGACCGTGCGGCCGACCGCCGGGCCACCGCCCCTCGAGGGCGATGACCTGGGCGCGTTCCTCCTCAGCGGCCTCGCTTCCGTTCTTCGAGGACATTCGCGACACGGCACGCCGCAGGCCCAGGTGTCCGCGGCGTCTTCCCAAGCCGCTGACGTGGGCTCGGTGAAGGGATGTAACTGATCATCTACTTGCGCAGAAGAAAATAGCCGATACAGACAACGGCGAGTGCTACAACAAACACCGTGACGATCACACCCGCGGGCGCATCAAGTGAAGGAGCTATCAAGCCGGATTCTGTCCACACTTACCGCGCACCTCCACTCGCGCGCTCTTTGCTTTTCCTGCGCACCCAGAAGGAAGCGAAGAGAAGTCCGAAGCCGCAGGCCAATGGGATCGCACCTGCTGCACCCCTTCCGCTCGACAGGGCGCTCAATCCGAGGACAAGGAGCAGCAGCGCCGCCACGATCGCAACTGCCAGCAAGAGTTTTATCAATTCTCCTCCTCGTTCCTCGATGCTCTTCCTCAGGTGGTCGGAGCCGCGCTCGTACGGGGCCGGCAGCCGGGTCACAGGTCGTTGAAGTTCCAGAACAGGCCGATCTCGGTGTCCGAGACGACGACGAGGCCGCAGTCCTCGGTGAAGACGCTCATCGGGTTGTACCCCAAGTTCTCCAGTGCGAAGTCGAGTGTTCCGGGCGCGCTGCCGGTCTTGCTGACGTTGGTGCGGTAGACGGCCTCGTCCCCGTACCGCGCGAGGACCGTGCGTGCCATCGCCCGCAGTTCGTCCGGGGACTCGTCGAGGTACTGAAGATTGGCCAGGGTGCAGCCGCCCTCCGTGAGGGCCAGGAGCAGGTTCTCGGCACTGTTCCGGTCGATCTGCCTGAGGCGCGGACCGACATACTCCGGGGGGTGGGCGGCGAAGGGCCATGTGGGGTTCCCCACGCGCTCGGGGGCCTCCTCCGCATCATCGATCCGGGCCCACCCGCGGGGGTCCGGCACGGCCCGGGCCATCAGCGCGAGGACGTCGGCCGTCCAGTCCTCGTGGCGGCGCGGGCCGGTGGCGATGTACGCGGACGCGTCCCTGTACAGGTGGCGTACCGCGGCGTCCCAGGACGTCTGGTCGGTGGACATGTGGTGCAGGCCTTCCTCAGCGGGCTAGGGCTTGTAGGGCATCGACGTCATGACCGTGAAGGGCGGGTTGCGGCTGCTGTCGTACCTGATACGCGTGTCGATGCCAGTGACGTCGTAGGCCTTGGCATCCATCCCGCCCTCTTTGTATCCGGACTTCGAGTCACTCGGGTTCACCGGCTGCTTGAAGACGCTGCGACCGCTGCTCTCGCCGTTCGGCGCGGTCGAGAGGAATTTCCGCTCCGGCCCGGCGGCGGCGTCCCCATCAGCCGGCCCCGTTATCTTCTTCGCGGTCCTGCAAGAGGGCCGCTGGCCTCCGGGCCCGGCATGACTGTTGCCCCCTGTCGAAGGGATGACCTGGGGGGTGG
>NZ_JBEYXZ010000010.1:166216-190569 GCF_040645305.1 Streptomyces sp. NPDC046831 | reverse complement strand
CCGCACGACGCGATGACCGCCGAGCCCGCACCCGCGGCATAGGGTGGCGGGCATGACATGGCTGATCACTGGCGGAGCCCGGCACCCCGGTCTCTCACGAGTCCGCCGGGCCCTCGGGGGCGCGGCGGCTCCCTCTCCGACCAGGGAGTTGTCCGATGTACTTCCGTGGCCGCTCACTGAGTCGCCGCATGCCCGGACGGGCGGTCGCCGTGACGGTGTTCGGGCTCTCGCTCGCACTGTCCGCGTCGTCGGTGCAGGCAGCGGCGCTCGACGACGGCACCCGGGGCCGCACCAGCCGCCCCGGTGTCCAGGACGACGGTGATCCCGCCAAGGGATTCGCCGCCAAGACCAGACCCCGTCCCGCCGACCCGGCGCGCAAGGCCGCGGTCAAGGGGCTCGACAAGGCGGTGTGGCCCAAGCAGGGCGGCGCCGAGGTGAGGCTGGGGGCCACCGCGGAGGCGGGCGGCCTGCCCGTCACGGTCACGGAGGCCGCCACCGCGGGCAAGACCGCTGGCAGGGCCGCCGGGAAGAGCGGGAGCTCGGCCACGGCCCGTGACTCCGGGGCGCCCGGCAAGGTGCGCGTCGACGTCCTCGCCCCGCAGCGGGCCGCGAAGCTCGGCGCCGGCGTGCTGCTCGGCGTGCAGCGAGCCGACGGCACGGGTCAGGCCGCCAAGGTCCGCCTGACCGTCGACTACTCCGACTTCGCCGAGGGCTTCGGCGGCTCCTATGCCTCCCGCCTGCGGCTCGTCCAGCTGCCCGCGTGCGCCACCGTGGCCACCCCGGGCAGCAAGGACTGCCCGCAGCAGCCGACGGTGCTGCCGACCGTGAACGACGTGCGGACCGGGACCGTCTCCGCCGACGTGACCGCCGCCCCGGCGCCCGCCGGCGGCGTCTCCACGATGGCGGCCACGGCGACCTCCCTGGTCGCGGTCGCGGCGGGACCGTCCGGTGCGCAGGGCACGTACAAGGCGACCGCGCTGTCGCCGTCGGCGAGCTGGACAGTCGCCACTTCGTCGGGCGGATTCAGCTGGAACTATCCGCTGCGCACCGTCCCGACCCCGGGCGGCATGGTCCCCAGCGTGGGCCTCGGCTACTCCTCCCAGTCGGCGGACGGCCGCACCTCGGCCACGAACAACCAGGGCTCCTGGATCGGCGAGGGCTTCTCCTACGACCCCGGCTACATCGAGCGCCGTTACAAGCCGTGCTCCGACGACGGTCACAGCGGTTCGGGCGAACAGTGCTGGGCTTTCGACAACGCCACCGTGATGCTCAACGGCTCCTCCGGTGAACTCGTCAAGGACGACACGACCGGCAAGTGGCACATGTCGAACGACGACGGCACCAAGGTCGAGAAGCTGACCGGCGCAACCAACGGCGACGACGGCGGCACGGACGACAAGGGCGAGCACTGGAGAATCACCACTCCGGAGGGCACCGAGTACTACTTCGGACTGAACCGCCTGCCGGGCTGGGCCACCGGGAACGAGGAGACCAACTCCGTCTGGACGGCCCCCGTCTTCGGCGACGACTCCGGTGAGCCCTGCTACAACGCCACCTTCACCAGCGCGTACTGCAAGCAGGCGTGGCGCTGGAGCCTGGACTACGTCAAGGACACCCACGGCAACGTGATGTCCTACTTCTACGAGCGCGAGACCAACTACTACGCCCTCAACGGCAAGACGGACGTCAACGGCACCGCCTACGACCGCGGCGGCTACCTCGAGCGCATCGACTACGGCCAGACCGACGGCACGGTGTACGCGGCGAAGGCCCCGGCCCGCGTCGTCTTCAACACCGCCGAACGCTGCCTGCCGACCGCCGACTTCGACTGCGCCGAGAGCAAGCGCACCAAGGCGAACGCCTCCCACTGGCCGGACGTCCCGGTCGACCAGGAGTGCAAGTCCGCCACCAAGTGCACCTCGCCCGTCCAGACCTTCTGGACGACCAAGCGGCTGACGTCGATCGTCACGCAGATGCGCAAGGACGCCACGACCTACCAGGACGTGGACGCCTGGACGTTCACCCACCTGTTCACCGACAACGGCGACGACTCCAAGACGCTGTGGCTGTCGAAGATCCAGCACGAGGGCCGCGCCGGCACCGCCGAGAAGCTGCCCACCGTCGACCTCTTCGGCGAGCAGCTCGCCAACCGCGTCGACGCGATCGGCGACAACATCGCGCCCTTCCACCGCTTCCGGCTCTCGATGGTCCTCAGCGAGACCGGCGCCCAGCTCGACGTCACCTACGCGCCCACGGACTGCAGCAAGGACGCGCTGCCCAAGCCGGGGGAGTCGGTCAAGCGGTGCTACCCGGTCAAGTGGGCCCCGCCGGGTTACATCGACCCGATCACGGACTGGTTCCACAAGTACGTCGTGTCCGCCGTCATCGAGACCGACCGCACCGGCGGCAGCGACTCGATGGTCACCCGGTACGACTACCAGGGCGACGCGGCCTGGCGTAAGGCGAAGCCGGACGGCATCACCGACGACAAGTACCTGACCTGGGGCGGCTGGCAGGGCTACGGCAAGGTCAAGGTCACCAGCGGCACGTCCGACCAGCAGACCACGCGGGTCGACTACACGTTCCTGCAGGGCATGGACGGGGACAAGGCCGCCGACGGCTCCACCCGGTCCGTGAAGGTGAAGGACTCCACCGGCGCCGAGTACACGGACGCGGAGGAGTTCACCGGTCACGAGCTGGAGGTGGCCACCTACGACGGCGACAAGCTCGTCTCCAAGACGATCGCGCCGCCCTGGAAGCACTACACCGCCACCCAGACCAAGAGCTGGGGCACCACCCGTGCGGCCATCGTGAAGCCTCAGCTGGGCCGCGGCTTCGACCTCAAGGCCGACGGAACCTGGCGCGAGACGAAGAAGACGACGACCTACGACACCGCCAATGGCACCGGGCGGGTGTTGGAGATCGACGACCAGGGCGACGTCTCCACCACCAAGGACGACACCTGCACCCGCACCACGTACGCGGACAACACGGCGAAGAACATCCTCTCGCTGCCCGCGCGCAGTGAGTCGGTCTCCGTCCGTTGCTCGGCCACCCCGGACCGCAAGACCCAGGTCCTGGCGGACGAGCGCACCTCGTACGACAACCTGGCCTTCGGCGCGGCCCCGACCAAGGGCGACGCGACGAAGACCGAGCGCCTGACGGCCCACGACGGCACCACGGCGACGTACCAGGTCACCGGCACCACGACCTACGACGCCTACGGCCGCCCGCTGTCCCAGAAGGACGCCAGGCTCAACGAGACGAAGACCGCCTACACCGAGACCAACGGCCTGCTGACGAGGACGACCGTCACCAACGCGCTCGGCCACGTCACGACCACCGACTACGCCCCCGCCTGGGGCATGTCGGCCGGCCAGACCGACCCGAACGGCAAGCGGACGGACCTCGCCTACGACGCGCTGGGCCGGCTGACCTCGGTGTGGCTGGCCGACCGGGCCAAGACGCAGACGCCGAGCATCAAGTACTCGTACAACGTCCGCAAGGACAAGGTCACCTCGATCAAGACCGAGAAGATCGAGAACGACGGCTCCTACGGCGCCGAGTACCAGCTCTACGACAGCCTGCTCAGGCCACGCCAGATCCAGACCGAGGGCGCCGACGGCACCCGCATGGTCGCGGACACGTTCTACGACGGCACCGGCAACCTCAAGAAGACCAACTCGACGTACAACGCGGCCGGAGCTGCCTCGGACGAGCTGCTGCTGGTGCACAACGGCGAGGTAGGGGCGCAGAGCCTGCTGGAGTACGACGGCCTGGGCCGGACGACGGCCGAGATCTTCGCGGTGTCGGGTGTCGAGCAGTGGCGCACCACGACCACCTACGACGGCGAGCTGACCCACGTCGACCCGCCGACCGGCGGGGTGCCCACGACGACGATCACGGACGGCCAGGGCAACACGGCGGAGATCCGGCACTACCGGGGCTCGTCGCCGGGCGCGGGCGTGCCGTACGACTCGACGAAGTACACGTACACGCCCGCGGGCAAGCTGGAGACGGTCACCGACGCCAAGGGCAACGTCTGGCGCTACGAGTACGACCAGCTGGGCCGCAAGACGAAGTCCGTCGACCCGGACGCGGGCACCTCGCGCACGGAGTACGACGAGCTGGACCGGCCGGTCGTCGCCTACGACGGCCGCAACAAGAAGACCTCCACGGTCTACGACAAGCTCGGCCGCGTCCTGACGACCTGGCAGGGCGACCCGGACACCGGCACCAAGCTCACCGAGACCAAGTACGACAAGGCGGGCTGGCTGGGGCAGGCCTACGGCTTCCTGAGCTACGTCTCCCCGACCGAGTACTTCGCCACGGCCGTCCAGTCGATGGACGACTTCTACCGCCCGCTGAAGACGGCCTACCAGGTCCCGGCGTCGCAGGGTTCGCTGGCCGGCACGTACGTCTTCAGCACGACCTACAACCGCGACGGCACGGTCCAGGGCTCCGGCCTGCCCGCCATCGGCGACCTGCCGGCGGAGGCGCTGACCTACACGTACGACTCCCTGCAGCGTCCGGTCACGATGACGGGCACCACCTCGTACGTCACCAACACCCTGTATTCCAAGGACAGCGGACTCCAGCAGCTCGAGCTGTCCACCGGCAGCGGCAAGAAGGTCTGGCAGACCTTCGACTACGAGAAGGGCACCAACCGGCTGACCCGCTCGGTGGTCGACGTCTACGGCGCGACCGCCCCGGCCAAGGAGTCGAACTACTCCTACGACCAGGCGGGCAACGTCCTGTCCATCGCGGACACGGCGAACTCCGCCTCGCCCGACGTGCAGTGCTTCGCGTACGACAGCCGGCAGCGGCTGGCGGACGCGTGGACTCCGGCGTCGTCGGCGGCGGACGCGGCCGGCACGGGCTCCCGCGGCTCCACGGCGCCGCTCGACGGCACCGGCCCCAAGGCCTGTGAGGCGGCCCCCGGCGCGAGTGCGCTCGGCGGCCCGGCCCCGTACTGGAAGTCCTACGAGACCGACGCCATCGGCAACCGCGTCTCCGAGACGATCCACGACACGGCTCTGGACGCGGCGAAGAACAGCACCCGCAGCTACGAGTACGGCGGCGCGGGCGCCCAGGGCGACGGCCCGCACCAGGTCACCAAGGTGACGGAGAAGACGCCCACCGGTGACCGGCAGTCGACGTACGAGTACGACGACGCGGGCAACACCACCAAGCGCACGATCGGCGGCAACGCGCAGTCCCTGGCCTGGACGGACACGGGCAAGCTGAGCGAGGTCACCGAGGCGAACGGCGCGAAGACGACGTACCTGTACGACGGATCCGGCAACCGCCTGGTCCGCAAGGACCCCGCCGGCACGACCGTCTACCTGCCCGGCACCGAGCTGAAGCTCTCGGCGGACGGCACCAAGAAGGAGGCCACCCGCTACTACGAGTACGCCGGTCAGACCGTTGCGGTGCGTGGCGGGGGCAAGCTGTCCTTCGTCGCCTCCGACCACCACGGCACCGGCGAGCTGGCGATCGACTCCGCGACCGGGGCGATCTCCCAGCGGCGCTTCGACCCCTTCGGCGTCGAACGGGGCGAGAAGACCGGTACCTGGCCGGGGGAGAAGGGCTTCGTCGGCGGCACGATCGACGCCTCGACCGGGCTGACGCACCTGGGCGCGCGGGAGTACGACGCCCAGATCGGCAAATTCATCTCCGTCGACCCGATCATCGACTACACCAGGCCGAGCCAGATCAACGGTTACGCGTACGCCGACAACACGCCGGTGACGCTGTCCGATCCTTCCGGACTGGAGAGCTGCTACCCGTACTCGTACTGCTCGGCTTATTCAGGTACCTACACGAAGGAGAGTGGCGACAAGGGCGTCGACGATGCGCAGTCGAAGGTCGACAAAGCATCGGCAAACGTTGCGTCGGCCCAGGCGCAGCAGTCCTCCGCCAAGCAGCGCATCAAGTCGGCGGGGAAGGCCCTGGTCAAGATCGTCCGGGACATTCTCGGCGTGGACGCGGCCCTGGACTGCATCTCCAGCGGAGACGTCGGAGCCTGCGGTGAAACCCTGCTCAACATCGCCGGCAGCTTCGCGGGCGGCCTGGCAGGCAAGATCCTCGCCAAGTACGGCGCCCCATGGAAGTGGGCGAAGGGGCTCAAGCTCGCCAAGCGGGTGACCAACCTGGTCGGCGATCTCATCGGCGGCGCGAAGGACCTGTGGAAGGCCAACAAGGCGGTCGGCAAGGCAAGAGCCGGCCTAGCCAAGGCCATGGACAAACTGGCAGACGCCAGGAAGAAGGCGGCGGAGGCTCTCAAGAAGAGGACCAAGTCCGAACCCGAGTGCCACAGCTTCCTGCCCGGCACCAAGGTGCTTCTGGCCGACGGCACAACCAAGCCCATCGAGAAGGTCGCCGTCGGTGACAGGATCGTCACCACCGACCTGACGACCGACAGGACGACTGTTCGGGAGGTCGCAGGCACCATCGTCACGGAGGGCGACAAATCCTTTGTCGACCTCGTCGTCAAGGGCAAGACCGGTAAGCCTGAGGC
Organism: Streptomyces sp. NPDC046831; assembly: GCF_040645305.1. NCBI lineage: Bacteria > Bacillati > Actinomycetota > Actinomycetes > Kitasatosporales > Streptomycetaceae > Streptomyces > Streptomyces sp. NPDC046831. The sequence goes on along the minus strand of NZ_JBEYXZ010000010.1, from coordinate 184,049 downwards.
TCTGATCGCCACGGCGACCCATCCCTTCTGGGTGGACTCGAAGGGCGAATGGATCAAGGCCGGTGCTCTCAAGCCTGGCATGAAGCTGCGCACCGCCTCCGGCGCGACGGTCGAACTGACGGCGGTCAGGCACTTCGAGAAGCAGCAGCGTACGCACGACCTCACTGTCACAGGGATCCACGCGTACTACGTATTCGCTGGTCACACGCCACTGCTGGCGCACAACTGCGACGTGGCACTCGGGCAGAAGGCCGAGGGTACCTACCAGTGGGCCGAGCAACAGGGCTACAAGCACTTCCGCGACTACGGCGCCGACGAGTGGCAGGGGCCGGTCGAGAACGCGATCAGGGACTCCTCCGTGACCTTGCATGTGAACACCAGGGGTCTGGGGCACTTCGCCGACTCCGCCAAGGCGGGACTGCAGCCTGGGGCGCACGCCACTGACATGGAGATGGGCTGGATAGCCAGAGCCGTGGCCAACGGTGAACGCTCCTGGTCCTCGGTCAAGTTCTATCGTCCCGGCAAGGGCGGAGCTCTGGAATCCTTCGACGTCGCCGAGCCCGACTGGGCTACCTTCGGCAGGCTTCGTCCCTTCATCTCCGACGCCAAGAAGTTCTGCAGCTGTTGATGCAAGGAGGTTGTGACCATGGAGACTCCCGGCGAAGACCTCTACCCGGACATCCACGACAAGGGAGGTCTCGTTCCCGCCTTGGAAGCAAAGGCGAAGAGCGAGGTGATCGATCTGGGAACGGTCACCAGTCCGTACCCGGCGGGGCCTGGCTGGTTCTCGACGGCCCAGCTCGAGTCGAGCCGCGGGCGGATCACCGTGGAACTCGACGGCCGGAGCCGGACCTTCCACCTAGGGATCCAGGGGGAGGGGTTCTCCTGGGCCCATGGGGCCACGGACGATTTCCAGGAACTGGTGGAGGCACTGGCCGCGTGGCGCGCGGGGATGCGGGTGGCTGACTTCACCGACCGCTTCCCGTTCATCAGCCCCGGTCGGCTGGCCAAGGTGCACGAAGCGGACGACCCGACGTCGGCACAGTGGGCCTGGCTGTTGGGGGCGGAGGGGTATGAAGTCGAACGACCTCTGCTCAAGGCGGTGCACGATGACGGCCGCTTTCGTACGCTGTTCCCCACCCTCAGTCACGGAACCCTCCGACTCAACTGGGCCGGCGGGCGACAAGGGGCCCGGGAACTGCACATCACCCCCCTGGCCGGTGGCGGCTACCAGGTGGAGGACACGGTCGGTGCGGGTCCCAGGGTCGTGACTTCTCTCCCGAAGGCCATCGCAGCGGCTGCCGAATCGCTGACCAGCGGCTGACACGGGACGCTTGCAGACGGGGCCCGGTTTGACCCCCCAAGCCGGGCCCCGTAACCTGGACCGTCGGCGTGTCCGCTGACGCGCCGCATCCCGTAAACCTCTTCCTCCCGGACACGGGCCGACACGTGCTGTGACCGGGAGAGGCCGTCCGCGTGTGACGCAGGGCTGCTGGACTGCGGGGTTCCGTTCCGAGCGAGAGAGTGAGATCCGCGTGTACGCCATCGTGCGCAGCGGTGGTCGCCAGCACAAGGTTGCTGTCGGCGACATCGTTGAGGTTGACAAGATTTCCACCGCCAAGGTCGGCGACACGGTCGAGCTCTCGACCCTGCTGCTCGTCGACGGTGACGCCGTGACCAGCGACCCGTGGGTGCTGGCCGGCGTCAAGGTCCAGGCCGAGGTCGTGGACCACCACAAGGGCCAGAAGATCGACATTCTGCGCTACAAGAACAAGACCGGCTACCGTCGTCGGCAGGGCCACCGCCAGCAGTACACGGCGCTCAAGGTCACCGAGATCCCCACGGCTGCGAAGTAAGGGACTGAACAGAGATGGCACACAAGAAGGGCGCATCGTCCACCCGGAACGGTCGCGACTCCAACGCCCAGCGGCTCGGCGTGAAGCGCTTCGGCGGTCAGGTCGTGAACGCCGGTGAGATCCTGGTCCGCCAGCGCGGCACCCACTTCCACCCGGGTGCGGGCGTCGGCCGTGGCGGCGACGACACGCTGTTCGCGCTGCAGGCCGGTGCGGTGGAGTTCGGCAGCCACCGTGGCCGCAGGGTCGTGAACATCGTTCCGGTCGCCTGAATCTTCTGATCCAGGCGTCGACCGAACGCCACGCGAGGCGGACCTCACTTCCCGGGCGGGAAGGCGGGTCCGCCTTTCGCGTGTTACGCAGGAAAGACACCCGTACGTACGCTATCTGTACGTACTCGAGTACCGAAGTGCTGGAGGCACCCCACCATGACCACCTTCGTGGACCGCGTCGAACTCCACGTCGCCGCGGGTAACGGAGGCCACGGCTGTGCCTCCGTGCACCGTGAGAAGTTCAAGCCGCTCGGCGGCCCGGACGGCGGCAACGGCGGACGCGGCGGAGACGTGATCCTCACCGTCGACCAGTCCGTCACCACCCTCCTCGACTACCACCACTCCCCGCACCGCAAGGCCACCAACGGCAAGCCCGGCGAGGGCGGCAACCGCTCCGGCAAGGACGGCGAGGACCTCGTCCTGCCGGTGCCGGACGGCACGGTCGTGCTCGACAAGGCGGGCAACGTCATCGCCGACCTGGTCGGGCACGGCACGTCCTTCGTCGCCGCCCAGGGCGGCCGCGGCGGTCTCGGCAACGCGGCCCTGGCCTCGGCCCGGCGGAAGGCGCCCGGCTTCGCCCTGCTCGGCGAGCCCGGCGACCTGCGGGAGGTCGTCCTGGAGCTGAAGACCGTCGCCGACGTGGCGCTGGTCGGCTACCCGAGCGCCGGCAAGTCGTCGCTGATCTCCGTCCTCAGCGCGGCGAAGCCGAAGATCGCCGACTACCCGTTCACCACCCTGGTGCCGAACCTGGGCGTGGTCACGGCCGGCTCGACCGTCTACACGATCGCCGACGTTCCCGGCCTGATCCCGGGCGCCAGCCAGGGCAGGGGCCTGGGCCTGGAGTTCCTGCGGCACGTGGAGCGCTGCAGCGTGCTCGTGCACGTGCTGGACACGGCGACCCTGGAGTCCGACCGCGACCCCGTCTCCGACCTCGACATCATCGAGGAGGAGCTGCGGCAGTACGGCGGCCTCGACAACCGCCCGCGGATCGTCGTCCTGAACAAGATCGACGTCCCGGACGGCAAGGACCTCGCCGACATGGTCCGCCCGGACCTCGAGGCGCGCGGCTACCGCGTCTTCGAGGTGTCGGCGGTGGCGCACCTGGGCCTGAAGGAGCTGTCGTACGCGCTCGCCGACCTGGTCGCCCGGGCGCGCGCCGCCAAGCCGAAGGAGGAGGCGACGCGGATCGTCATCCGGCCGAAGGCCGTGGACGACGCCGGCTTCACGGTCACCCGCGAGGACGACGGGCTGTTCCGGGTCCGCGGCGAGAAGCCCGAGCGCTGGGTGCGGCAGACCGACTTCAACAACGACGAGGCCGTGGGCTACCTGGCCGACCGTCTCAACCGCCTCGGTGTCGAGGAGGAGTTGATGAAGGCGGGTGCCCGGTCCGGCGACGGCGTCGCCATCGGCCCCGAGGACAACGCGGTCGTCTTCGACTGGGAGCCGTCGGTCATGGCCGGCGCGGAGATGCTGGGCCGGCGCGGTGAGGACCACCGCATGGAGGCGCCCCGCCCGGCCGCGCAGCGCCGCCGCGACCGGCAGGCCGAGCGCGACGAGGCCGAACGCGACTTCGACGGCTTCGAGCCGTTCTAGCCGGGCCGGCCCGGCCACGACGGCCGGGTCCGGCCCGGCCCGGCTCCGCCCGGTACGGTCCGCACGCCTCCCGTGCGCCGGGTCGCGTGGCCTGAATCCACCAGGAGCCTGGGGCCCATCTCGGTCCCGGGCTCCTGCCAGTCCCGGTCCGGCCATCACGGTCCGGCCATCACGGTCCGGCCCGGCACGGTCCGGCCCGGCACGGCCCGGCACGGTCCGGCCAGGCCCGGTCCTGGCCCGGTCCGGCCCCGCCCGGCCCGGGCCGGTCCGCACGCCTCCCGTGCGCCGGGTCGCGTGGCCTGAATCCACCAGGAGCCTGGGGCTCATCTCGGTCCCAGGCTCCTCTCAGTCCCGGCTCAGAACGAGCGCCTACCGTCTCGTCACCGTGAAGATCCCCGCGCCCGCCAGGCGGGGCCGCCCCGCGCACTCATGGCGGGCGCCCGCCGGGCAGGCCCGTCGCGCGCGCCCGCGCCCGGGGGCAGGCCGGCAACCGCGCAACCTCACCCCGCACCGCCGGCCCGAGCCCCGCCGCAGGCACACCGGTCTGCACGAGACCGGCGCCACCGCGATCCGGGCGCCCCGTCCGTCGCGAAGGGCGCCCCGCGGCCGTGCGGCGTCGCGGTCCCGGTGGTGTGCGGACGGCGGAACCGGGTAGGCGACCGACGCGGGGTCGACTGCGCGGACGGCCGGCGCCGGACCGGACGCCCGGCCCGGCCGGGTCACCGTCGCGGTGCCCGACGACGGGGACAGGGAGGGGCCGATGCGGGTCCGGCGGGTCCTGGAGGCGCTCCCCGGCCCTCCCGGCGGACTTCCACGGCCCGCGCCGGGCCCGGCGAATCCGTCCCCGGCGTCGCCGGCACCGAAATGCCACGGAAACTCAATGGGGAATTCCGCGGCAATGCACTTCCGGACGAGCTGTATTCGTGACCCCTCCGTAACGGCGCGGTCATGCATATGAAGAACGCGTGCAGTCCGATCCCCGGGCGCATGGATCACCACCCCGTGTACGCCGCGCCGGGCCGCCGGCGCCGTCGCCGGGACCGGTGCCGGGCGGGCGCCGCGCGTTCGGCGGCCGGGCGCACGGTCGGCGGGCGACACGGACCCGCCGACCGCCGTGCCGCCGCCGGCCGCCGCGCCCCGCCGCCGCCCCACGGACGCGACCCGTGTGCCGCAACGGGCCATCGGCCGCGGGTCCTTACGGAGCGAGCACGGGCCGAACCGGGACGGCCGGGGCGCCCGGCCGGTCGAGCATCCCGCCGGTTCCCCGGGGCTCGCCGCCTGCGGAAGGCAGGGGCGACCGCGGGCGGTCGGACCGGTCGCGGCGGCGCCCCGGCGCACGGACCGGCCGCGGCGCCCCGGCGCACGGACCCCCCGCGGCGGCGCCCCCGCCGGGACGGCGGCCGCGATGCAGCCGGGTTCGGACCGCGGCACGGTGACCGGAGCCGGACCGGGGGCGCGGTCACGGCGAGCCGCCGGTTCGTCACGCACCGCCAGAGAAGGCGTCACGTACGGCAATCACAGGCCCTGTGGAGTTACTCACAGGAATTCCAGAGCTCTTTGTGAAGGGCTTCGCCCGCCCGTCGGCACCCCAAGGTGAATGACGGGTTGCGCGCGCTTATGCGCCGGACGTCGCTCACCTTGCACAGCGGTAACCGAAAGTGGGAGCATTTCCGAGTTCCCGTTGCCCCAAGGTAGGTCATCTGTGTCCCAGCACATAGCCAAGCCCCGTACCACCGCAGTGATCCTGGCCGGTGGTACCGGTCAGCGCGTGGGTCTGTCGATCCCCAAGCAGCTGCTGAAGATCGCCGGCAAGGCAGTCATCGAGCACACCCTGACCACCTTCGAGAAGGCGGACTCCATCGACGACGTCATCGTGCTGATGGCACCGGGCTACGTGCCGGACGTCGAGAAGATCGTGGCGAAGGCCGGGTTCCGGAAGGTCTCCCGCATCATCGAGGGCGGCGCGACGCGGAACGAGACCACCGAACGCGCCATCGCGGCCCTCGGCGAGGGCCGCGCCGAGGGCGAGGACGTCAACGTCCTCTTCCACGACGCGGTGCGGCCGCTGCTGTCGCAGCGCGTCATCGACGACTGCGTGACCGCCCTGGAGCGCTACCAGGCCGTCGACGTCGCCATCCCGTCCGCGGACACCATCATCGTGACCCGGACCCACGGTGAGGACGGCGAGTTCATCACCGAGATCCCGGACCGCTCCCGCCTGCGCCGCGGCCAGACGCCGCAGGCCTTCAGGCTGTCCACCATCCGCCGGGCCTACGAGGTCGCCGCCGGCGACCCCAACTTCCAGGCCACGGACGACTGCTCCGTCGTGCTCAAGTACCTGCCCCACGTGCCGATCCACGTGGTCGCGGGCGACGAGTACAACATGAAGGTGACCCAGCCCGTCGACGTCTTCATCGCCGACAAGCTGTTCCAGCTCGCCTCGACCGCCGCCCCCGAGCAGAACGGCGAGGAGGCCTACCGCGAACTGCTCACCGGCAGGACGGTCGTCATCTTCGGCGGCTCCTACGGCATCGGCAAGGACATCGCCGAGCTCGCCCGGTCCTACGGCGCGCACGTCTACGCCCTGGGCCGTTCCACCACCGGCACCCACGTGGAGAACCCGGAGGAGGTCGACGACGCGCTGTCGAAGGCGTACGGGGAGACCGGGCGCATCGACTACGTCGTCAACACCGCGGGAGTGCTGCGCATCGGCAAGCTGGCCGAGACCGACAACGCCACCATCGAGGAGGCGCTGAAGGTGAACTACCTGGCCCCGGTGCAGATCGCGCGCTCGTCCTACAAGTACCTGGCCGAGACCAAGGGCCAGTTGCTGCTGTACACCTCCAGCAGCTACACGCGCGGCCGGGCCGAGTACAGCCTCTACTCCTCCACCAAGGCAGCCATGGTGAATCTCACCCAGGCGCTGTCCGACGAGTGGGCCGGCGACGGCATCCGCGTCAACTGCATCAATCCCGAGCGCACCGCCACGCCGATGCGCACCAAGGCTTTCGGCCAGGAGCCCGCGGGCAGCCTGCTGTCCTCCGAAGCCGTGGCGCGCACCTCGCTCGACGTGCTGCTGTCGGAGCTGACGGGGCACGTCATCGACGTCCGGCAGCAGGACCCGACGGCGGTCGCCGGCAAGGGCTCCGGGTTCGAGCAGGCACTGGCCGGCGTGCTGGACCGACAGGACGGCGTGGCGTGATCCACCCCATATAGCCGTTTGCTGTTCAGGCCTCTGTGGTTGCCCGCTGGCGGAGCGCTCACAGGGGCCTGAATGCGTAAGTTTTCCCTATTTACCCCGCACGTCTTATTCCGGCCAATTCCGTATTTCACCCCTTTTCGGCGGTTCAAGGCCGTGCACTGATAAGATCGACAAAACCGGCACCCCCTCCCAGAGCAGGTTCCCCCGTGATATCCACCGCTATTCGCGTCGCCCGGGTGGGCAGCGCGGCCGAGCTGGCCGCGGCGGCCCTCATGACGCTGGGCTTCCCCTGCCTCATGCTGGCCGCGCTCCTGCCGAGCGTGTACGCCTTCGCGGCCGCGGCCGCCGTGACGTACCTGGCGGACCACTATCTGCACCGCAAGGACAGCTATCTGATCAACCGGCTCGGCAGGATCCGTGCCGGGCTCTCGATCCGCTTCCTGATCCGGCAGCTGCTGCTGGTGCTGCTGCTGGCCCGGCTCTCCCTCTCGGACGACCTGACCTTCTACGGCGCGATCGCCTGCTTCATCGCCTTCTACGGTCTCCAGGCCCCGCACGGCGCCCTGGCCACCCTGATCCAGCACCGCCGCACCATGCCGGTGGCCACCCGCAACGTCGACCTCGCCTCGCGCATCCGCATCCCGGACGCGCCCCCGCGGCTGCTGCTGCGCCGCTCCGGCGAGAAGATGCTCCACCTCGACCTCGCGGCCGTCGCGGGCCTGCTCGTCTCCGGTGCCACCGACTCGCCCGCGGCGGGCTTCGCCGGCATCGCCGTCACCCTCGCCCTGGGCGCCCTGTACGTGCTCGCCCTGGTGCCGTACGTCCGGGGCAAGCGGATCCCGCCGAAGGCCGGCCAGGTCCTCGCCGCCCTCGGCGGCTGGCTGCGCGACTACCGGCCCGAGACGGTGCTGTACTTCTCCGGCTCCAAGGACTCCGCCTACCAGGTCAACATGTGGCTGGAGACGATGGAGCAGCTGGACACCCGGCCGCTGATCATCCTGCGCGAGCACGTCATCCTGGAGAAGCTGGCGCCCACCACGGTCCCCGTCGTCTGCGTGCCGGGAGGGGTGCACCTGATGAACATGGACCTGTCCACGGTGCGCGTCACGCTGTACGCGGCGAACGTCGGCAAGAACATCCACATGCTGCGCGTGCCCACCATGAAGCACGTCTTCATCGGCCACGGCGACAGCGACAAGCTGGCCAGCGTCAACCCGTTCAGCAAGGTGTACGACGAGGTGTGGACCGCCGGCCGCGCGGGCCGGGACCGCTACGCCATCGCCGACGTCGGCGTGCGCGACGAGGACATCGTCGAGGTCGGCCGGCCGCAGCTGGCGCCGATCCAGGCCCGGCAGGGCGTGCCCGGGGGCCGCATCCCGACCGTGCTGTACGCCCCGACCTGGGAGGGCTGGGACGACAACCCGGGCAACACCTCCCTGCTGCTCGCGGGCGAGAACATCGTGCGGAAGCTCGTCCGGGCCGACCCCCCGGTCCGCGTCCTGTACAAGCCGCACCCCTTCACCGGCACCCGCAGCCCGCGCGCCAAGGCCGCGCACCAGCGGATCACCGCCCTGGTGGAGAAGGCCGCCGCCGAGCGTGCCGCCGATCCGCGTTTCACCGCCGAGACCGCCGCCCACGCCGAGGTGAAGGCGCAGGCCCAGGCGGACCTGGCCCGCACCGGGGCGCGGCTCGCGGAGCTCACCAGGAGCGCCGACGACCGGGGCGACCAGGCCCAGGCGACCCGCGACGGCCTGGTCGACCTGCCGCGGCACGAGGAGATCGCCCGGCTGCGCGCCGAGTGGAACGACGCCTACTGGCGTTCCGCCGGCAGCTGGCAGCACCGTGTGATCACCGGCTCCGAGCCGCGGCTGTACGACTGCTTCAACGTCTCCGACGCGATGGTCTCCGACATCTCCAGCGTGGTCTCCGACTTCATCGCCAGCGGCAAGCCGTACGCGGTGACGGACTCCGCCGGGCTGGGAACGGAGGAGTTCAAGCGGCAGAACACCGCCGTGCGCGCCGCGGTCATTCTCTCCAACAGCGCGGACGAGCTGGACCAGCTGCTGGCCGCGGTGCGTGACCCCGCCGCCGACCCGCTGGCCGGGGACCGCGCCGAGCTGCGGCGGTACCTGCTCGGCCCGGACGAGCCGAAGTCCATCGAGCGGTTCAACACGGCGGTCGCCCAGCTCGCCCTCAAGGCCGAGGCCCGCAACGTGGGCCAGGCGGCGCGGGCCGCGGCCGCCGGCGGACCGCCGGTGCCGGCCGCGCTGCTGCCCGGACAGCGGGTGGCGTCGGCCGGTGAGACGGATGGCGTGACGGCGGGCTGACGGCCCGGCGCCGCCGCGTGGCCGCCCCGAAGTCCGGCCACGACAGGAACGGCCCGTCCCCGGAGGATCACTCCTCTGGGGACGGGCCGTTCGCCGTCTCCCGCCCGCCCCGTCTACAGTGGTCGGCTGTCCGCCTCCTCTGTGATCCGCGTCACTCGGGTCGAGGGCCGGAGCAACCGGCCATCGGGGGCAGCCGTCTTGCCAACGGGTGACGCACGGAGGGGACGGTCCGTCACGCCGGGGTGGACAGTGGCCGGGGGAAGCAGTGACCAGGGGGACGAGTGACCGTGACGCAGCCTGATGTCAGCGTGATCATCGGGGCGTACGAGGCGATGCCGTATCTGGTGGAGTGCCTGGCCTCCGTCGAGGCGCAGAGCATCGATCCGGAGCGCGTCGAGGTCGTCGCGGTCGACGACGGATCGACGGACGGCACCGGGGCGTGCCTGGACGAGTTCGCCGCCCGCGCGCCGATGGCCGTCACGGTCGTCCACCAGGAGAACTCCGGGGGCCCCAGCGGCCCGCGCAACGTCGGCCTCGCCAAGGCCGCCGGCCGCTACGTCTTCTTCCTGGACGCCGACGACCGGCTCGGGCCCGAGGCCCTGGAGCGCATGGTCGCCATGGCCGACCGCAACGGCACGGACGTCGTGCTGGGCAAGGTCGAGGGGATCAACCGCAAGGCTCCCCGGTCGATGTGGGGGAAGACGCTGGACCGCACCGACGTCTTCTCCTCCAACATCAAGTTCACGCTGAGCGCCCAGAAGCTCTTCCGCCGCGACCTGCTCGAACGGCACGGGATGCGCTTCGACGAGTCACTGTTCACCGGTGAGGACGCGCTGTTCACCATGGAGGCCTACCTGCGGGCCGACGGCGTCTCCGTGATCAGCGACTACACCTGCTACTACCTGGTCGGCCGCGACGACGGCAAGCACGTGACGAAGAGCGGCAGCTACACCCTGCGCTTCGACTCCGCACGCGCCCTGATGGGGCTGATCGCGGAGCTGGTCCCGGCCGGCTCCCGGCGCGACAGCCTCATGGTCCGCCCGTTCCTGGTCACCGTGCTGCCGCAGTTCGGGCCGAACTTCCTGAGGAACAGCGAGGAGGTGCGCGCGAACAAGCTGGCGCTGGCCAAACCGCTGATGGACGCGTACTGGAACGAGGGCGTGGCCTACCGCCTCAAGGTCCACGAACGGCTGCGCCTGCACCTGGTGGCCCAGCAGCGCCCCGATCTCCTCATGGACGTCCTGGAGTTCATCCGCGCCAAGAAGGAGCCAGCCCCCCACCTGGAGAAGCGGGGCACCCGGGCCTACCTCGCCTACCCCCACTTCCGCTCGCGGCAGGCGGGCGTCCCCGACTGGGTCTACCTGGCCGAGCCGCGCGAGGCCCGCGCCGTCCCGGGCTGGCGGCGGACGCCGAGCGCGTCGTTCCTGCGCCGCGCGGCCCGCAGGATCCGGCGGATGCTGCGGCAGCGCCGGCCGGCGTCCGGCGGCCGGGCCGCGGCGGCCTGAGCCACGACCGGCCCCCGGTCCACGACAGGACTCCGGTCCACGACAGGACTCCGGTCCACGACAGGACCCTGATCCACGACCGGCCCGGTCTCCTGCAGGACCGGTCCACGCCAGTGCCCCCGTCCGCGTAGGGACCAACCGCCGCGTGAGCCCGACGGTGCGGAGACCGCGGGCTCACGGGACCGTTCCGCGCTACTCCCGCCCCGGCCGCAGCGCCCGGCGGATCGGCCGCCCCACCGCGCGCCGTGCGCGGCGGTAGACGGACGTCGACGAACCGGACGTGACGGTCCCGGCCCCGGCCGCGGTGGCGGCCTTGGCGCTCGCCCTGCTGCCGGCCAGCTCCCGCCTCAGCCGGGCGTTGTCGGCGGTCAGTTCGGACACCTGCTGGTTCAGCCAGCCGAACCGGGAGGCGAGCGAGGCGAGGTCGGTGTCGTTCCAGGGGCGGATGCCCGGCGGGAAGGACAGCGACCGCAGGCGCTTGTCGAAGGCCGCGCCGCCGTCGCCGTGCGTGAAGGTGTTCTCCAGCCCGTTCTTGTCCAGGAACGCCGTGAAGCGTTCGAAGCGCTCCCGGTGACCGCCGGTCAGCGCGCCGAAGTCGGCCTCCTCGTACAGCTGGGCCGGGTCGATGTCGGCGGGCGTCCGGTCGAGCCGCCGGTGCGGGATGCCGAAGTAGCGGCACAGCTCCAGCGTCCGCGAGTCGCCGCACAGCACGGTCGCCGGCGTGCCCGCGAGCAGCGCGGCGATGTTGCCGTGGATGCGCGAGCCGAACGAGAAGTCGAACTCCCGCAGGTCGTCGATCCAGGTGACCGGGTCGACGTACACGCGGACCTTGTCCTCGCGGTACATCGGGTGGTCCGGGTGCGTGGGCATCAGGGTGATCCGGCCCGCCGGGGAGTCCACGTCCCGCCAGTGCAACTGCCGCGCGTCCGTGGTGTTCTGGCCGATGTAGCGCAGGCGCGGGTAGTGGGCGTGGGTGCGGGTGATGATCCTGTGCAGCCCTCCGCGCACCGCGCTGTGCGAGCCGTTGACCGCGATCCGGGAGTCGGCGGTCAGCGCCGCCGCCCGCTTCTCCACGGTGAGCTCGGGGCCGTACAGGAACATCGACGGGCAGCCGATCACCTCGACGTCCCGGAAGCCCATGTCGTTCAGGTACCGCTCGGTGAACTCGCCGCGCACCCCGATGGACGCGCTGTGGTCCAGCACCGCGGCGCAGAAGTCGCGCACGCTGCTCTCCATGGTCTTCAGCCGCGCCGGGTCGTACTCCACCCCGCTCTGCGCGCCGACGCCGAGGACCACCACCGGGATCCGGAGCTTCCTGATCAGCCGGGTCAGGCGCTTGAGCGGCGCCTCGAACGACGGCCGGAAGGCGTTGGCGAGCGGTACGACGAAGGCGTCGTACTCCTCGTTGATCCGGGCCGCCGCCGCCACGTCCGTCCGCATGCCGTTCGAGACGACCTCGGTGTCCGGCGTGGTGAGGATCTTGTGGGCGGCGTCGCTGAAGATCAGGTTGCCGGAGTTGGTCGCGACGACGTCCCGGTGAATGGCTTCTTCCAGCGGGACGACGTCGAAGGGGCTCTTCCCCGATCGGAGGAGTATGCGCTTGTGGACGGTAGGGGGCACGCCGCTCACCTTAAGTTTGTTGCTTCTTCGATTTCCATGCGGAACCCGCACAACCTTTCTGCCGTACGCGTTTCGTGAGCGAACGGTTACGTGGTCGCTACATGAGCGTCGGTCTCCTCCGCCCGCCCGCGTCGTCCGGCTGCTGGACGGGCGCGCGGCGGGCGATCCGCTTCGCGTAGATTCGGGCGGAGCGGGGCAGCGGAATCCGGGCGAGGGGACGAACGGCAAGGTGGCAGGAGCAAGGCAGGCCGTGCGCGAGGCGCGCAGGATCGTCGTGAAGGTGGGTTCCTCGTCGCTGACCACCGCCGCGGGCGGCCTGGACGCCGACCGCGTGGACGCGCTCGTGGACGTGCTGGCCAAGAGCCGGGGGGACCGCGACAGGGAGATCGTCCTGGTCTCCTCCGGAGCCATCGCCGCCGGACTCGCCCCGCTGGGACTGCGCCGCCGCCCCAGGGACCTCGCCCGCCAGCAGGCGGCCGCCAGCGTGGGCCAGGGCCTGCTGGTGGCCCGCTACACCGCCTCCTTCGCCCGCTACGGCGTCCGCGTCGGCCAGGTGCTCCTGACGTCCGACGACATGAGCCGCCGCGCGCACCACCGCAACGCCTCCCGCACCCTGGACAAGCTGCTGGCGATGGGCGCCCTCCCGGTCGTCAACGAGAACGACACCGTCGCCACGGACGAGATCCGCTTCGGCGACAACGACCGGCTCGCCGCGCTCGTCGCCCACCTCGTCCGCGCCGACCTGCTGGTGCTGCTGTCCGACGTGGACGGCGTGTACGACGGCGACCCGAGCCGCCCGGACACCTCGCGGATAGCGGAGGTGCGCGGGCCGCAGGACCTGGCGCACGTCGAGATCGGCAGCGCGGGCAAGGCCGGCGTCGGCACCGGCGGCATGGTCACCAAGATCGAGGCGGCCGGGATCGCGGCCGCCGCCGGCGTGCCCGTCGTGCTGACCAGCGCGGTGCACGCCGCCGACGCCCTGTCCGGCGGGGACACCGGCACCTACTTCCACCCCACCGGAAAGCGCTCCGCCGACCGGCTGCTGTGGCTCCAGCACGCCTCCGCCCCGCAGGGCGCCCTCACCCTCGACGAGGGGGCGGTGCGCGCGGTCGTCGAGCGCCGCAAGTCGCTGCTGCCGGCCGGTATCGCCGCCGTCGAGGGCGAGTTCACCGCCGGCGACCCGGTCGAGCTGCGGGACGCCTCGGGGCGCGCGGTGGCCCGCGGGCTCGTCAACTTCGACGCCAAGGAGATCCCCCTGCTGATCGGCCGCTCGACCCACGACCTGGCCCGCGAACTGGGGCCGGAGTACGAACGCGAGGTCGTACACAGGGACGACCTGGTGATCCTGCGGCCGTAATGGGCCGAAACGTCCGCCCGCCGGGGCCGTGAAGGTGGGGGACGTTCCGTAAAACCGCCCCACGGAGCCTTGCGGCCTGCTGCACTTTGTGTCGGGGGACCGATTCCGCACGAGGACTGCGAGCACTGCGTGAAGGAGGCCGTCGTGAGACGAGTGCGCCCTGGGGCGGCGTCCCGCGGTGGTGCCGGCGGGTCCCCCTCCCGTGCGGCCGGCGAGGAGCGCGCCCTGACCAGCGTGGCCGCCGGCGCCCACTACGAGGAGCCCCGGGACCTGCCCCGGCTGTGGCATGTCACCCTCAGCGTCTCCGGCACCCAGGCCCCGCTGCACGAGGTGCGGCGCGGCCTGGAACAGCTCGCCCACGACCACCCCTTCCTCCTGACCAGCCGCTACGCCGGCGACCACGCGGAGATCCGCTACTGGGAGGAGGCACGCGACCTGCACGACGCGGCGGCCGTCGCCCTGCGGCTGTGGGGCGAGCACCGGCAGAGCGCGCGGCTGCCGCCCTGGGAGATCGTCGGCCTGGAGGTCATCGACCGCGAGACCTACCACCAGCGCCTCGCGGAGGGCTACGGTCCGCCGCCGGCGACTCCCGTGGGCGTCCATCCTTACTGAGGGGCCGCAGCGGGGCACGCCGGGCACGGGAAACCGTCGTGCTCCGGGTCGTCGTGCCGCGTACCCACCGGGGCGCGCCGGGACCCGCCGGCGTCCCGGTCGCACGCGGTGCCGTGCGTGCCGCCCCGGGCCCGCTCCGGGCCCCGTCCGCAGGGCCACAGGCGGCCACCGGGCCCCGTCTCGGGCCTTGGGATGGTCCGCGAAGGTGCCTGCGCCGCGCACTACCCTTCCCTCATGACCACGCTCTCGCCGTACGACTCGATGTCCCCGGTCACCCGGGCCGCCTACCGCGCCAAGGCCGCCGCCGCCGACCTCGCCCCGCTGCCGCGCGTGGAGAAGGACGACGCGCTGCTCGCCGTCGCGGACGCCCTGGAGGTCCGTACGGGTGAGATCGTCGAGGCCAACGCCGAGGACGTCGCCAGGGCGCGCGAGGCCGGCACCAGCGAGGCCGTCGTCGACCGGCTCACCCTCACCCCGGAGCGGGTGCGCGCGATCGCCTCGGACGTCCGCGACGTCGTGGCCCTGCCCGACCCGGTCGGTGAGGTCGTGCGCGGCTCCACGCTGCCGAACGGGATGGACGTGCGCCAGGTCCGCGTCCCGCTCGGCGTGGTCGGCATCATCTACGAGGCCCGCCCGAACGTCACGGTGGACGCGGCCGCGCTGTGCCTGAAGTCCGGCAACGCCGTCCTGCTGCGCGGCTCGGCCTCCGCCTACGCCTCGAACACCGCCCTCGTCCGGGTGATCCGGGACGCCGTCGGCGGAGCGGGCCTGCCCGCGGACGCCGTGCAGCTGGTGCCCGGTGACAGCCGGGAGAGCGTGCGCGAGCTGATGCGCGCCCGCGGCCTGGTCGACGTGCTGATCCCGCGCGGCGGCGCCTCGCTGATCCGGACGGTCGTCAACGAGTCCACCGTCCCGGTGATCGAGACCGGCACCGGCAACTGCCACGTCTACGTCGACGCCCGGGCCGACCTCGACATGGCCGTGGACATCCTGGTCAACTCCAAGGCGCACCGGGTGAGCGTCTGCAACGCCGCGGAGACGCTGCTGGTCCACCAGGACATCGCGGCCGACTTCCTGCCGCGCGCCCTCGACGCGCTCGCCGAGGCCGGGGTGACCGTCCACGCGGACGAGCGGGTCATGGCCTACGCCAAGGACTCCAGGGCGACCGTCGTCGAGGCCACCCCCGAGGACTGGGAGACCGAGTACCTCTCCTACGACATCGCCGCCGCCGTCGTCGACTCGCTGGACAAGGCCGTCGAGCACATCCGGCTGTGGAGCTCCGGGCACACCGAGGCGATCGTGACCACGTCGCAGCAGGCGGCCCGCCGGTTCACCCAGCTGGTCGATTCCACGACGATCGCCGTGAACGCCTCCACCCGCTTCACCGACGGCGGCCAGTTCGGCTTCGGCGCCGAGATCGGCATCTCCACGCAGAAGCTGCACGCCCGCGGCCCGATGGGCCTGCCGGAACTGACCAGCACCAAGTACGTCCTCACCGGGGACGGGCACATCCGGCGCTGAGGCGCCGCCCCGCACACGCGACGCGGCGGGCTGCCCCGGCACCCGGCGGGCAGCCTCGCCGTCGCATGTCCGTACGCCACGTACCGCGCGGGTGGGCCGGCCCGGAAGCAGAACCGTCTCAGCAGGCGGATGAATTTCCATACCGTCTGCCCAAAATGATCCCCCAGGTCTACTCTGGAGGCGTGCCGGAGGACGTGGGGGGCACGCCGTTCTCTGACGGCCGGGAGCCCGACGACGACCACGACCGCGGGGTGTCGGACGAAGAGTTCGCCTCCGTGGTCCTCGACGAGGCGTTCGTGCGGGCCGCCGTGATCCACGAGCCGACCGCCGTCGAACGCCTGCTGGCCGCCGCGCAGGCCAGAGCCGAGGCCTCCGAGGCGGAGTCCCGCCGGGCGCACGCCACGGGCGAGCGCTACGAGGACGGCTACGGCCCCGACTTCGGCCACGGTTACGACCTCGACGACCTGGACGACACCGACGACGCCGACGACTTCGAGCGCCGCCACGGATTCCCCGGGGCGTACGGCAGACAGGTCCGCTGGCACCGCCCCGTCGCCTGGATGCTCGCCGTCGTGATGGGCGTCGGCATGGTCGCGCTGGCCTTCGTCGCGGTCTACCGCGGGGCGCCCCCGGGCAACGACCGAGACCAGGCCCCGCCGCCCGCCTCCACCAGTCCGGAGCAGGGCGGCGCGGCGATCCCGCCGGCGTCCGCCGGCCCCTCGCAGCCGCCCGTCCCGGCGGTTCCGCGCACTCCCTGAGAGCCCCCGGCGGCCCTGGCGGGATCTGTCGGAACTTGTCGTGTACCAGCGCGTTTACCGGAGCGCGCGGCGACCTACCCTGAAGGTATGGGAGGGCCCGGAGACCCGCCTGAGGGCACACCCGAGGGCGCCCGTGGCGGTGCGGAGGACGAGTTCCGATCCGTCGTCTTCGACGAGTCGTTCGTCCGCGCTGCCCGGCTTCAGGAGTACTCCGCGCAGGAGCGGATGACCGACCACACCCCGGCCGTACGCCGGCGCCCCCCGCTGCACCGCGGCCTGTCCCGGCACGTGCTGGTCCTCGTCCTGCTGATCGCCGTCGCCTTCGGCACCGCGATCTACATGGGCGTGCGGCACCCCTACTCGGCCGCCCAGGCGCGGCAGCCCGCCGAGCCGCTGCGGATGACCGTCGTCCCGCTCGCCCCTGAGGGGCGGGTGCCCGGGACGGCCGACTCCGCCCTCCTGTACGCGCACAGCCCCGCCGCGCAGTTCGCGGTGGGCGCCGAGGGCATCCCGCTGCCCGCCGTCCGGCGCACCGCGCACTTCGCGGAGAGCCAGGTCGTCGCGGCCCTGACCACCGCCAAGGACTACCTCGTCGAGTCCTCCCTCGACCCCGAGGTCCTGCTCGGCGGCCAGGTCCACGTCGTCCGGTCCCTGATCGGACCGGGTCAGCTCGACCAGTTCCAGCAGAGCTTCGAACGGCCCGTCGCCGACGGCCGGCACGCGGCCACCGGATGGCTGGTCCGCTTCGACCCCGCCCGGGCCGAGCTGGCCGACCGCGGGATCCGGGTGCAGGGCACGCTGCGCGCCACCGAGGCCGACGCCGCCACCCTGGAGGTCGCCTCGGACCACACCTTCGTCTACGCGCTGCGGCCGGCCGGCTCCGGCGACGCGGGGCGGGCCTCGCTGTTCACCGTGCGGCGCGAGGTGCGGTTCCGGTTCGACCGCGACGACCTGCGCCTGCACCAGGTCGAGCTGGTCACCTCCGCCGTGCAGGCCGGGCCGCTGTCCTGCGCCGAGGACGCGGCGAACCGGCTGCGGCCGCTCCTGGCCGGCCAGAGCGCCGGGACGGGCGGCCCGGCCGCGACGGACCCCTTCGCGACGGACGGCGCGACGGCACTGTGCGGCTCGCTGGCGCCGAGCGCCCAGCCGAGGGTCTGAACGGCCTGGGGCTCGCCATTCGCCACCCGGTTCAGTCCCGCCCACAGGCCCAGCC
>NZ_JBEYXZ010000010.1:78202-166118 GCF_040645305.1 Streptomyces sp. NPDC046831 | reverse complement strand
CCGGTCGTCTGCTGCTCAGTCCTCGTCTCCGGGTCGGCCGGTCGTCTGCTGCTCAGTCCTCGTCTCCGGGTCGGCCGGTCGTCTGCTGCTCAGTCCTCGTCTCCGGGTCGGCCGGTCGTCTGCTGCTCAGTCCCGCCGCGGCTCAACCGTCGTCTGCTGCTCAGTCCTCGTCCCGCGGCGGGGTGTCCCGCGTGCCCGGCGCCGGGTCTTCCTGCGGCGGGGTGTCCACCGGCCCGCCGCCCTTCCGCGGCGCCGTGAAGCCGTTGAAGCCGCGCCGGACCCGGTCGCCCAGGTCCCCGGCCCCGCCCGCGAGGTCGGTGACCAGCTTCATCAGCGGGTCCTTGGAGTTCCTCACCTGGCCGGCGTAGTGCGCCGCCGAGTCGCGGAAGGAGTCGCCGACCCCGGCGTCCTTGTCCTCGCCGCGCCGCGGGTAGTGCCCGTCCATGATCCGCTGGTGGTCGCGGGACTCGGCCCACCGCTTCAGCTCGGCCGCGCGCACGGCCGCGAAGGGGTGGCTGCGCGGCAGCACGTTGAGGATCTTCAGCACCGAGTCCCGCAGGTCGCCCCCGGCCTCGTACTCCTCGGCCTGCTCCAGGAACGCGTCCACGTTCATCTCGTGCAGGTGGTTTCCGCCCGCCATCTTCATCAGGCCGCGCAGGGAGGCCCGCAGGTCCTGCCCGACCAGCAGCCCGGCCCGGTCCGCGGACAGCTCGGACTTGCGGAACCACTCGCGCAGCGCCGTCACGATGCCCATGACCGCCAGGTTGCCCAGCGGGATCCAGGCCACCCGGACGGCGAGCTGGGTCAGGAACAGCAGCACCGTGCGGTACACGGCGTGCCCGGACAGGGCGTGGCCCACCTCGTGCCCGACGACCGCCCGCATCTCCTCCTCGTCGAGCAGCTCGACCAGGCCCGTGGTGACCACGATCACCGGCTCGTCCAGGCCGACGCACATCGCGTTGGGCTGGGGGTCCTGGGTGACGTACATCTGCGGGACCGCCTCCAGGTCCAGGATGTAGCAGGCGTCGCGCAGCATGACGTTCAGGTGGCCGAACTGCTGGTCGGAGACGCGCACCGAGTCGGACAGGAACAGCAGCCGCAGACTGCGCTCGGGCAGCAGGCCGCTCAGGGCCTTGAACACCGTGTCGAAGCCGCTCAGTCTGCGCAGCGCGACCAGGGCGGACCGGTCGGCGGGGTGCTCGTAGGCGCGCGAGGAGATCCCCGGGAAGCGCCTGCGCTGCCTGCCCGGCGCGCGCTCGTGCCGGTACGTGCCACGGCCGTCGTCCGACATGTCGTCCCCCATGTGTCTGTGTGCCGGTGTGCCCCTGGAGCGTCGCCCAGCCTAGGCGGAGTTACCGTGGACGGGCAGTACAGCGAAGGAGTCCCGCCATGGAGCACCGCCCCGCAGCCGCGTGGCTTGTCGACGCCGCCGGCGCGGCCGCCCGGGACCAGGGGTCGGGCTACCTGCTCAGGGTCGTCCTGATCGTGATGGTGGTGGGCTGTGTGCTCACCGGGTGGTTCCTGCTGCGCGGGTACCGTCAGAAGGACGACTGAGGCGCCGGGACGGTTCCCGCGGCGGAGTCGGCGTGATCGGCCGGGAGGCCGCCGCTTACGATGGGCCGACATCTTTATCCCGCCCACACCCGTTAGGTCCTGCCGAAGATGAGCTTCCACAGCGCCGCAGCCCAGTTGGTCACCCTCGCCGCAGAGGGCGAGGAGCACGGCGGCAACCACGAGAGCCTGAGCCCGTTCGTCACCGGTGGCTGCGCGTTCCTCATCCTGATGCTCCTGTTGTGGATCACGACCCGCTTCAACCGCGACCGCTGAGCCGCGGCACGGCGCCGTCCCGGACCGTCCCGGGGGTCCGTCGGCCGACGCGTTCATGCCGGGCCGGTAGGGTCTGCACGCATGGGAGAGCAGGACATGCCTACCGGTCCGGCGAGTGACACGGTGAAGCGCCCGGAGCGGGGTCCCGGCAGCGGTCCGTCGACGCCGGGCAAGCGCCGCCTCGGTGTCATGGGCGGAACGTTCGACCCGATCCACCACGGGCACCTGGTGGCGGCCAGCGAGGTCGCGGCCCAGTTCCACCTGGACGAGGTCGTGTTCGTCCCGACGGGGCAGCCGTGGCAGAAGAGCCACCGCGCCGTCTCCCCGGCCGAGGACCGCTACCTGATGACGGTGATCGCGACCGCCGAGAACCCGCAGTTCTCCGTCAGCCGCATCGACATCGACCGCGGCGGCCCCACCTACACCGTGGACACCCTGCGCGACCTGCGCGCGCTCAACCCGGACACCGACCTGTTCTTCATCACCGGCGCCGACGCCCTCGGCCAGATCCTCACCTGGCGGGATTCCGAGGAGCTGTTCTCGCTGGCCCACTTCATCGGCGTCACCCGGCCCGGCCACCACCTGAGCGACCCGGGACTGCCCGAGGGCGGTGTCTCCCTCGTCGAGGTGCCCGCCCTCGCCATCTCCTCCACGGACTGCCGTGCGAGGGTCGCCGCCGGCGACCCCGTCTGGTACCTGGTGCCGGACGGCGTGGTGCGCTACATCGACAAGCGCCAGCTGTACCGCGGCGAGTGAGTCGGGAGGGGCACCGGTGAACGACCGATACGACGCCGGCTACGGGGGCGACCAGTACGAGCTCGTCGGCTACGACGAGTACGGGCAGCCCGTGTACCGGCACATCCCGGCACAGCAGGCTCCGCAGCAGGCGTACGACGCCTACGGCAGGCCGTACGGGCAGCAGCAGGACCACTCCTACGACCCGTACGCGGCGGGCGGGCAGCAGCAGTCCGCGCCGTCCTACGACGGCTACGACACCGGCCGCCAGGCACCCGTACCCCCTTACCACCCCTACGATCCCTACGCCTCGCAGGGCGCCCACGCCCCCTACGGCACCGGTGAGCCGGACGCCTACGGCGCGGCGCAGGCGGCGCCCCACGACGCCTACGGCCGCACGGAGGCCGCCGGCCGGCAGCCCGGGGAGGCCGGGCAGGCTCGCCGCGTCCCGCAGCAGCAGGGCCGCCCGGTGGAGGACGAGCCGGCGCGGGAGGCCGGGGACGGGGAGTACCACACCGAGCAGTTCGCCTTCGTCGAGGAGGAGGACGACCGCTCCGAGGACGTCATCGACTGGCTGAAGTTCACGGAGAACCGCACCGAGCGCCGTGAGGAGGCCCGCCGCCGGGCCCGCAGCCGCATCGTCGCCCTGGTCGTCGTGCTGGCGCTGGCCGCCGCCGGCGGCGTCGGCTACCTCTGGTACGCCGGGAAGCTGCCCGGGCTGTCGTCGTCCGGCCGGAAGGCCGGCGGCGCCACCCCCGCGGCCGCCCAGAAGCGCGACGTGATCGTCGTCCACCTGCACAACACCGTCAGGGGCGGCACCTCGACGGCGCTGCTGGTCGACAACACCACCACGCGCCAGGGCACCACGGTCCTGCTGCCCAACACGCTCGCCCTGACCTCCGACGACGGCAGCACCACGACCCTCGCCGAGTCGGTCGACGACGACGGCTCGGCCGGCACCAGGGACCAGCTCGACACCGTCCTCGGCACCAGCATCCAGGGCACGTGGCGTCTGGACACCCCCTATCTGCAGAACCTCGTCGACCTGGTCGGCGGCATCGAGGTGGACACCGACACCGACGTGCCCGACCCGGACACGAAGAAGAAGGGCGCCGCGCCCCTCGTCCACCAGGGCAAGGACCAGACGCTCAGCGGCAGGATGGCCGTCGCGTACGCCACCCACCGCGCCTCCGGCGAGTCCGCGAACGCCCAGCTGGAGCGGTTCGGCCAGGTCATGCAGGGCGTGCTGCGCAAGGTGTCCTCCGACCCGCAGGCCGCCACCGTCACCGTGCAGACGCTGGCGCAGATCCTCGACCCCTCGCTCACCGACAAGGACCTCGGCACCTTCCTGGCCGGGCTCGCCGACCTCGCCAAGGGCGGCGACTACCGGACGGCGCTGCTGCCGGTGCAGGACGACGGCAGGCTCAGCGCCCAGACCAGCGAGAGCGTCGTCAGGGACGTCCTCGGCGGCACCGCGAAGAGCCCCGAGCAGTCGGCGGCCGTCCGGGTGTCCGTGCAGAACGCCGGCGGCGCCGAGGACCTCACCGACAAGGCCCGCGTCGTCCTGCTCAACGGCGGCTTCACCTTCGTCGAGGCCGGCAGGGCGTCCGAGGTGCGGCAGACCTCCCAGGTCCTCTACGCCGACGCCGCCGGCAAGGAGAACGCCACCGAGGTCGCCAAGACCCTCGGCCTGCCCGCCGGGTCCGTCGCCCGGGGCGAGGTCACCTCGAACGCCGACGTCTCGGTCGTCCTCGGCCAGGACTACGACCCGTCGTCGTGACCGGGACCGCGGGAGGCGTCCGGTGCGGGCGGCCTCCCGCGGGGCCGTCCGCCGCGGGGCCGGGGCCCCGTGGCGGCGGGCCGGGGCGGCTCCGGCCGGGGCGGCGGCCCCTGCCGGCTTCGACACGTGGGGCGTGCCCGGCGGTCCGTGAGACCCTTGATGTCAAGTGACCGCCTACGGAAAGCTTTGCAGTGACCGCAACCGACCACTCTCTCGAGCTCGTCCACACCGCCGCCCAGGCGGCCGCCGACAAGCTCGCGCACGACATCATCGCCTACGACGTCAGCGACGTGCTGTCGATCACGGACGCCTTCCTGCTCGCCTCCGCTCCCAACGATCGCCAGGTCAAGGCGATCGTCGACGAGATCGAGGAGCGGCTGCTGAAGGAGCGCGGCGTGAAGCCGGTACGCCGCGAAGGCGACCGCGAGGCCCGCTGGATCCTCCTCGACTACGTGGACATCGTCGTCCATGTCCAGCACAGCGAGGAGCGCGTCTTCTACGCGCTCGAGCGGCTGTGGAAGGACTGCCCCGAGGTGGAGCTGCCCGAGGACGCCAAGGCCACCCGTGGCAAGGCGGAGGAGCACGCCCGGCAGCAGGCCGCCGGACAGGCGGCGGAGCCGGACGGTGCCTGGTGAGCGGTGGCGCCGCTGACCGGACCGGCCGGGGCCGCCGCATCATCCTGTGGCGGCACGGCCAGACCTCCTGGAACGTGGAGCGCCGCTTCCAGGGCACCACGGACGTCGAGCTGACCGAGACCGGCGTCGGGCAGGCCCGCCGCGCCGCCCGGCTGCTGGCCTCCCTCGGACCCGACGCGATCGTCTCCTCGGACCTGGCGCGGGCCAGGCGGACGGCCGCCGAGCTGGCCGCGCTCACCGGCCTGGACGTCGCCCAGGACGAGGGCCTGCGCGAGACCTACGCCGGTGTCTGGCAGGGGCTCACGCACGAGGAGATCATCGCCCGGTACGGCGAGGAGTACGCCGCCTGGAAGCGCGGGGAGCCCGTGCGCCGCGGCGGCGGCGAACTCGAGACCGAGGTCGCCGACCGCGCGGCCCCCGTCGTGCTGCGCCACGTCGAGAAGCTGCCCGACGACGGCACGCTGGTCGTGGTCAGCCACGGCGGCACGATCCGCACGACGATCGGGCGCCTGCTCGGCCTGGAGGCCCGCCACTGGGAGAGCCTCGGCGGCCTGTCCAACTGCTGCTGGTCCGTCCTCGGCGAGGGCGCCCGCGGCTGGCGGCTGCTGGAGCACAACGCCGGCACCCTGCCCGAGCCGGTCCTCGGCGACGACGACTGAGCCGTCCCGGGGCGACCCGGGACCCGGATTTCACTTTCCGGCAGGTCGCAGGCTAAAGTTCTTCTTGTTCGCCCCGCCGAGCGGAGCGAAGGACCAGGCGGCCCAGCCGCGTGGGACAAGGGGCTATAGCTCAGTTGGTAGAGCGCCTGCATGGCATGCAGGAGGTCAGGAGTTCAATTCTCCTTAGCTCCACGGACGACTCCCTGTCGAGCCGTCACAGATCGGTGATCAGAATCCCGCCCCGGCAGGGGCGGGATTTTCTGTTGTCCGGCCGACGAGATGGTGCGATGCGACGGCCGCGTGATCCGTATCACCTTCTCGCGGCGGCCGCCACAGGCGCCGCCGCCACTGCCCGAGCCTGGTGATCCTTCAGGTGCTCAGCTCCGCGCGCGGCGGTCGCGCAGTCCGGCCGGCTGATCGGGGGTGGCGGTCTTCGGTGCCCTGTTCCCGCACCGGCTTGAGTCACTTGGGGGCCCGGGGGCGTATACCTCTGCGCAGGCGCTCTCGGCGTGCGCGTACGCCCCGGTCGGGACGGCCGTGGCGGGTGCCGTGGCCGGACTGGTACCGAGGCGTCGCTGACCGTATCGGCCCGGCCGTGGCAGAATCAAACGGCCGGAAGGGGGCGCGGCCCGACGGGAGGGAGTAGCGATGCCTGCCAGCATCCTCGTGGAGGTCGACCACCTCCTCGACGGGGCGTTGACACGGGACACGGTCACCCGCCTCAGCTGCCCCTCCTGCGGTTCCCTCCACGTGGCCCAAGTCCTCGGCGACAACGGCGGGATCTCGTACGTGTGCACGGCCTGCGGCCACAGCTGGAGCTGATCGATGGGTGCCCACAGGCGGAAGTGCGACTGGTGCGGCAGCGGCACGCCCATCGTCCGGGACATGGAGCCGGTCAACCCCGACTACCAGTACTGGTGCGAGGAGTGCGCGCGGGCGCTGATCATAAAGGGCGACCCCATCGAGACCTACCGCGAACTCGAGGGCGAGCCGATCTACGGCCGGCTCCTGGAGGAGCACTGCACGCTGAAGCGGTTCTATTCGTTCGTCACGGCATGACCCGGGCCGGGCCCTCCTGAGGAGACCCGGCCCGATGTGTTTCCCGAGCATGCCGGCCGAGGTTTTCCCGGGTCCATACGGTCATACAGGACACAACGGAAACCGATTTGGTGTCGCACCCCCGGGACCGTGTAATGTTGGCGTCGCCGCCAGGGAAACCGGGCGGCGCGGAAATGCGGGTCGACCGCAGGGACCGCGCGGGGCTATAGCTCAGTTGGTAGAGCGCCTGCATGGCATGCAGGAGGTCAGGAGTTCAATTCTCCTTAGCTCCACAGACACGAAGGCGGGTCATCCGAACGGATGGCCCGCCTTCGGCGTGTGGGTGGTGACCGAGAGCCAGGCCCGGGCGGCACCGGCGAGGCCTCGGCGCGGCGGGCGAGGGGCTCCGTGCCGCGGACGGCGAAACGGCGCGGCGGGCCACCTCCCGTGGGAGCGGCCCGCCGCGCCGGGTGCTCAGCGGCCGAGGGCCCGGCGGCCGCGGCCCTGGGAGAGGACCGGAAGATTCCGGGAGGGCGCCTGCGAGCGGGTGTCCTCCTCGAGGCGCAGGGCCAGCGCCGGACAGCGGCGCACCGCGCGCAGCGCCTTCTGCTCCGCGTAGCGCGGCACCTGTGCCTGGGCGACGGTCGGGAAGCCGTCGGCGCCCAGTTCGAAGACTTCCGGGAGGATGTCCGCGCACAGGCCGTGCCCCCGGCACAGGGTCCAGTCGACGTAGATCTTCTGGCGGCTGGGGCCGGTCTCCTCCGCCTCGCCGCCGCCGGGGATGCCCGTCGGGCCCCTGCCGCCCTCGAACAGGGGCAGGACGCCCTGCACGGGCCGGCCGCAGCCGTTGCCGAGGACATGGGCGGCGAGGTCGTCCGTGAAGGCCTTGACGGTCGACTCCAGGAACATCGCGGAGCCGTCCGGGTGCGAGCAGGCGCCGCGCCGCTTGACGTTCCGCGCGACCTGCTTGAGGGCCTCCAGGGCGGCCGGTCCGCCCCCGTTGAGGATGTCCTCCATGCCGCGCGCGGCGGCCGGAAGGCCGAGGTAGCAGGGGCCGCACTGGCCCGCGCTCTCCTCGGCCAGCCACTTGGCCACCTGGAGCGACTCGCCCAGCGGGCAGGTCTCCTGACTGATCGGCAGGATCGCCCCCGCGCCGAGCGAACCGCCCACCGCGTCCAGCGAGTTGCGCGAGACGACCGCCTCGTTCACGGTCGCCGCGTCGATCCACTTGCCGTGGTAGCCGCCGGTGAGCACGCCCTGCGGCATCGGCGGCGCGCCGGCCAGCTGCAGGACGTAGCGCAGGGGCACGCCGGTCGGCACCTCGATCACCATCGGGCGGGCGACCGCGCCGGACACCGTGAGCATCACGGTGCCCGGCTCGTCGTACAGGCCGGTGTTGCCGTAGCGCTCAGGGCCGATGCGCGCGGCGATCGCCAGCTGGGCGAATGTCTCGGCGTTGGAGAGCAGCGTCGGCGCGCCGCCCACACCGTTCTGCGAAGCGCTGACCTTGCGGCCCGGCGGGATCGCCGGGCCGCCGTCGATGGAGCGGATCAGCGACGCGGCGGCGCCGGTGACCATGCGCACCGGATTGCGCTGCACCCGGGCGCGCAGCGCCGAGCGGCGCCCGTTGCTCAGGCCGCGCTCGGCGAGCGCGGCCTCCATGGAGCGCTGTGTGGACTCCCGGGTGACGCCCACCACGAGCGTGCGGGCGCCGAGCGCCTCCGCACACAGCAGGGCGCCGTCCAGGATGAGGTGCGGGGCACGGTTGATCAGCACCGTGTCCTTGCGGCAGGCCGGCTCGTCCTCGCTTCCGTTGACGACGACGACCGGCCGCACGCCGCGGCGGATCGCCGACTCGGCGACCGACCGCAGCTTCTTGTGGAAGGGGAAGCCCGCGCCGCCGCGGCCCCTGAGGTTGATGGCCTCGGCGAGCTGCGCGAGCTGCTCGCCGCCCATCGGTTCGAGCGGCCCGTGCACCTTCAGGTGCATGGGCAGATCCAGTCGTTCGACAAGGTCGAAGCCCGACGTGAGCTGGGGAAGGCCGACCACGCGGACTTCTGGGACGTCGGGCAGGGCCTCGTTCACCTATAGCCTCCGGAAGGCGTGTTCCAAGGTTCGCCCGAACCCGGTGTGTCGAAGGACGCACCGGGGGGTGTTTCTGTGGCGGGACCGCTGTTGTACGTGTCGTTGGAGTTGTACGTGCCGTACAGCGGGTTCGTCTCACCGGTGTCGTACACGTCACGTCCGCCGTACCCGCCCGTGCCCGGATTGTTGTAGGCGGGGATGGTGTATCCGGTGTCGACCATGGGGTCGTAGGCCGACGGGGGAGCCTCGCCGACGGGCGGCGGGGAAGGGATCGGCCAGCTGCCCGACGCGGCGCCGGCGCCGTCCACGCGCGGCATCGTCTCCGTGGCCTGCAGGTCCAGCGGCAGGTCCAGGCGCGCGGTCCGGTCGGCCGCGAACGGCTGCCCGGCGGGCGGCGGTGTCGAGACGGCCCGGTAGGCGGCCGCGAAACCGGAGGCGGCGGGCTCCGTGACCGCGGCGGCCGGGGCCTCGTAGGGCGCGGCGGGACCCGGGACGCGGGGGAGCGGGCCCGTGGACCCGGCGGCCGACGGCCGGGCGCCCCGCTCGTAGCCCGGCAGGGCGGAGTCCGTCGCCCTGGCCCGGCTCGCGTCCAGGTCCTCCAGGCCGGGCCGCTCCCCGCTGCCCAGCAGCGCGACCACGCGGTCGGCGACCCGGCGCTTGACCGGGCGCGGCGCCGAGCGCAGTGCCACGGCCGCCATGACGCCGAGCAGGGACAGGCCGTACAGGATCACGAAGACGGGCTTGGCCTGGCGGCCGGCGTACAGGCCGTGGACCAGCGCCGCGCCCCAGGCCGGGTAGGCGAGCATGTGCATCGCCCGCCAGCGGGCCGCCACCGGGGCGGGGGAGGCGAAGTTGCTGCGCAGCGCGCCGGTGATGCCGACGAAGACCATCAGCAGTCCGGCCGCGGAGCCGAGTCCGATCAGGCCGCCGAGGCCGGTGACGCCGAGCGAGAAGGGGATGACCGCGGCGATCAGCTGGGTGTGGTCCAGGGCGATCTTGGTGGTGATGTGCAGCAGCAGGAACGCGATCGAGGCGACCGCCGTCGTGCGGTGCACGGCCTGGCCCACGATCCGCTGGCGCGTGTTGAGGAAGATCCGGTCCTGGGCGACCAGTCCCCAGATGACCGAGCAGC
Organism: Streptomyces sp. NPDC046831; assembly: GCF_040645305.1. Lineage (NCBI taxonomy): Bacteria > Bacillati > Actinomycetota > Actinomycetes > Kitasatosporales > Streptomycetaceae > Streptomyces > Streptomyces sp. NPDC046831. The sequence continues at coordinate 156,227 of NZ_JBEYXZ010000010.1, read as the reverse complement.
TCAGGGAGACGAGGGAGAGGACGCCCGCGCCGAAGTTGAGGAAGTCGCGGACCCGGTCACCTCCGACGAGCACGATCACGGGTATGAGGAGCAGGACGACAGCCGACGCCGCCCCGTAGGCCGAACGGCCCGGTTTGGGGAGCGTGCTGTTACTGCGGCGAGGGTTCATGGGGGCAACTCCGAGCGGTCATGTCGGGCAGGCGGTCCCGAGCACGAACTCTAAGTCGCGCCAAACCGAGCGGTAGCAGGTTTGAGTTATTGCGTTGTTATCAAACAGGTGCGCGGCAGTCCCCTTGTCCCCATAGCTTCCGTTACGCCGGGTAATCTTTGAATCTCGTTCAGCTTTTCAGGAGCTCCACAACCGGATGGGGGACGTTCCGGGGGTGCGGCGGAGCCCGTCGCAGCGTGCTCGACGGCTGCGGTACCCTGACGCCATGCGTGCCGTACGCCTTCTGCTTAGCGAGCCGCGCTGATCAGTCCCGACCGCCGGGTGAAGCGGGTGGTCGGAATCGGCGCGGCGTCCCCTCCTGTGCGAGGGGATTTTTCATTTCGCCGGCAGAGACGATCGATGGAGCTTTGAGGATCATGAGCGAGACGAACCCCGCTGCTGCCGCCGCTGTGCCGGCGGAGGCAGCGCCGCACCGCTACACGGCCGCCACGGCGGCCGCCATCGAGGCACGCTGGCAGGACGTCTGGGACGCCGAGGGCACGTACGCGGCGCCGAACCCCAAGGGTGACCTGGCCGGCGACCCGGAGCTGGTCGCGCGGCCGAAGAAGTTCGTCATGGACATGTTCCCGTATCCCTCGGGTGCGGGCCTGCACGTCGGCCACCCGCTCGGCTACATCGCCACCGACGTCTACGCCCGGTTCCAGCGGATGACCGGCCACAACGTCCTGCACACCCTGGGCTTCGACGCCTTCGGCCTGCCCGCCGAGCAGTACGCCGTGCAGACGGGCACCCACCCGCGCGTGTCCACCGAGGCCAACATCGAGAACATGAAGGCCCAGCTGCGCCGGCTGGGCCTGGGCCACGACAAGCGCCGGTCCTTCGCCACGATCGACCCGGAGTACTACAAGTGGACCCAGTGGATCTTCCTGCAGATCTTCAACTCCTGGTACGACGACGAGGCGGACAAGGCCCGCCCGATCTCCGAGCTCGTCGCCCAGTTCGAGAGCGGTGAGCGCGCCGTCCCCGGGCACACCCGCGGATGGCACGAGCTGACCGCCGCCGAGCGCGCCGACGTCCTGGGCGAGTTCCGCCTGGCCTACGCCTCCGACGCGCCCGTGAACTGGTGCCCCGGCCTGGGCACCGTGCTGGCCAACGAGGAGGTCACCGCCGACGGCCGCTCCGAGCGCGGCAACTTCCCCGTCTTCAAGGCCAAGCTGCGCCAGTGGAACATGCGCATCACCGCGTACGCCGACCGGCTGCTGGACGACCTGGACGGGCTGGACTGGCCCGAGGCCATCAAGCTGCAGCAGCGCAACTGGATCGGCCGCTCCGAGGGCGCCCGCGTCGACTTCCCGATCGACGGCGAGCACCTGACGATCTTCACCACGCGCCAGGACACCCTGTTCGGCGCCACTTACATGGTGCTGGCGCCCGAGCACCCGCTGGTCGAGAAGTTCACCCCGGCCGTCTGGCCCGAGGGCACGCACGAGGTGTGGACCGGCGGGCATGCCACCCCGGCCGAGGCCGTCGCCGCGTACCGCGCGCAGGCCGCCTCGAAGTCCGACGTGGAGCGGCAGGCCGAGGCCAAGGACAAGACCGGCGTGTTCACCGGCGCCTTCGCGACCAACCCGGTCAACGGCGAGAAGGTCCCGGTCTTCATCGCCGACTACGTCCTGATGGGCTACGGCACCGGCGCGATCATGGCCGTCCCCGCGCACGACAGCCGTGACTTCGCCTTCGCGCGCGCCTTCGAACTGCCGATGCGGTGCGTGGTGGAGCCCACCGACGGCCGCGGCACCGACACCACGGCCTGGGACGACGCCTTCGTCGCCTACGACGCGAAGATCGTCAACTCCTCCAGCGACGAGGTGCGGCTGGACGGCCTGGGCGTCGTCGAGGCCAAGGCGCGCGTCACCGAGTGGCTGGAGCGCACGGGCATCGGCGAGGGCACCGTCAACTACCGCCTGCGGGACTGGCTGTTCAGCCGCCAGCGCTACTGGGGCGAGCCCTTCCCGATCGTCTACGACGAGGACGGCGTCGCCCACGCGCTGCCCGAGTCGATGCTGCCGCTGGAGCTGCCGGAGGTCGAGGACTACTCGCCGCGCACCTTCGACCCGGACGACGCCGACACCCAGCCCGAGACGCCGCTGTCGCGCAACGAGGACTGGGTCAACGTCACCCTCGACCTGGGCGACGGGCCGAAGAAGTACCGCCGCGAGACGAACACCATGCCCAACTGGGCCGGCTCCTGCTGGTACGAGCTGCGCTACCTGGACCCGCACAACGGTGAGCGGCTGGTCGACCCCGAGATCGAGCGCTACTGGATGGGCCCGCGCGAGGGCCTGCCGCACGGCGGCGTCGACCTGTACGTCGGCGGCGCCGAGCACGCCGTGCTGCACCTGCTGTACGCGCGCTTCTGGTCCAAGGTCCTGCACGACCTGGGGCACGTCTCCTCCGCGGAGCCGTTCCACAAGCTGTTCAACCAGGGCATGATCCAGGCCTACGTCTACCGCGACAGCCGCGGCATCGCGGTGCCGGCCGCCGAGGTGGAGGAGCGGGACGGCGCCTACTACTACCAGGGCGAGAAGGTCACCCGCCTGCTGGGCAAGATGGGCAAGTCCCTGAAGAACGCGGTCACTCCGGACGAGATCTGCGCCGAGTACGGCGCCGACACGCTGCGCCTGTACGAGATGGCGATGGGCCCGCTGGACGTCTCCCGGCCGTGGGACACCCGCGCGGTGGTGGGCCAGTTCCGGCTGCTGCAGCGGCTGTGGCGCAACATCGTCGACGAGGCCACCGGCGAGGTCACCGTCACCGACGACGAGCCCGGCGAGGACACGCTGCGCGCCCTGCACAAGGCGATCGACGGTGTCCGCCAGGACCTGGAGGCCCTGCGCTTCAACACCGCCATCGCCAAGGTCACCGAGCTGAACAACCATCTGACCAAGGCGGGACGCGCGGTGCCGCGCTCGGTCGCCGAACCGCTGGTGCTGATGGTCGCGCCGCTGGCCCCGCACATCGCCGAGGAGCTGTGGCACCGGCTGGGCCACTCCGACTCCGTCGTCCACCGGGACTTCCCGGTCGCCGACCCGGCGTACGTCGTGGACGAGACGGTGACCTGCGTCGTCCAGGTCAAGGGCAAGGTCAAGGCGCGTCTGGAGGTGCCTCCGTCCATCTCCGAGGCGGACCTGGAGAAGGTGGCGCTGGCCGACGAGAAGGTCGTCGCGGCGCTGGGCGACGCCGGCATCCGCAAGGTGATCGTCCGGGCGCCGAAGCTGGTGAACATCGTCCCGGCGTGAGCGCCTGGCCACCGCGGCCGGCCGACGGCGCCGGTACCGGGTGGTCCCCCGGGGGCTGCCCGGCGGAGCAGGCCGAAGGAGACCGGCGGCACCTCGCAGCCCGGGGGAGCGGGGTCCGGTGCGTGCGGCTGCACGGCGGAGGAGGGCGTCGACGCGGAGCGCCGGCAACCGACGACGAGCCGCAGACGGGCGTGCCCGGCCCCGCCTCTGCGGCACGATCCGCCGGACGACCCCTGCGGGCAGGTTCGGGGTTCTGACGGAACTCCGGGCCTGCCTGTTGCGTTTACCGTGGAAGAGCGCGGCCCGTGCCGCCGGGGATTCGAGGAGGAGCGCCGTGGAAGCCTTCGTCACCGTGTTCGCCGTGCTCTTCCTGCTCTTCGTGGTGCTCGGGGCCTACGCCGCGGTGAAGGCCGTCGGCGCCGCCAAGCGCGGCGTGGACCGCACCCTGACCGAGGCCCGGCGCGCGGTCGAGGACCACACCCTGCGGGCCAGGTCCTTCGCTCAGCCCGGCCCGGCGGGCGAGCTGGCCCGGCTGCGGCTCGCGCTGCGCACGTCGATGCGCGCCACGCAGGACGCCCTGCACGCCTCGGCCCAGGAGGACGAGTCCCTGAAGGAGTCCCTCGCCCTCTTCCGGCGCCTCAGCGCGCACGGGCACGAACTCGACGCGGAGCTGCGGCGCCTGGAGTCCGAACCGGACCGGGCCCGACTCGCCGAGCGGCTGCCCGCCCTGCGCGAGCGCACCGGGCGCATCACCGACTCCGCGGACTCCCTGCGCTGGGCCGCCCGGGACCGCGCCCGCCGCTTCGCCGACGACGACCTGGACATGCTCAGCGCCGAGATCGACATGGAGGCCGGCGCCCTGCGCCACTGGACCGGCGTCGACCAGGCAGCCGCCCCGCCGCCGTGGCCCGAGGCCCCCGCCGCGGACCCCGGCGCCGACGCGGCGCGGCAGACACGGTCCGAGGGCCCGCGGCAGTCCGCGGCGCAGGATCCCGGCCGGCCCTCCCTCACCCCGCCGGGGCGCCGCCCCACCTACCCCTGGCAGAAGAAGGCCCGCCCCGAGAGCACGACGTGATCCGGACACACGCGGCCCCCTCGGGCGGGGCCGGGCTGCCCTCGGGCCGCCCCAGCAGGTAGCCTCCAGCTCATGTCCCGCCATGTCGCGATCGTCACCGATTCAACGGCCTACCTGCCGCCGCGGACGATGGAGCGCCACGGCATCACCGCGGTGCCCCTGACCGTCGTCCTCGGCGACCGGGCGCTCGAAGAGGGCACCGAGATCTCGACCCGTTCCCTGGCGCAGGCGCTGCAGAAGCGGCGGCCCGTCACCACCTCACGGCCCAGCCCGGAGGTCTTCGCCGACACCTACCGCAGGATCGCGGACGCGGGCGCCTCCGCCATCGTCTCCCTGCACCTGTCCGCCGAACTCTCGGGCACTTACGACGCCGCGGTGCTCGCGGCGCGCGAGGCGCCGGTGCCGGTGCGCGTGGTCGACACCGGCATGGTCGCGATGGCGCTCGGCTTCTGCGCCCTCGCCGCGGCGGAGACGGCGGAGGAGGGCGGCACCGTGGACGACGCGGTCACGGCCGCGGAGAAGCGCGCCGGGAGCACCTCCGCCCTCTTCTACGTCGACACCCTCGACTTCCTGAGGCGCGGCGGCCGGATCGGTGCCGCGCGGGCACTGCTCGGTTCGGCCCTCGCCGTCAAGCCGCTGCTCCAGCTGGCCGGTGGCCGGATCGAGCCCCTGGAGAAGGTGCGCACGGCGACGAAGGCGATCGCCCGCCTCGAGGAGATCGTGGCCGAACGGGCGGGCGGCGCCCCGGTCGACATCGCCGTGCACCATCTCGCCGCCCCCGACCGTGCGGCGGCCCTCGGCGACCGGCTGCGGGCACGGGTGCCGGGCCTGGCCGACCTGCACGTCAGCGAGGTCGGAGCGGTCATCGGGGCCCACACGGGACCGGGGCTGCTGGGGGTCGTGGTCTCGCACCGGTGAGACCGGCCCGGGGGTAAGGGTCCGCTCCGTCACTCGTCCGAGTGGTGAAGTTGTCCACAACCGGGCGGTGGTCCCCGGGTTTCGAGCAAGATCATCGCGCGGATGCCGAGGTGCCCGATCCTCGGCCCATGGCACTTCGACCAGGCTCACGCACAGCGACCGCCACCAGCGGACCGGGCCGCGCCCCGGCCTCCGACGGCCGCGCCCGCCACCGCCGCCCACCGGCGCACCGGGCAGCGCGGCCCGACCGGCAGGCGTCGGCCGGGGAACTGCGCCGGCGGGCGGAGGCGTTGTTCGGCGCGGAAGCCGAACGTCCCGTCCATGCCGCGGAGTCGGAGCGGCTTCCCGGGGGACTGGACGGTCGGCTCGGACGGCCCGATCCTCCCCGGCGCCTCGTCAGCGCCAAAGACCGTGAACAGGCGGCGGAGGAGCGGGCGTCGGGCAGTGGACCGCCGACCGTCTCGGTGCACGGCGGTCTCCCGTGGGCCGCCCACCCGGGAAGCGGGCAGACGCAGCCGGAGCCGCGGCCCGCGGCGGATGCCGCGGTCGCCCGGCCGGCGCGGGCTCCTGACGGCATGCCGGCGTGGCGGGACAGGGCCCGGCTCGCCGTCCGCGAGCGGCTGCCGCTGTGGGTGCAGACCAGGTGCGGCCTGGAGCGCAGGAGCGTCGTCGCGCTCACGGCGCTGCTCGTCCTCGTCTCCGGGTTCGCCGTGCAGCACTTCTGGGCCGGCCGCACCCAGCCGGTGCGGGCGCCGGAGGTGGTGCGGGCGGCGGCGCCGTACCCGGGGCGGGACGAGAGCGGGGGCACCGCCGCGCCGGCGCCGGCTGCGGCCGCCGGGCCGGGCGCGGGAGCCTCGGCCGGGCCGGTGATCACGGTGGACGTCAGCGGCAAGGTCCGCCGTCCGGGCATCCAGCGCCTTCCCCAGGGTTCGCGTGTCGCCGACGCGCTGCGGGCGGCGGGCGGCGTGCGCCCGGGCACCCGTACCGACGGACTCAACCAGGCCCGCTTCCTGGTGGACGGCGAACAGGTGGTCGTCGGCGGCCCGGTGCCGGCGGCGCCGGCCGGACCGGGCGGCGGTACGGTCGCCGGCGGCTTGGCCGGTGCCGCAGCGGCGGGCGGGGTCACGGGCCCGGTGTCCCTGAACACGGCCACCGCCGACCAGCTGGAGACCCTGCCCGGCGTCGGTCCCGTCCTGGCGCAGCACATCATCGACCACCGCACGCGGCACGGCGGCTTCCGCTCGGTGGACGAGCTGCGCGAGGTGAACGGCATCGGCGACCGCCGCTTCGCCGACCTGCGGAATCTCGTACGGCCATGAACGGCGCCCCTGACGACCGCCGCGGGCGGCCGGCCTCCGGCCGGGGGGCGGCGGGCCGGCCGGCGGCCACGGCTGGACCTGCCGCGCCGGCGACCTCGCCGGCACCACCGCCTCGCCCGGAGCAGCGGTCCGCGTCCCGCGCCCGCCCGGCCGTGCACGCCGCCTCCGGGAGCAGGCTGGGCGCCGCCCACCCCCGTCAGGAGGGCCCGGCCGACCTGCGACTCGTCCCTCCCGCACTCGCGGCCTGGGCGACGGCGGCGCTGACGCTGGACGCTGCGCCGGGCCCGGTGACCGGTGTCGCCGTGACGTGCCTGGCGGCAGCCGCCGTGCTGATGCCCGGCCGGCGACGCGCGGGGGGAGCGGACCGGGGACGGGCAGCCGGGGGCGGGACCGCGCCCATGGGGACGGTCCCAGCGGCGCGGGCGACCGGGGGTGCCGGAGCGCCTGCCCCGCATGCGGGGGAGACGCGCCGGTACGACCGGCCCGGACGTGCCTGGGCGCGCGCTTCCGTCGCCGCCGTCCTGCTCGCCGTGGCCGCCGCGGCCGTCTCCGCCGGGCTGCACGGGGCGGACCTGCGGCGCGGGCCCGTGCCCGGTCTGGCGCGGCAGTTCGCCACGGTGACCGCCGAGGTGGAGCTGACCTCCGATCCCCGGCTCACCCGGCCACGGGTCAGCGGCGGCCACCTGGCACCGGCCGCCGTGCTGATCGACGCGGAGGTGCGGCGGGTCGAACGGGAGGGCGGGGCGGCGGCCGTGGCGACCCGGACGCCGGTGCTGCTGCTCGTCGACGCCGGACACCGGAAGCCGGCCCGCGCCGCCTTCCCCGCAGGGGGAGATGCGGCGGGCCCTGCGAGAGGCGAGGGGCCCCAGCCGTCACCCTGGCTCGGGCTGCTGCCGTCCACCCGGCTCCGTGTGACCGCCCGGGTGACACCGCCCCTGGCCGGGGGTGACCGGATCGCGGCGGTCCTGCGGGTACGGGGCCGTGCGGGGCCCGAGGTGGTGAGCGGGCCGTCCGCGCCGCAGCGGCTGGCCGGCCGGCTGCGGGCGGGCCTGCGCCAGGCCACCGACGGGCTGCCGCCGGACGCCAGGGCGCTGCTGCCGGGGCTCGTCGTGGGAGACACCTCCCGGATCACGCCCGAGCTGGACGAGGCGTTCAAGGAGACGGACCTGACCCACCTCCTGGCCGTGTCCGGCAGCAACCTCACCATCCTGCTGGTCCTGCTCGTCGGGCCGCCCGCCCTCGCCCAGCAGGCCGAACGACGGGGCCTCGCACCCCGGCTGGGCATCTCCCTGCGGGCAACCGCGCTCTTCGGCGGAGCGCTCACCCTGGGCTTCGTCGTCGTGTGCAGACCCGACCCGAGCGTGCTGCGGGCCGCGGCCTGCGGTGCCGTGGCCCTGCTCGCCCTCGCGACCGGCCGCCGCAGGTCGCTGATCCCCGCGCTGGCGACGGCCGTCCTGCTGCTGGTGCTCTACGACCCGTGGCTCGCCCGCAGCTACGGCTTCCTGCTGTCCGTGCTGGCCACCGGAGCCCTGCTCACCCTCGCGCCGCGCTGGAGCGAGGCGCTGCGGCGGCGTGGGGTGCCCGCCCGTCCGGCCGAGGCGCTGGGCGCGGCCGCCGCGGCGCAGGCGCTGTGCGCGCCGGTCGTGGTGGTGCTGTCGGCGCGGGTGAGCCTGGTGGCGGTGCCGTGCAACCTGCTGGCGGAGGCCGCGGTGGCCCCCGCCACCGTGCTGGGCTTCGCCGCGCTGGCCACGGCGCCGGTCGCCCTGCCGGCGGCGAAGGCGCTCGCCTGGTGCGCGAGTTGGCCCGCCGGGTGGATCGCCCGTGTCGCCCGGACGGGGGCGTCGTTGCCCGGCGGGGGAGTGGACTGGCCGGGCAGCTGGACGGGGGCGCTGCTGCTGGGCCTGCTCACGGTGGTCGCCGTCGTCCTGGGGCGGCGGCTGCCGAGGCACCCCTGGCTGTGCGGCGCCTGCGTGGTGCTGCTCCTGCTGGTGGTGGTACGGCCACCGCCGCTGACCCGGGTGATCACGGGCTGGCCCCCTCCGGGCTGGCGGTTCGCGATGTGCGACGTGGGACAGGGCGACGCGACGGTCCTCGCGGCGGGCGACGGCACCGGGGTGGTCGTGGACGCCGGACCCGACCCGGTGCTCGTCGACCGCTGTCTGCGCACGCTGGGCGTGACGCGCATCCCACTCGTCCTGCTGACGCACTTCCACGCCGACCACGTGGCAGGACTGCCGGGTGTGCTGCGGGGGCGCTCGGTGGGGGAGATCGAGACGACGGATTACGAGGAGCCCGCGGAGCAGGCCGAGTTGGTACGGAAGCAGGCCGCCGGACGGCACATCCCCCTCCGGCACGCGGTGGCCGGGGAGGAGCGGCGCACGGGCGCGCTGTCCTGGCGGGTGCTGGGTCCGCCACCGCCGCCGGCCCCTGGCCCGGACGGCCCGAACGACGCCAGCGTCACACTCCTGGTGCGATCGGCGGGACTGCGCCTGCTGCTGCTCGGCGACCTCGAACCGGCGGCCCAGCGAGCGCTGCTGACCTCGCCGGCGGCCGGTCGGCTGGCACGCGTGGACGTGCTGAAGGTCGCCCACCACGGCTCCGCCTACCAGGACCCGGACCTGATGGCCCTGGTGGCTCCGCGGGTCGCGCTGATCTCCTGCGGGGCGGACAACTCGTACGGGCATCCGGCCCCGAGCACGGTCGCGGCGCTGCGGGCGGCGGGTGCGACGGTGCTGCGGACGGACCGGGACGGGGCGCTCGCGGTCGCGGGGGAGGGGAGGGGGTTGCGCGTCGCGGGAGACTGAGGGCGTGAACGCCGCACCGACCGGTGCCTGTCTCCGCCGCCCGGGGATCGGACGCCCGCCGCGTCCCACCTCGGACGTGCTGCGGGACCTGCGGCTGCGCCATCTGCGGACCGTGCCCTTCGAGAACCTGCCGGTCCACCTCGGCGAGGAGATCGTGCTGGCGGACAAGCGGCTGGTGGACAGGGCGGCGGGCGCGCACCGGGGCGGGTTCTGCTACGAACTCGACGGGGCGTTCGCCGCGCTGCCGGCCGAGCCCGGGTTCGGCGTCAGCCTGCTCCCGGCGCGGGTGTACGGCAAGGAAGGCCGGCTCGGGATCCCGTACGACCGTCTCGCGCTGCGGGTGCGGACGGCGGACGGGGAGGAGCGGCTGGCCGACGTGGGCTTCGGCGCGTTCAGCCACGGGCCGCTGGCGTTCGGGGACAGGGGCGGACAGACGGACCCGGGCGGCACGTTCCGGACCGTGGAGGTGGGCCCGGACGCCGCCGGGACGCGGGGTCCGGCCGGGGAGTCGTGGCGGGGTGCCGGACAATGGCGCGGTGAGTGATGTCAGGCATGTGCTGGTGCTCCCGGACCGCGACGCCGCCGAAGAGGTGGCGGAGGCGCTCGGGGAGCGGTTCGAGGCCGGCGAGGAGCCGCGGATCGTCCGCGACGCGCTGGCCGGTGAGGACGACGCGGAGGACGCGCAGTGGCTCGTCCTCCTGCACGACGAGCAGGGACGGCTGGACCCCGCGGAGCTCGACGCGTTCGCCGCGAAGTGGGAGGGGTGGCGCGAGGAACCGTGATCCCGCGCGGCGGCGAAGCCGCTCAGGATGTCGTTCCGGCCGAAGAACAGCGGTACTGGCTCGGAGGGGTTGATCGCGGGCCGGCCGGCTCCGGCCCGGATGGTCATGCGGGCAGGGTCGCTGGGCCGTCCGGTTCGGGCGCCGGTGCTGTGCCCGGGTGCAAGAGGCCTTCGACGCCGCGCAGGAACGTCTCACAGATCAGCGCCGGGTCGGAGAGGCAGCCGGCCGCCATGGCGCCGTCGCGGAGCATGACGAAGTGCCGGCCCGCTGCGCCGGCGGGAGCACAGCCGGCGTCCTCCAGCAGCCGCGTGGCGGTTTCCAGGAACCATTGCCGCTGGGCCAGCACGGCCTGGTGTGGCGATCATCGGCCACTGTCCTGCCATGCCGCGCCGCAGGACGCCGGCGATCAGCTGGACGAGCCCCGCAGTGACGGCCCAGCCGCCCCAGACCCGCAGGACGGCCGGGATGCCCGAGCTGGCGGCTGCGGCCAGGCCTGCGGCGGTGAGGGTGCTGAGCGCGATGTTCACGTAGAGGCCGCGCACCGGTCCGCGGCTAGCGGCGCCCTCTCCACTCTCGCCGGAGCCTCCTTCATGGCCCAGGCGGGCAAGGGCGGCGCCTCCTTGAGCGCCCTGGCCGGCTAGCCTTCCTGGGCGGGGTCTTCTTCCTCGTCTCCGCACACCGGATGGGGCAGGCCGGCAGGACCGGCCGACCCGCCTCCTGAAATCCCGCCGCCGTGATGGCACACGCGGGCCCGAACCGAGGGCCGCGCGGTCGGCGCCGGGCGGGCGGCCCTGGTTGTCGGTGGTGCGTGGGATGCTTGTCGCGATGGCCAGGAAGACTGCGAACGACGACCCGCTTGCCCCGGTGACGCTTGCCGTGGGCCAGGAGGACCTCCTGCTCGACCGTGCCGTGCGGGACGTGGTGGCCGCGGCCAGGGCCGCCGACGCCGACACCGACGTGCGGGACCTGACTCCGGACCAGGTGCAGCCCGGCACGCTCGCCGAGCTGACCAGTCCGTCGCTCTTCGCCGAGCGCAAGGTCGTGGTCGTGCGCAACGCGCAGGACCTGTCGGCCGACACGGTCAAGGACGTGAAGGCCTACCTCGCCGCGCCGGTCGAGGAGATCACCCTCGTGCTGCTGCACGCGGGAGGCGCCAAGGGCAAGGGACTGCTGGACGCCGCGCGCAAGGCGGGGGCGCGCGAGGTGGCCTGCCCGAAGATGACGAAGCCGGCGGACCGGCTGGCCTTCGTGCGGGCCGAGTTCCGCGGGCTCGGCCGCTCGGCCACCCCTGAGGCCTGCCAGGCCCTGGTCGACGCGATCGGCAGCGACCTGCGGGAGCTGGCCTCGGCCGTGGCGCAGCTCGTCGCCGACGTCGAGGGGACGATCGACGAGGCGGTCGTCGGGCGCTACTACACCGGGCGGGCCGAGGCGTCGAGCTTCACCGTGGCCGACCGGGCCGTAGAGGGGCGGGCGGCGGAGGCGCTGGAGGCTCTGCGCTGGTCGCTGGCGACGGGCGTGGCGCCGGTGATGATCACCAGCGCGCTGGCCCAGGGCGTGCGGGCGATCGGGAAGCTGTCGTCCGCGCGCGGGGGACGGCCCGCCGACCTGGCCCGTGAGCTGGGCATGCCGCCGTGGAAGATCGACCGGGTGCGGCAGCAGATGCGGGGCTGGACACCGGACGGGGTCGCCGTGGCGCTGCGCGCCGTGGCCGAGGCGGACGCGGGCGTCAAGGGCGGCGGCGACGATCCCGAGTACGCCCTGGAGAAGGCGGTCGTCACCATCGCCCGCGCGGCACGCTCCCGAGGCCGCGCCTGACACAGGCGCAAAGCCGTAGACCATCGCCCCGTCCGCCCCGTCCGCCCCGTCCGCCCCGTCCGCCCCGGCGGCTCCGGCCGCGACCGCCCCGGCGGCTCCGGCCGCGACCGCCCCGGCCGCCCTGACTGATCAGGGGCTCCGGGCTCCCGGGGACATCCGCGCGTCCAGCGCCGGAGGAGGCAGGTGCAGCCGGAGGCGAGCCGACGCCTCCGGGCGCACGCGAACATGCTCACGAGCCAGATCGGCGAGCGGCCAGGGCACCCGTGCCGACGGGGCGGTCCAGGCGCCTGCGTCGGCGAGGCCGCCGAGGGGCCGGCGTCGGCGAGGCCGCCGAGGGGCCGGCGACGGCGAGGCCGCCGAGGGGCCGGCGACGGCGGGGCGGTTCAGGGCACCCGCGCCGACACACCGCTCCAGGCGTCCCCGCCCCCAGCCAATCACCTGGGAAAAGGAAGCCGGCCGACCGGGGCAGCAGTGCGGCGTGGGGCAGCGGCACGGCGTGGCGCACGGAGGTCCGCACACGCCGAAGGCCCCGGCGGCCGCCCTGGGGAAGAGCGGGGCGCCGGGGCCTTCGGTGTGAAGCTGCTGGATCCGCGCCCGCGTGGCGAACGCAGGCCGCGCGCGGATCCGTGGTGCCGGTCGGGGGCGGATGAGAGAGGGCCCGCCCTGGGTCCTTCCGGCGGTCAGATCAAGGAAGGACTTCAGCCCTTGAGAGCCGCGACCTTGCCGGCCAGGGCCGACTTCTTGTTGGCGGCCTGGTTCTTGTGGATGACGCCCTTGGAGACGGCCTTGTCCAGCTGACGCGCGGCGACGCGCTGCAGCTCGGCGGCCTTCTCGACGTCACCCGCGGCAGCGGCCTCGCGGGCCTTGCGGATCGCGGTCTTCAGGGAGGACTTGACGGCCTTGTTGCGCAGCCGGGCCTTCTCGTTGGTCTTGATCCGCTTGATCTGGGACTTGATGTTCGCCACGAATGAGCCTCTACAGATTCAGGCACGAAAGGACAGGACCGCTGTCGGTCCGCCTCACGCGCCGGTGATTTCTTGACGTCGTGCCTCCTGCTGAGAGGGCATGAGACACAGCCACTCAGACTAGCAGTGGCCCACCCAGTGGCCCAAACCGCTCCCCGCTCGCCAGGCATGGGACCATGGAGACTACGTACAGATCCGACCCGAGACCGCAGACGGACAAGCACACGTGTGCGGACGCCTCAAGAATCAGGACCCTGCGTGCCCGCGACCCCTAGCCATGTGCCCGAGCCGAGCCGTACCGACCCGGCTCTGATCCGCAACTTCTGCATCATCGCGCACATCGACCACGGCAAGTCCACGCTCGCCGACCGGATGCTCCAGCTGACCGGCGTGGTCGAGCAGCGGCAGATGCGCGCTCAGTACCTCGACCGCATGGACATCGAGCGCGAGCGCGGCATCACGATCAAGTCCCAGGCGGTGCGTCTGCCGTGGGCCCCCACCCACGCCCCCGACAGCACGCACATCCTCAACATGATCGACACGCCGGGTCACGTCGACTTCACGTACGAGGTCTCGCGGTCGCTCGCCGCCTGCGAGGGGACCGTCCTCCTCGTGGACGCCGCCCAGGGCATCGAGGCGCAGACCCTCGCCAACCTCTACCTGGCGATGGAGAACGACCTCACGATCATCCCGGTCCTGAACAAGATCGACCTGCCGGCTGCCCAGCCGGAGAAGTTCGCCGAGGAACTGGCCAACCTCATCGGCTGCGACCCGGGCGACGTGCTGAAGGTCTCCGCCAAGACCGGCCTGGGCGTCGAGGCGCTCCTCGACGAGGTCGTCGAGAAGATCCCGGCCCCGGTCGGGGTCGCCGACGCCCCCGCCCGTGCGATGATCTTCGACTCGGTCTACGACTCCTACCGCGGTGTCGTGACATACGTCCGTGTCATCGACGGCCAGCTCAACAAGCGCGAGCGCATCCGGATGATGTCGACCGGCGCCACGCACGAGCTGCTGGAGATCGGGACCAACTCGCCCGAGATGCTCCCCGCCGACGGCCTCGGCGTCGGCGAGGTGGGTTATCTGATCACCGGGGTGAAGGACGTCCGCCAGTCCAAGGTCGGTGACACCGTCACCAGCCAGGCCAAGGGCGCCACGGAAGCGCTCGGCGGCTACAAGGACCCCAAGCCCATGGTCTTCTCGGGTCTGTATCCGCTGGACGGGTCGGACTACCCGGAGCTGCGCGAGGCGCTGGACAAGCTCCAGCTCAACGACGCCGCCCTGGTCTACGAGCCGGAGACGTCCGCCGCCCTCGGCTTCGGTTTCCGCGTCGGCTTCCTCGGCCTGCTCCACCTCGACGTGATCCGGGAGCGGCTGGAGCGCGAGTTCGGCCTCGACCTGATCGCCACCGCCCCCAACGTGGTCTACCGCGTGGTCATGGAGGACGGCACCGAGCACACGGTCACCAACCCGAGCGAGTTCCCCGAGGGCAAGATCAACGAGGTCTTCGAGCCGGTCGTGCGGGCCACCATCCTCGCGCCGACCGAGTTCATCGGCTCGATCATGGAGCTGTGCCAGACCCGGCGCGGCACCCTGCTCGGCATGGACTACCTCTCCGAGGACCGGGTCGAGATCCGCTACACGCTGCCGCTCGCGGAGATCGTCTTCGACTTCTTCGACCAGCTGAAGTCCAAGACCCGCGGCTACGCCTCACTGGACTACGAGCCCACCGGCGAGCAGACGTCGAGCCTGGTCAAGGTCGACATCCTGCTGCACGGCGACAAGGTGGACGCGTTCTCCGCGATCACCCACCGGGACCAGGCGTACGCCTACGGCGTGCGGCTCGTCGCCAAGCTCAAGGAGCTGATCCCGCGGCAGGCCTTCGAGGTCCCGGTCCAGGCCGCCATCGGCTCCCGGGTGATCGCCCGCGAGACCATCCGCGCCATCCGCAAGGACGTCCTGGCCAAGTGCTACGGCGGTGACATCTCCCGCAAGCGGAAGCTGCTGGAGAAGCAGAAGGAGGGAAAGAAGCGGATGAAGATGGTGGGTTCCGTGGAAGTTCCCCAGGAGGCCTTCATCGCGGTCCTCTCCAGCGATGACAGCGCGGGGTCGGCCAAGGGCAAGAAGTAACCGCGCCTCCCGCCGGCCGTCCGGCGAAACCGGTGCAACAGGGGTCCGCCGCACGAAGGTGCGGTGGACCCCTGCGCGTTCGTATGGTCATCCTGTGGAGGAAGTGGCAGGCCGCTGCCCCTTTCGAACCGGCCGGTCGGGCTCTACCCTGATCTCTGCTCGATAGTTACTCGTGAGTTAAACAACCGCTCGCGCGTGACCGCAGCCCCACCCGGCCCGGCTCTCCCGCGAGCCCGGCCCGACGAGCCAGCAGCAATGAGCCAGCCAGCCGCACTGTCGCGGGTCCCGGAGGATGTCGTGAGCGACACACAGACACTGATCGAGAACCGTCCGCCGAGTGTGGCGGCCCTCTTCCTGGACCGCGTGGCGGCCTCCCCGGACGCCGAGGCCTACCGCTACCCCGTGCCGCCGGCCTCGGGTGAGGGCCCGGACGAGTGGAGGTCGCTGAGCTGGGCGCAGGCCGGTGAGCGGGTCCACGCGATCGCGGCCGGGCTGATCGAGCTGGGTCTGCAGCCCGAGGAGCGCGTCGCGCTGGCCTCCTCCACCCGCGTCGAGTGGATCCTCGCCGACCTCGGCATCATGTGCGCGGGCGCGGCCACGACGACGATCTACCCGCAGACCAACGCCGAGGAGTCGGCGTTCATCCTCTCGGACTCCGAGAGCAGGGTCCTCATCGCGGAGAACGCCGCCCAGCTGGCCAAGGCGCTGGAGAAGCGCGCCGAGCTGCCGGACCTGCACCACGTGGTCGTCGTCGACGCGGACGGCGTCGAGAGCGGCGACTGGGTGCTCACCCTGGCCGAGCTGGAGCGCCGCGGTGCCGCCTACCTGGAGACGCACCCCGAGCTGATCAAGGAGCGGGTCGGCGCGATCGCCGGCGACCAGCTCGCGACCCTGATCTACACCTCCGGCACCACGGGCCGCCCCAAGGGCGTCCGGCTGCCGCACGACAACTGGTCGTACATGGCGAAGGCGATCTCCGCGACCGGGCTGGTCGGCGCCGACGACGTGCAGTACCTGTGGCTGCCGCTGGCACACGTCTTCGGCAAGGTGCTCACCTCCGGGCAGATCGAGGTCGGGCACGTCACGGCCGTCGACGGCCGCGTCGACAAGATCATCGAGAACCTGCCGGTGGTGCGGCCGACCTACATGGCCGCCGTCCCGCGCATCTTCGAGAAGGTCTACAACGGTGTCGCCGCCAAGGCCAGAGCGGGCGGCGCCGCCAAGTACAGAATCTTCCAGTGGGCCGCCGAGGTCGCCCGCGAGTACGGCAGGGTCACCCAGGACAACTTCCGCCGCACCGGCGTCCACTCCGCGCCGTTCGGCCTGGCCGCCAAGCACAAGGTCGCCGACACGCTCGTCTACGCCAAGATCCGCGAGGCGTTCGGCGGCCGGCTGCGCGCCTGCGTGTCGGGCAGTGCCGCCCTCGCCCCGGAGATCGGCTACTTCTTCTCCGGCGCCGGCATCCACATCCTGGAGGGCTACGGCCTCACCGAGTCCTCCGCCGCCTCCTTCGTCAACCCCGGTGAGGCCTACCGCACCGGCACGGTGGGCAAGCCCCTGCCCGGCACCGAGGTGCGCATCGCCGACGACGGCGAGATCCTGCTGCGCGGCCCGGGCATCATGCAGGGCTACCACCGGCTGCCCGACAAGACCGCCGAGGTGCTGGAGGCGGACGGCTGGTTCCACACCGGCGACATCGGCGAGCTGTCCGCGGACGGCTACCTGCGCATCACCGACCGCAAGAAGGACCTGATCAAGACCTCCGGCGGCAAGTACGTCGCGCCCGCCGAGGTCGAGGGCCAGTTCAAGGCGGTGTGCCCGTACGTGTCGAACATCCTCGTACACGGCGCCGACCGGAACTTCTGCACCGCGCTCATCGCCCTCGACGAGCCGTCGATCATGGAGTGGGCGAAGGACAACGGCCTGGAGGGCCGGTCGTACGCCGAGGTGGTCGCCGCGCCCGCCACGGTCGAGATGGTCGACGGCTACGTGCAGCAGCTCAACCAGGGCCTGCAGCGCTGGCAGACCGTCAAGAAGTTCCGCCTCCTGCCGCGCGACCTCGACGTCGAGCACGGCGAGATCACCCCGAGCCTGAAGCTGAAGCGGCCGGTGGTGGAGCGCGCGTACAAGCACCTGATCGACGAGATGTACGAGGGCACGCGCGAGGCGTGACCTCGCGGTGGGGGCGGCCGGCGACCCGGCGCCCCCACCGCACGGCCGGGGGCCGACTCGGGGGCACGCCTCGCGCGTGCCCCGGCCGGGGCGGCGCGGGGCACTCCCGCCGAACCCTGGCCGGGGCGGCGCGGGGCACTCCCGCCGAACTCCGGCCGGGGCGGCGCGGGGCACTTCCGCCGAACCCCAGCCGAGCTGCCCACGCCCGCTGCGGCTGAGCCACCCGCGGCCCGGAGCACGACCGGCTGCGACTTCAGTGCCGATCTCCGGCCGGGGCTGCGCGGGGTACTCCCGCCGAACTCCGGTCGGCCGAGGCGGCACGGGGCACTTCCGCCGAACTCCGGCCGAGGCTCCGGGGGGAATCACGCCCACGGCCACCGCGGCTCAGCTACCCGCAGCCCTCACCACGACCGGTGGGGAACTTCCGCGCCGAACTCCGGCCGGGCCCCCGGACTCGCGCGCCATCGGGCGACGGATCTCCCGGCGTCCGTGTCGGGCAGCGGGCGGCGTCCGGGCGTTCCGAAGCGTCCGGATGCGCGCACACCCGACGCACGTTCCCTCTCATGGCGGACCACTTCGGTCACTCGGCGCTTATGCGTGCGGTCGATCTGTCACTCTGTCGGCACACCGACCGAGGATCAGTCGTCCGAACCGCTCCGGGAGCCGTGCATGGGGGTCATTCCGACGCAACGGGAGACCGTGACCCGTGCCCCCGGCACGCCCGCGCCCGCGTGCCCGGGGGCCGGGGCGGGCGCACCGTACGTGGAGACGCGCGCGACCCTGCCCTCCGGCCTCCTCGCGCCCGGCACGGCCCGGGCCGTGGTGCGTTCGGCGCTGGCGGAGTGGACGGCGTCCGGGCACCCGGTCCCCGAGGCCCCGGCCCACGACGTCCTGGTCGTCGTCGGCGAACTGGTCACCAACGCCGTCGTGCACGCCGGAACCGACGTGGCACTGACCTGCCGGTGGGAGCAGGCGGCCGGCGCGCTCGTCGTCGAGGTGGCCGACCGGCACCCCACCCGCGCCCCGTACACCGGCGGCGACCCGGCCCCGGACGGGACGGCCGAGTTCGGCCGGGGACTCCGTCTGGTCGCCGCGCTCGCCGAGTCCTGGGGCGTCACCTACCGGACCGGCGAGAAGACGGTGTGGGCGCGAGTGCCGGCCGGGCCCCACCTGGACGGCGAGGACCGCACCCCGGACGGCGACGGCCCGGCTCCGTACGGCGAGGACCGCACCCCGGACGGCGACGGCCCGGCTCCGGACGGCGAAGGCCTGTCCCCGGCCGCCGAGTGCGCCGCGGCGCACGGCCTCCGGCCCGCCGCACCCCTCGCGCCCGAGCCGCCGCCCGCGCAGCGCGACCCGGAGTGGCTGGGCCGCGGCGCCCTGTCCTTTCTCGCCGAGGCCTCCGACCTGCTCGCCGGGCAGCTCGACGAGGACCTGGTGGCCTCGCTGACCGGGCAGCTCCTCGTGCCCCGGCTGGCCGACTGGTGCGCGGTGTGGCTGGAGGACGAGTCGACGGCCCGGTGGGACTCCTCCCGCCCGGGCGGCGGCTGGGGCGACGGGACCGGCGGCCCCGGGCCCTGGCTCGCCCGGGTCTGGCACGTCCAGGAGAACCGCGTCGAGGACCTGCGCCGGACGCTGGAGAAGGACCCGCCCCACCTGCCCGGCTCCGACCTGCTCGCCGGGCCGGTCCCGTACCCCTGGCCCGGCGAGGCCCTCGGTCCGGGCGCGGCGGACGGCGCGGCGCTGGCGTACCGGCTGACCGTCGGCGGCCGCCCGCTGGGCACCCTGGTCATCGGGCGGACCGGGCCGGCCCGCTTCCCCGAGGAGGTCACCGGGCTGGTCGAGGACCTGAGCCGCCGGGTGGCCCTCGCCATCGGCGCGGCCCGGCAGTACGCCCGCCAGGCCACCATCAGCGCCGTGCTCCAGCGGGGGCTGCTGCCCGGCGCCGTCGCCGAGATCCCCGGGGTGCGCAGCGCGCTGGTGTACGAGCCGTGCGACCATGGCGGCCCGAGCGGCGACTTCTACGACCTGTTCCCGGCCGGCGACGGCCGCTGGTGCTTCGCCGTCGGCGACGTCCAGGGCAAGGGCGCGGAGGCCGCCGTCGTCATCGGGCTCGCCCGGCCCTGGCTGCGGCTGCTGGCCCGCGAGGGCTACCGCGTCACCGACGTCCTCGACCGCCTCAACCAGCTCCTGCTCGACGACGCCACCGAGGCCGCGGACGCCGCCGCCCGCGCGCTGGCCGCCGCGGGCGGCCGGCCCCCCGCCCCCGGCGACGCCCCCCAGACCCGCTTCCTGTCCCTGCTGTACGGCGAGCTCACTCCCGGCGAGGGCGGCCTGCGCTGCACGCTCGCCTCTGCGGGGCACCCGCTGCCGCTCGTCCTCGCCCGCGAGGGCGGCGTGCGGACGGTCGCCCGGCCGCAGACCCTGCTCGGCGTCGTCGAGGACGAGACGTACACCAGCGAGACGTTCGTGCTCGGGCCCGGCGACACCCTGCTGTGCGTCACCGACGGGGTGACCGAGCGGCGCTCCGGCTCCCGCCAGTTCGACGACGGCGACGGGCTGGCCGCGGCCCTCGCCGGATGCGCCGGCCTCGACGCGGAGCCGATCGCCGAACGCATCCGGCGCCTGGTGCACGAGTTCGGCGAACGGCCCCCGGATGACGACCTCGCCCTGCTGGTCCTGCAGGCCGAGGTGCCCTGAGGGGGACGCGGCGACGCCCGGCCGGAAGCCCGGACCGGCGACGGAAACGGGTCCCGCCGCCGGTGCTGGACAATGGAGGGCATGCCTTCCGCACTTCCCGACGGCGAGCCCGTCCCCGAGGACGGCGCGCTGCCCGCGCGGGCGCTCGCCGGGGCCTCCGCCCGGCCCCTCGGGTTCTACCTGCACGTCCCGTACTGCGCGACCCGCTGCGGCTACTGCGACTTCAACACCTACACCGCGACCGAGCTGCGCGGCACCGGCGGGGTGCTCGCCTCCCGCGACAACTACGCCGGGACCCTGATCGACGAGATCCGCCTCGCCCGCAAGGTCCTCGGCGACGACCCGCGCGAGGTCCGCACGGTCTTCGTCGGCGGCGGCACACCCACGCTGCTGGCCGCGGACGACCTGGTGCGGATGCTGGGGGCGATCCGCGACGAGTTCGGCCTGGCGGCCGACGCGGAGGTGACGACGGAGGCCAACCCGGAGTCCGTCGACCCGGCCTACCTGGCCACCCTCCGGGAGGGCGGCTTCAACCGGATCTCCTTCGGCATGCAGAGCGCCAGGCAGCACGTGCTGCGGATCCTCGACCGCACCCACACCCCGGGCCGCCCCGAAGCGTGCGTGGCCGAGGCCCGGGCGGCCGGCTTCGAGCACGTCAACCTCGACCTGATCTACGGCACCCCCGGGGAGTCCGACGACGACTGGCGGGCCTCGCTGGACGCGGCCCTGGGCGCCGGCCCCGACCACGTCTCGGCGTACGCCCTGATCGTGGAGGAGGGCACGCAGCTCGCCCGCCGCATCCGCCGGGGCGAGATCCCGGCGACGGACGACGACGAGCACGCCGACCGCTACCTGATCGCCGAGGAGACCCTGTCCGCGGCGGGCTTCGACTGGTACGAGGTCTCGAACTGGGCCACCTCCGAGGCGGGCCGCTGCCTGCACAACGAGCTGTACTGGCGCGGCGCCGACTGGTGGGGTGCGGGCCCCGGCGCGCACAGCCACGTCGGCGGCGTGCGCTGGTGGAACGTCAAGCACCCGGGCGCCTACGCCGCCGCCCTGGCCGCGGGCCGCTCCCCGGGCGCCGGCCGCGAGATCCTCGGCGACGAGGACCGCCGGGTCGAGCGCATCCTGCTGGAGCTGCGGCTGCGCGAGGGCGTGCCGCTGGACCTGCTGCGGCCGGACGGGCTGGCGGCGTCCCGGCGCGCGCTGTCCGACGGCCTCCTGCAGGAGCGGCCGTACGAGGAGGGCCGCGCGGTGCTCACCCTGCGGGGCCGGCTGCTGGCGGACGCGGTGGTGCGGGACCTGGTCGACTGACCGCCGCGACGGCGGCAGCACGAGCCGCGGGGCCGGGCGGCGGGCCGTCCGCCGCCGGTCGGGCGGTCCACCGGCCCGCCCGGGGCGGACTTCCGCCGGACGACCGGATGACCGGACTGCCGGATGACCGGTAAGGGATGACCGGACGGTGGCCGTCAGGGCGCGGTCACGTGGTCGATGAGGTGCTCCACGCAGCCCAGCAGCTCCGGTTCGAGGTCCTTGTACGAGTGCACCCGGGACAGGATGTGCTGCCAGGCCGCGCCGGTGTTCTCCGGCCAGCCCAGCGCCCGGCACACGCCCGTCTTCCAGTCTTGGCCGCGCGGGACGCGGGGCCAGCTCTCGATCCCGAGGGCGGCCGGCTTCACGGCCTCCCAGATGTCGATGTACGGGTGGCCCACCACCAGGGCGTACTCACTGGTCACCGACTCCGCGATGCGGGACTCCTTGCTGCCCGGGACCAGGTGGTCGACCAGGACCCCCAGCCGTGCGTCCGGACCCGGGTCGAACTCGGCCACCACGGCGGGCAGGTCGTCGACGCCCTCCAGGTATTCGACCACCACGCCCTCGATGCGCAGGTCGTCGCCCCAGACCTTCTCGACCAGTTCGGCGTCGTGCCGCCCCTCGACGTAGATGCGCCCGGCCCGGGCCACGCGCGCGCGTGCGCCGGGGACGGCGACCGACCCGGATGCCGTACGGGTGGGCCGGGCCGGCCCCGACGACGGTTTCACGAGGGTCACCACCCGGCCCTCCAGGAGGAAGCCGCGGGGCTGGAGCGGGAACACCCGGTGCTTGCCGAAGCGGTCCTCCAGCGTCACCGTCCCGGCCTCGCAGCGGATGACCGCGCCGCAGAAACCGGTGCCCGGCTCCTCCACCACCAGGCCGGGGTCCGCCGGGACCTCCGGCACGGGCTGCGACTTCTTCCACGGAGGGGTCAGATCCGGTGAGTACTGGCGCATTCGAGTGACGATAGGGAGAACGCCGCGTCCGATCAGTGCGACACGCCGATGAGCGCGACTGTCGGCCGTCGCCCGGCAGGGCCACCGGGCGCCCGCGGACCGCGACCCCGCGTCGGCCGACACACGCCGGCCAGGGGCGACCGTGCGATCGGTGCGCGGGCCCGCCCGCGGGGAAGGGCCGGACCGCACGGTTCCCGGCGCTCCGGACACGGCAGGCGTCAGGACCGTTCGGTGCCTCGGTGCCTCGGTGCCTCAGGCGGATCCGGGCGTCACGCCGAAGCGCTCCGCCAGCGCGTCGCGCTGCGCCCGGACGAACGCGGCGTCCACCACCGCCCCGTGCCCGGGAACGTACACCGCGTCCTCCCCGCCCAGCTCCAGCAGCCGGTCCAGGGCCGCGGGCCAGAGCGCCGGCACGGCGTCGGGGCCCGCCTGCGGTGCGCCGGACTCCTCCACCAGGTCGCCGCAGAACACCACGGTCGGCTCGCCCGGCACCACGACCGCGAGGTCGTGCCCGGTGTGCCCCGGCCCGGCGTCGTGCAGCAGGACCTCCCGGCCGCCGATCGTCAGGGACACCGCCTCCCGGACGGTCTCATGGGGCACCACCAGGGCGCCCGCGGCCTCGTCGGCCGCCCCGGCGTCCAGCCCGTTGCGCACCGCGTCGGCGCTCAGTTCCTCGCGCCCGCCCTCGAACACCGGGCGCGCGTCCCCGGCCGCGAAGACGCGCGCGCCCGCGAACGCCGCCGCGCCGAAGACGTGGTCGAAGTGGGGATGGGTGAGTGCGAGGGAGCCCACACGGCAGCCGGCGAGCCGTTGCGCCTGCCGGCGCAGAAGGGCGCCCTCCGCGAGGCTCGACCCGGCGTCCACCAGGAGCGCCGAGCCCTCCGCGCACACCAGGCCCACGGTGCAGTCCCACACCGGCAGCCGGCGGCGGCCGACCCCGTCGGCCAGCCGCTCCCAGCCGAGTTCTTCCCAGTCGACCGTCATACGCCGACGGTAAGCCCCCCGGCACCCCGCTCGGCCCCCGGCCACCCTCCGTACCGGTGACTCGGCCGCCGCGTACTGGTGACTGGGCCGCTTCCGTACCGGTGACTCGGCCGCCGCGTACTGGTGACTGGGCCGCTTCCGTACCGGTGACTCGGCCGCCGCGTACGGGTCACTCGGCCGCCCCCATACCGGCACTCGGCCGCCCCCGTACCGGCGGCCACTCTCTGGACCCGGCGCATCCGACCCCGGCACCGCGCAGCACCCCGACCCTCGCGTACCGCGCACAACCCCACCCCCGGGCGCCGCGCACAGCCCGCCCCTCCCCGCACCGCGTACAGCCGTGTCCCCTCACCGCACACAGCCGTGCCCCCGCCCGCACACACAGCCCCCGCCACGATCGCCCCCGCACAGGCCCGCACGGCGGCACGAGGGCCACCCGGCAGGCCGGGTGGCCCTCGTGCCCGTGTCACTCCTACGGAGTCGTCCGGCCCAGCCCCAGCGGATGGCCGCACAGCGCGGCGATGCTCTCCGTGGCGTCGCTGAGCTGCGCGAGGGAGGTCTCGTCGGAGTCCGAGATGTCGTCGAGCCGTTCGGCGTCGGCCGAGAGGTCCTCCGGACCCGGGTAGCGTCCGGCCACGTCCGCGAGGCTGCCCGCGGCCCAGAACACCGGATCGCCGACCACGACGCCGATGCCGATGCGCTCGCCCAGGGAGTCGTACTTCCCGCACACCTCCTTCCGGGTCGTCGGCCCCGTGGCGCAGGCGGCGGTCAGCGTGAGCAGCCCGGCCGCCACCGCGGCGACGGCCGCGCGCCGGGCGCGGGCTATGGAACGGTGCGTCATGCGTTCTTCCTCACTCCGTGGTACCTGATGACCGTCTGTGCGGCCCCGCGGGCCGGCGCGGCGGTCATCCGCCGCGCCACCAGCGGGAGCGCGGAACCGGCGGTGAGCCGAGGTAGGCGTTGCCGCCCGTCACCGTCGCGCCGTCCATGCGGACGTCGCCGCCCGCGCTGATGGACACCCCGCGCGGCTCCTCCGCGTGCTGCTGAGTCCCGGCCGCCGACTCCGCGGCCACCCTCATGGCGCACGCGTTGTCCCCGGCCACGTGCAGCCAGGCCCGCGCCTGTGTCTCCTTGACGCGGAAGGTGACCGGGTGGAACGTCGTGGGGTCCACTTCCGCGAGGCCGGAGCAGACCACCGAGTCGCGCACCGGGTCCGACACGAGCAGCGCGGTGTCGCTCGCGGCCTCGTCGAGCGCCTGCCGCAGCGGCGCCCCGTCGCACAGGCGGAAGACGTGGTTGACGGCGCGGCCGGCGAAGCCGTGGCCGTCGCGGTGCACCGCACCGGCGTGCACGGCGATCCTCAGCCGGAGCAGCGGGGCGCTGCGCCGCCGCCTGCCCAGCCCGTCCTCCAGCCGGGGCAGGACGTCGGTGAACAGGGTCTCCTGGGGCACGCCCGGAGGCATGACGACCAGGACGCCGTCGCCCCGGTCCTCGTGCGGGCACAGCTGCCACAGCTCGTCGGTGAACGCCGAACGGAACTCGGCGTACAGGTCCTCGCGGCTGCGCAGCTGCTCGCGGTCGCTGCGCGAGCTGAACTCCTTGATGTCGGCGAAGAGCAGCAGGGCGTGCTGAGGGTGGGTGCTCATGGAACGGGCGTCGCTCTCTCTCGGCGGGTGCACGGCGGCGGGGGGCGCGGGCGTCGCGCCGCCGGACGGGGTCACGACGTGGGGAGCTGGAACATGCCGCACTTCAGTTCCTGGCTCTTGGCGTCGACGAGGGAGAGGAAGACTCCGACACCGCAGAGCTTGAGCCAGCCGTAGTCGGAGGAGGCCAGCTGCCAGCGCCCGCCGGACCGGACGAGGCGCACGAGGCCCTGGTCCCGGCCCTTCCAGCGGAGCATGACCTGGGCACCCTGGCCGGTCTTCTCCGGCTCGCCCAGCCCGACCTCGTCGACCCGGTCCCGGTAGGACTGCGACTTCGCGGCGAACGCGGACGCCATGGTGCTCCGGCAGGCGTCGTCGCCCGGCTGCACGAGGTGGCACCAGGCGGCGGCGTCGCCGACCCGCTCGGCGACGCGCGTCTGTTCGGCCGTGTGGAGGGCGCCGCTGAGCCCCGGCTCGTTCACCACGGACACGTCGACCGTGTCGTCCGAGGCGAGGGAGACCCCCGTCCAGACCGAACCCGACAGCAGGACGACCGCCAGGCCGCCGGCCAGCACAGGGTTCGCCAGCGCCCACTGCCTGGTCTTCTGGATGAACGTGATCTTGTCCCCGGCGACGTTGTCGCCGAAGTGGGCGTCGCCTCCGACGATGTTCGTGCCGCGGCCGATCCGGGTGTCGCGGCCCGACTGGAAGCTCATCTGGTGGTGTCCGTGCCCCGTGTGCTGTCGCTGCTCGGGGTTCGGGGAGGGACTCTGCTGTCCGGACATCTGTCATACCTGTCTACTCATGTGCCTGCGGGTCACATCAGAGCAGCAGTAAGTCGATCAAAATGATGCAACTGCCTCATTGCGGCAGCCGAGTTCACGAAAGACTTCGGCCGTGAGGCACGAGACGTTCTGGCAGATCCTCGACGACGACGAGCGCAAGGTCATGGAGCGGGCCGGACGGGTGCCGCGCCGGCCCTACGAACCCGGTGAGCCGCTCCTCCGGCAGAGCGACCGGGCGGACCGGGCGGCGCTGATCATCAGCGGCAGGTGCCGCGTCCTCTGGCACGGCGAGAACGGCCGCACGACCTATCTGGCCACCCGCCGGGACGGGGACCTGGTGGGGGAGATGGGCCTCCTGGACGGCGGCCCGCGCAACGCGACGCTGCTGACGCTGACGCAGACGTACGTCCGCTGGTACGGGCGGGAGGTGTTCGAGAAGCTGCTCGCCGAGTATCCGGGCATCCTGCGGAAGGTGCTCGCCTCCGTGTGCACCCGGCTGAAGGAGTCGGACCACCACCGGGTCGTCGTCGCCGGCGCCCCCGCCCGGCTGCGGCTCGGCCGGCTGCTGCTGCGGCTGGCCGAGGCGGAGGGCGTGCCGGGCGCCGGCGGCACCGTGATCAGGGAGGTCACCCAGCAGGACCTGGGCAACTGGACGGGGATGGGGCGTGAGGCCGCCGGGCGGGGCATCAGGCAGCTCCAGCAACTCGGCCTCCTCGACGACGCGCCGGTGAGGTCGCGCATCGTCGTCACGGACGTGGACGGGCTGCGCCGCCACGCGTTCGGGCCCGGGGCGGCGGACAGACCGTTCTGAGGCCCGTCCCGACGGCGGTCGCCCTCCGGCGGCCGGGCCGCTTCCGCGGCCGGGTCCCGGGTAGGGCCGCCCCCCGGCGCGGGCCGGCGGCCAGGGGTACGGCACGATGGCGCAGGCAGACGTGGGACGGGCCTTGCCCGGGTCGTACCCGGCGGCCGTACACTGGGCCGGGTGAAGCTGGCACTCGTATGCGCAGAGTGCCAGGTGGCGAGCCGAGGGACGACTTCTGGAGGTGTGCGCGATGCTCAGTGAACGAAGGCTCCAGGTACTGCGCGCCATCGTCCAGGACTACGTCGGCACCGAGGAGCCGGTGGGCTCCAAGGCCCTCACCGAACGGCACAACCTCGGCGTCTCGCCGGCCACGGTCCGCAACGACATGGCGGCCCTGGAGGACGAGGGGTACATCGCCCAGCCGCACACCAGCGCCGGGCGCATCCCCACGGACAAGGGGTACCGCCTGTTCGTCGACAAGCTGGCCGGCGTCAAGCCGATGACCGCGCCGGAGCGGCGCGCCATCCAGAACTTCCTCGACGGCGCCGTCGACCTCGACGACGTGGTGGCGCGGACGGTGCGGCTGCTCGCCCAGCTGACCCGGCAGGTCGCCGTCGTGCAGTACCCGTCGCTGACCCGCTCGACGGTGCGGCACGTGGAGCTGCTGTCGCTCGCGCCCGCGCGGCTGATGCTGGTGCTGATCACGGACACCGGCCGGGTCGAGCAGCGCATGGTCGACTGCCCCGCGCCCTTCGGGGAGAGCTCCCTGGCGGACCTGCGGGCCCGCCTGAACAGCCGGGTCGCGGGCCGCCGGTTCACGGACGTGCCGCAGCTCGTGGAGGACCTGCCGGAGGGTTTCGACGTCGAGGACCGGGGCACGGTCTCGACGGTGCTGTCCACCCTGCTCGAGACGCTCGTCGAGGAGAACGAGGAGCGGCTGATGATCGGCGGCACCGCCAATCTGACGCGCTTCGCGCACGACTTCCCCCTCACCATCCGGCCCGTCCTGGAGGCGCTGGAGGAGCAGGTCGTGATGCTGAAGCTGCTGGGCGAGACGCAGGATCCGGGCATGACCGTGCGCATCGGTCACGAGAACGCCCATGAAGGACTCAACTCCACGTCCATCGTGTCGGTGGGCTACGGTTCGGGCGGTGAGGCAGTCGCCAAGCTCGGCGTGGTCGGACCGACCCGCATGGACTACCCGGGAACGATGGGAGCGGTACGCGCAGTGGCACGGTACGTCGGACAGATCCTGGCGGAGTCGTAAGTGGCCACGGACTACTACGCCGTACTCGGCGTGCGCCGCGACGCGTCGCAGGAAGAGATCAAGAAGGCCTTCCGGCGGCTCGCCCGCGAGCTGCATCCGGACGTGAACCCGGATCCGAAGACGCAGGAGCGGTTCAAGGAGATCAACGCCGCCTACGAGGTGCTGTCGGACCCGCAGAAGAAGCAGGTCTACGACCTCGGCGGCGACCCGCTGTCGCAGTCGGGCGGCGCCGGTGCCGGCGGCTTCGGCGCGGGCGGCTTCGGCAACTTCTCCGACATCATGGACGCGTTCTTCGGCACGGCGTCGCAGCGCGGGCCGCGCTCGCGCACCCGCCGCGGCCAGGACGCGATGATCCGGCTGGAGGTCGAGCTCGACGAGGCGGCCTTCGGCACGACGAAGGACCTCCAGGTCGACACGGCCGTCGTCTGCAACACCTGCAGCGGCGAGGGCGCCGCGCCCGGCACGAGCGCCCAGACCTGCGACATGTGCCGCGGCCGCGGTGAGGTCTCGCAGGTCACCCGGTCCTTCCTGGGCCAGGTCATGACGTCCCGGCCGTGCCCGCAGTGCCAGGGCTTCGGCACGGTCGTGCCGACGCCGTGCCCGGAGTGCGCCGGCGACGGCCGCGTGCGCTCCCGCCGCACCCTGACCGTCAAGATCCCGGCCGGTGTCGACAACGGCACCCGCATCCAGCTGGCGGGCGAGGGTGAGGTCGGCCCAGGCGGCGGCCCCGCCGGCGACCTGTACGTGGAGATCCACGAGCTGCCCCACGCGGTGTTCCAGCGTCGCGGCGACGACCTGCACTGCACGGTCACCCTGCCGATGACCGCGGCGGCCCTCGGCACCAAGGTGCCGCTGGAGACGCTGGACGGCATGGAGGAGGTCGACATCCGCCCGGGCACCCAGTCCGGTCAGTCGATCCCGCTGCACGGCCGCGGCGTCACGCACCTGCGCGGCGGCGGCCGGGGCGACCTCGTCGTGCACGTCGAGGTCACGACGCCGACGAAGCTCGACCCCGAGCAGGAGCGGCTGCTGCGCGAACTGGCCGCGCTGCGCGGTGAGGAACGGCCCCAGGGGCAGTTCCAGCCGGGGCAGCAGGGGCTGTTCTCGCGGCTGAAGGACGCCTTCAACGGGCGCTGAGACCCGGCGGGACGACTCCTGTGCCCCTGGTGGTGGGGCGGCACCCGGCCCGGGTGCCGCCCCATCGCCAGGGGCAGTCGCCGTTTGATCGTCGGCTCGCGGGAGCGCGGCACCTTCCGCGCCCCCGGCACCCGTCGCCTTCCGGAGCCCGTCGCCTCCGGTGCGCGTCGCTTTCGGGGCTCAGAAGCCCGTTGCCTCCCCGCTGGTGGGCACCCGGCGCGCGTCGCTTCCTGGCACCCGTCGCGGGTCGCTTCCCGGCCCCCGTCGCTGGTGGGCATCCGGCGCGCGTCGCCTCCCGGCGCCCGTCGTCTGCCCGCGTCCGTCCGCCCGTACCCCGGCGTATGCCCACCGGACGGCCGGATGCGGACCTAGTCAGGGGACGTGACACCATGCGGGCATGTCCTCCGCACTGAGCGATCTCCTCGCGTGTCCGATCGTGCAGGCACCCATGGCGGGCGGCGTCTCCGTCCCGCGGCTCGCCGCCGCCGTGTCCGACGCGGGCGGGCTCGGGTTCCTCGCCGCCGGGTACAAGACCGCCGACGGGATGTACCAGGAGATCAAGCAGCTGCGCGGACTGACCTCGCGTCCCTTCGGCGTGAACCTCTTCGTGCCGCAGCCCGAGGCGGCCGAGTCCGGCGCGGTGGACCTCTACGCCCAGCAGCTCGCCGGCGAGGCCGGCTGGTACGGCACCGAGCTCGGTGACACGGACCACGACCGCGACGACGGCTACGACGCCAAGCTCGCCGTGCTGCTCGACAACCCGGTGCCGGTGGTCTCCTTCCACTTCGGCGTGCCCACTCCTGACGTGGTGGACTCCCTGCGCCGGCTCGGCACCCTGACCCTGGTGACCGCGACGACCGCCGAGGAAGCGCTCGCCGTGCGGCGCGCGGGCGCGGACGCGGTGATCGCGCAGGGCCTGGAGGCCGGCGGTCACCAGGGCACGCACCGCGACCTGCCGGAGAACGACGGGGCCGGCGTCGGACTGCTCGCGCTGGTCGCGCAGATCCGCGAGGCGGTGGACCTCCCCGTCGTCGCCGCGGGCGGCATCATGCGCGGCAGCCAGATCGCCGCCGTGCTCGCGGCGGGCGCGAGCGCCGCCCAGCTCGGCACGGCCTTCCTCGCCACTCCGGAGTCCGGCGCGCACGCCGCGCACAAGCGGGCGCTGACCGGCCCCCTGTTCACCCGATCGGAACTGACGCGCGCCTTCTCCGGCCGGCCCGCCCGCGGGCTGGTCAACCGCTTCCTGCGCGAGCACGGCCCGTACGCGCCCGCCGCCTACCCCGAGGTGCACCACCTCACGTCGCCGCTGCGCGCGGCGGCCGCGAAGGCGGGCGACGCGCAGGGCATGGCGCTGTGGGCCGGACAGGGGCACCGCATGGCCCGGGACCTGCCCGCCGGACGGCTCGTCGAGGTGCTGGCCGCCGAACTCGACGCCGCCCGGGCGGCGCTGACGACGTACCCGACGACAGGAGGTGACGGGCGATGACCGCTCCGGTGTTCGTGGTCGAGCAACTCGACGGCATCGGTCCGCAGTTCGTCCTCGACGGCCCGGAAGGACGGCACGCGGTCTCGGTGAAGCGGCTGCGCCCGGGCGAGGACGTGGTGCTCACGGACGGGCGCGGCCACTGGATCGAGGGCGTGGTGCAGGCCACCGAGGGCAAGGACCGCCTGGTGGTGACGGACCTGGAGTCCGTCGTGCGGGAGGAGCCGGAGCAGCCCCGCATCACCGTCGTCCAGGCGCTTCCCAAGGGTGACCGGGGCGAACTGGCCGTGGAGACGATGACCGAGGTCGGCGTCGACGTCATCGTGCCGTGGGCCGCGTCCCGCTGCATCACCCAGTGGAAGGGCGAGCGGGGGCAGCGGGCGCTGGGCAAGTGGCGCGCCACGGCCCGGGAGGCCGGCAAGCAGTCCCGCCGGGTGCGCTTCCCCGAGGTCGCGGACACGGCGACGACCGCACAGGTCGCGGCGCTGCTGGCCCGGGCCGACTTCGCCGGCGTGCTGCACTCGGACTTCGAGTACGGCAGCGAGGCCCTCGCCACCGCCGACCTGCCCGACGAGGGCGAGATCGTGCTGGTCGTCGGCCCCGAGGGCGGCATCTCACCCGAGGAACTGGCGCAGTTCCGCGAGGCCGGCGCCATGGCGTACGTGCTCGGGCGCACCGTGCTGCGCACGTCGACCGCCGGCACCGCGGCGGCGGCCCTGCTGCTGGGCCGGACCGGCCGCTGGTCCTGAACCCCCGGCGGCGCGGCGTGGCAGGCGCACGGCTGCTCGCACCGGTGTCGCCGCCCGCGGCCGACTGCGGCGCAGTGCCGCTGACCGGCTCGCACCGGCTGACGCACCGCAGGTACCGCGTCCCGGGCGGCCGCACGCCGACGAGCCGTCGCCGCCGGCGTACGCGGAGCCCCCACCGCTGACCGGCCTGCCGGCCGGGGACCTGCCGGGCTCCGGCGCCCCGGTTCCGGCGGCGGCT
The DNA here is from genome assembly GCF_040645305.1 of Streptomyces sp. NPDC046831. Lineage (NCBI taxonomy): Bacteria > Bacillati > Actinomycetota > Actinomycetes > Kitasatosporales > Streptomycetaceae > Streptomyces > Streptomyces sp. NPDC046831. The sequence continues at coordinate 124,724 of NZ_JBEYXZ010000010.1, read as the reverse complement.
CCGCTCGTTCGCGTCCCGGGGCGGCGGCAGCCGCGCCGGATGCCATCACCGGCGACCCCTCCTCCCGCCCCGGGCCGTACGGCCGGGCAGCCGTCGCGGCCGGCCGGTGAGCGGGGACGGAATCGGACGGGGCGTCAGCTCGTCGGCGGCCGTGACGGCGGGGGCGCGGGCGCGGGACCGTGCCCGGCGCACGCGATCCCGTCGGACGGGATGCCGAGGACGACCTTGGCGGACCCGCGGAACGGCTGCCGCCGCGCGGCGGACGGACGGGGCGCGCGCGTGGCCGTATGCGCCCTACCGCGCCGGGCGGACCGGTGGCAGTCTGCCGTCCATGGGGGCATCGAGGCGGATGCGGCAACGGCCGCGCGCGCGACGGGTGATGGGCGTGGCGGGGCTGGCGGTGGTCGTCGTCGGCACGGCCGTCGCGTGCGATCCCGGCGGGCTCGGCTCGGCCGCCGTCGCATACACGACCGACCGGACGGCGACCGCGGAGCTCGACCGGCGGAACGTCTCCGTGCGCTGGCTCACCTGCACGGCCGGCTACGGCGGCGACGCCTCGGCGTCGGGGGGGCAGGCGCCGTCGGCCTCGCGGACCTCCGTCGCCTCCGTCGACTGCCAGGGGCGGACCACCGACGGGCGGGAGATCACCGTCACCGGCGAGGTGACCCGGGCCGTCAACGGGGCCTGCGTGCGCGGCGACCTGACCGCGACCGTGGGCGGCAGAACGGTGTTCCACGTCGACGGCCTCGGCGACTGCTCCGCCACCGCAGGACCCGCGAACCAGCCGCCCGCCACCCGCGGACAGCCCGGGCCCACGGTGACGGTGACCGTCACGCGGACCGTCTGGTGCGGGAACGACCCCGCCTGCCGGCCCGTCGAGGGCAAGTGACCGGCCGCTTCCGGTCGTCGGACGGTCGCCGGGCGGTCGCCGGGCGGCAAGAAGTGATCGAACCCCCTGTCCGCGCCCGCCACCGCTGCGTAGGGTGACCGGGTGACTCAGTTGCCTGCTTACCTCCGCTTTCCGCACCTGCACGGCGAGCTGGTCGCCTTCACCGCCGAGGACGACGTGTGGCTCGCGCCCGTCGACGGCGGACGGGCCTGGCGGGTCAGCGCCGACAACGTCCCGGTGAACCAGCCGCGCATCTCGCCCGACGGGGAGACCGTCGCCTGGACCTCCACCCGCGACGGCGCCCCCGAGGTCCACGTCGCGCCCGTCGACGGAGGCCCCGCCAAGCGGCTGACGTACTGGGGCAGCAACCGGACCCAGGTGCGCGGCTGGACCCCGGACGGCGAGGTCCTCGCCCTCAGCACCCAGGGCCAGGCGAGCCTGCGCCGCACCTGGGCACGGGCCGTGCCGCTCGACGGCGGACCGGCCGCCACCCTGCCCTACGGGCCCGTCGGCGACGTCGCGTTCGGGCCGCGCACCGTGCTGCTGTCCGCGACGATGGGCCGCGAGGCCGCCGGCTGGAAGCGGTACCGGGGCGGTACGGCGGGCCGGCTGTGGATCGCCGCGGAGGCCGGCGGCCCGCCGGAGGAGCAGGAGTTCGGCCGCCTCCACGAGGACCTGGACGGCAACATCGAGTACCCGCTGTGGGTGGGGGACAGGATCGCGTTCCTGTCCGACCACGAGGGCACCGGCGCGCTGTACTCCTCGCTCGCCGACGGCTCCGACCTGCGCCGGCACACCCCCCTCGGGGACGCCTCCCGCCCGGGCGGGGCCGGGAGCGGTGGCGGTTTCTACGCCCGGCACGCCGCCACGGACGGCAGCCGCGTCGTCTACATGAGCGCCGGTGAACTCTGGCTGCTGGACGACCTCGACGGCGCCGAGCCGCGCCGGCTGGACATCCGGCTCGGCGGGCCCCGCGTGGACCTGCAACCCTTCCCGGTCAACGCCGCCCGCTGGTTCGGCTCCGCAGCGCCCGACCACACCGCGCGCGGCAGCGCGGTCTGCGTGCGCGGCGCCGTCCACTGGGTCACCCACCGCTCCGGCCCCACCCGGGCACTCGCCGCGCAGCCCGGCGTGCGGGCCCGGCTGCCGCGCACCTTCCGCGCCGACGGCGAGGAGTGGGTGGTGTGGGTGACGGACGCCGACGGCGACGACGCCCTGGAGTTCGCGCCCGCCACCGGCGTCCCCGTCGGCGCCACCCCGAGGCGGCTCGCGGCCGGGCGGCTCGGCCGCGTGCTCGAAGTCGCCATGGCGCCCGACGGCACCGTCGCCGCGGTCGCCTCGCACGACGGGCGGCTGCTCCTCGTGGAACGGGAGACCGGCGAGGTCCGCGAGGTCGACCGCAGTGAGGACGGCGACGTCTCCGACCTCGTCTTCTCGCCCGACTCCGCCTGGCTGGCCTGGTCGCACCCCGGCCCGCGCCCCCTCAGCCAGCTCAAGCTCGCCAACACCACCGACCTGTCGGTCAGCGAGGCGACGCCGCTGCGCTTCCGGGACTACGCACCGGCGTTCACCCTCGACGGCAAGCACCTCGCCTTCCTCTCCAACCGCTCCTTCGACCCGGTCTACGACGAGCACGTCTTCGACCTGGCGTTCGTGGAGGGGGCCCGGCCGCACCTGATCACCCTGGCCGCGACGACCCCGTCGCCGTTCGGCCCGCAGCGGCACGGCCGGCCCTTCGAGACCGCCGACCGGGAGGAGACACCCGACAGCGAGGGCGTCCCCACCACCCGCGTCGACCTCGACGGCCTCGCCGACCGCATCGTCCCCTTCCCGGTCGAGGCCGCCCGCTACTCCAACCTGCGCGCCGCGAAGGACGGCGTGCTGTGGCTGCGCCACCCGGTGCGCGGCGTCCTCGGCTCCTCCCGCGCCACGCCGGACGACCCCGACCCGAAGACCGAGCTGGAGCGGTACGACCTCGCCCAGCAGCGGCTGGAGCACCTCGCCGCCGACGCCGACCACTTCGAGGTCAGCGGCGACGGCAAACGGGTCCTGCTGTGGACCGACGGACGGCTCAAGGTCGTGCCCAGCGACCGGCGCGCTCCCCACGACGACGACAGCGACGCGAACATCACCGTCGACCTCGGCCGGATCCGGCAGACGGTCGACCCGGCCGCCGAGTGGCGGCAGATGTTCGCCGAGACCGGCCGCATCATGCGGGACAACTTCTGGCGGCCCGACATGGGCGGTGTCGACTGGGACGGCGTGCTGGAGCGCTACCGGCCCGTCCTGGACCGCGTCGCCACCCACGACGACCTGACGGACCTGCTGTGGGAGGTGCACGGCGAACTCGGCACCTCGCACGCCTACGTCACGCCGCGCGGCAACGGCGGCGGCCCCGGGCAGGGCCTGCTCGGCGCCGACATCTCCCGCCACGAGGACGGTACCTGGCGCGTCGACCGCGTCCTGCCCTCGGAGACCTCCGACCCGGACGCGCGCAGCCCGCTCGCCGCCCCCGGCGTGGCGGTGCGCGCCGGCGACGCGATCGTCGCCGTCGGCGGACAGCCGGTCGACCCGGTGACCGGGCCCGGTCCGCTGCTGGTCGGCACGGCCGGCAAGCCGGTCGAGCTGACGGTCTCCCCGTCCGGCGGCGGCGAGCTGCGGCACGCCGTGGTCGTGCCCGTCGAGGACGAGGAGCCGCTGCGGTACCACGCCTGGGTCGCCGACCGTCGCGCCTACGTGCACGAGAAGTCCGGCGGCCGGCTGGGCTACCTGCACGTGCCCGACATGCAGGCGCCCGGCTGGGCGCAGATCCACCGCGACCTGCGCGTCGAGCTGGCGCGCGACGGACTCGTCGTCGACGTGCGCGAGAACCGCGGCGGTCACACCTCCCAGCTCGTGGTGGAGAAGCTGGCCCGGCGGATCGTCGGCTGGGGCGTGCCGCGCGGCATGCGGCCGTACAGCTATCCCATGGACGCGCCCCGCGGCCCCGTCGTCGCCGTCGCCAACGAGTTCTCCGGCTCCGACGGCGACATCGTCAACGCGGCGGTCAAGGCGCTCGGCATCGGCCCGGTGGTCGGCACCCGCACCTGGGGCGGCGTCGTCGGCATCGACATGCGCTACCGCCTGGTCGACGGCACGCTGATCACGCAGCCCAAGTACGCGTTCTGGCTGGAGGGCTACGGCTGGGGCGTGGAGAACCACGGCGTCGACCCGGACGTGGAGGTCGTGCAGCGCCCGCAGGACTGGGCGGCCGGCCGGGACGCACAGCTGGACGAGGCGGTCCGGCTGGCACTGGCCGCGCTGGAGGAGACACCCGCGAAGACACCGCCGTCGCTGCCCTAGGTCGTGTCCGCCAATGTCCCGTCGTCCGCCCGGAGGACGTGCCGGGCGTCGCGGGGCAGGCGGGACTTTCGTGGACACCGCCCAGGGGCGTCGCACCCCGGTGACACGTGCGCCGGGGTGCGCGTCCCGTCCGCCGGGCTCCGTGCCGCGCAGCCCGGTGGCGCCGCTCGATAGCATGCCCCCGTACCCGATCGACGCCACAGGAGGCCCGTATGGCAGGGGAGCCCCAGGACGACTGCCTGTTCTGCAAGATCGTCGCAGGTCACGTGCCGGCGACGGTCGTCCGCGAGACGGCGACGACCCTCGCCTTCCGCGACATAAACCCCCAGGCGCCCACCCACGTCCTGGTGATCCCGAAGGCGCACCACCGGGACGCCGCTGCGCTCGCCGCCGACGACCCGGCCCTCGCCGCCGACGTGCTGCGCGAGACGCGGGCCGTCGCCGAGGAGGACAAGCTGGACAGCTACCGCATCGTCTTCAACACCGGCCACGGCGCCGGGCAGACGGTCTGGCACGCCCACGCGCACGTCCTCGGCGGCCGCGGCCTCGAGTGGCCCCCCGGATAGGCGGTCATGTCCGTACGCGAACTGGTGGTCCTCGGCACCGCGAGCCAGGTCCCGACCCGGCACCGCAACCACAACGGCTACCTGCTGCGGTGGGACGGCGAGGGGCTCCTGTTCGACCCCGGCGAGGGCACGCAGCGGCAGATGCTGCGCGCCGGGGTCGCCGCGCACGACCTGAACCGGATCTGCGTCACCCACTTCCACGGGGACCACTCGCTGGGCCTGCCCGGCGTCATCCAGCGGATCAACCTCGACCAGGTGCCGCACGAGGTCACCGCGCACTACCCGCGCTCCGGGCAGCGGTTCTTCGACCGCCTGAGGTACGCGACCGCCTACCGGGAGACGGTCCGGCTGACCGAGGCGCCCGTCGCCGCGGACGGCGTCGTCGCGACGACCGGCGCGTACCGGCTCGAGACCCGCCGGCTGTCCCACCCCGTGGAGTCGTTCGGCTACCGCCTCGTCGAGCCCGACGGGCGCCGGATGCTGCCCGAACGGCTCGCGGCGCACGGCATCAAGGGCCCGGACGTGGGCCGCATCCAGCGGGAGGGCTCCCTCGGGGGAGTGCCGCTGGAGGCCGTCAGCGAGGTGCGGCGCGGGCAGCGGTTCGCGTTCGTGATGGACACCCGGCTGTGCGAGGGGGTCCTCGCGCTCGCCGAGGGCTGCGACATGCTCGTCATCGAGGCCACCTTCCTCGACGGGGACGAGGCGCTGGCCGTGGAGCACGGCCATCTGACGGCCGGTCAGGCGGCGCGCGTGGCCCGGGACTGCGGCGTGCGGCACCTCGTCCTCACCCACTTCAGCCAGCGCTACCCGGAGCCCGACGAGTTCGAGCGGCAGGCCAGGGCCGCCGGGTTCGACGGGGAGCTGACCGTGGCGCAGGACCTGCTGCGGGTCCCGGTGCCGAAGCGCCGCTGAACCCCGCGGACCGTGGCGCGCGACCTGCCGTCTGACGTGGGCTCCGTGCCGGAGCGCTGTCGAACCGCGCGGACCGTGGCGCGCGATCCGAGGCCTGATGCGGTTCCGTGCCGGAGCGTCGCTGAACCCCACATTCCGGTTCGCTCGCGACGCGGCCGTACGATGCTTCGATGCCCCTTCCGAAAGCCGAACTGCACCTGCACGTCGAAGGCACCCTGGAGCCGGAGCTGGCCTTCGAGCTGGCCGCGCGCAACGGCGTGGCGCTGCCGTACGCCGACACCGACGAACTGCGCAAGGCCTACCGGTTCGAGGACCTGCAGTCCTTCCTGAACCTGTACTACGAACTCATGGCCGTGCTGCGCACCGAGCGGGACTTCGAGGACCTGGCGAACGCCTACCTCGCCCGCGCCGCCGCGCAGGGCGTGCGGCACGCGGAGATCTTCTTCGACCCGCAGGCCCACACGGCCCGGGGCGTCGCGATGGGCACGGTCGTCGAGGGGCTGTGGCGGGCGCTGGGCCGCAGCGAGCAGAACCACGGCGTCTCCACCCGGCTGATCATGTGCTTCCTGCGGGACCAGAGCGCCGAGTCGGCGATGGAGACCCTGCGGGCCGCCCGGCCCCACCTGGGCCGGATCACGGGCGTCGGCCTGGACTCGGCGGAGGTCGGGCACCCGCCGGGGGCGTTCCGCGAGGTGTACGAGGCCGCCGCCGCGCTCGGTCTGCGGCGGGTCGCGCACGCGGGCGAGGAGGGCCCGCCGGAGTACATCACCGAGGCGCTGGACGTGCTCGGCGTGGAACGCGTCGACCACGGGCTGCGCTGCCTGGAGGACCCGGCGCTGGTCGACCGCCTCGTGCGCGGGCGGATCCCGCTGACCCTCTGCCCCCTGTCCAACGTCCGGCTGCGCGCGGTCGGCACCCTCGCCGACCACCCCCTGCCCGCCATGCTGGACGCCGGCCTGCTGTGCACGGTCAACTCCGACGACCCGGCGTACTTCGGCGGCTACGTCGGCGACACCTTCGACGCCGTGCGCGACACCCTCGCCCTGACCGAGGACCGCCTGCGGGAACTGGCCCGCAACTCCTTCCTCGCCGCCTTCCTGGAGCACGACGAGGAGCGGCGGGCGCGGTACCTGGCGGAGGTCGAGGCGTACGAGTTCCCGTAGCCGTCGGAGGGCGGGCCGGACGACGGCGGACCGGTGCCGCCGGGCGTCCGGGCCGCCCTCGTGTCAGACGGTGGCGGCCGCCGGTGCGGCGGCCGCGTGCCGCGGGCCGGCCGTGTCGTAGGCCGGCTGCTCGGGCACGGCGAAGCCGTCCACCGGGATCTCCACCACCGGCTGCTCCGGCGCGCCCACCTGCGGGACCGCGCCCGTCGGGGTGCCGGCGGAGGCGGCGAGCACGGCGGCCGGGGTGCCCCCGCGGCGGCGGACCGTGCCGGCCAGCAGCGGGCGTCCGCCGGTGTGCAGCGCGACGGCGGTCATCGGCAGGGCGACCACCAGCAGCCCGGCGGCCAGCACCGCGCCCATGACCGGGAAGCCGGCCTGCGCGGACAGGACGCTCCCGGTCAGCGGGCCCGCCGCCGTGCCCAGCGACGACGCCGAGCCGACGAGCACCGCCCAGCGCCCGCGCGGGTCGAGGGAGGCGGCGAGGCCGATCAGGTAGGACAGGACGACCGGGTAGACGGTGTTCCAGGCGATCTCGCCCGCGGCGAAGGTGGTGAGGTCGGTCGCCGACGCGCTCAGCGCGATGAAGGCCGCGATGAACGCCGTGCCCACCCCGATGGGCAGGGCCCGCCCGAGCCGTGGGCCGAGCGCGCCGGCGCCGACCACGCCGAGCAGCCCGGCGCCGAGCGCCGCCGCGAAGACCTGACCGACGGTCACCTCGGAGAGGTGCGCCTGGTCGAGGCCGATGCGGCCGCTGACGCCCCACAGGGAGTTCTGGGCGAGGGACCAGCACAGCATGGCGGCGGCGAGGAGGATCCCGGAGCGCCGGTGCGGCAGCAGCCGCGCGGTGCCGGCGGGAGCGGCCGCGGGCCGGCCGGTGCCGATGGCGTGGGCCGGCGCGGCCTTCCGCGCGGGCAGCCGGCCGGTGAGCGGCCAGACGGCGAGCGCGGTGAGCGCGATCGCGGCGGGTGGCAGCCCGTGGCCCGCGCCGAGGTGCGGCACCGCCAGGTACACGACGCCCGCCAGCCCGGAGACGCTCAGCAGACCGAGCGTGGAGACGCGGTGCGGGTCCGGCTGCGCGGCGATCCCGGTGGCGGCGACCGTGGTGGCCGTACCGGAACCGAACCCGCCGACGACCAGCCCGGCGATCACCAGTGGCACGGTGCCGGTGAGCGCGGCCCCGCCGTACCCGAGGACGGCGAGCGCGAGTCCGGCGCGGGCGAGGGTGCGGGCCCCGATCCGCTCGACCCGGGAGGCCAGCAGGAAACCGGCGGAGGCGGAACTCAGCAGCAGCGCGCTGCCGACGGCCCCGGCCTGCGTGGCGGACAGGGGCAGTGCTCCGTCGAGCCGTCCGACGGTCGTCGGCAGCAGGTAGGACGCGAGGTACCCGGCGGTGAAGAGGGCGACGAGGGGCCAGAGGATGGTGCGGGGGGCGGACACGGGCGTTCCCAGGGCGTGCGAAAGGAGCGGCTTGGAAAATGAGGGGGAAGGGGCGCCGACCGTCGACTGACAGGAACGCGCAAGCCATTTGTATCAAGCAGCTACCTGGGCGAACGCACCGGGGAAATGTGATCTCCAGCACGTTCTGTTTGCCGACCGTGTCGAGGGGTAAGAGCGAGCGCTTCGCCCGTCACGTCCCGGCGGAGCCGGCACGCGAACCGCCCCTTCCCGACCGCCCCTTCCGGTCCGCCCCCTTCGCCCGCTCCGTCCTTCCGTTTTCCGCCGCACGCCCGCTCCGTCCTTCCGTTTTCCGCCGCGCGTCCGCGCCGTCCCGGCCGACGGCCGCTGTTCCGGCGGACGCCCGTTGACGGGGTCCGTTCGTCGATCTGGGCAGTCCGAGGACGCGCTCACCCAGCGCCTCGCCTTCGACGGCGGCAGGGTCGCCGTGCCGGACGCCCCCGGCCTCGGCGTCGAGCTGGACCGCGACCGGCTGGCGGCGCTGCACCGCAGGTGGGTCGAGGACGACGGCTCGTACAGGGACCGGGACGACGCCGCCGCCCTGCGGGTCGCCGACCCGGCCCGGGTGACCCCCTCGGTGCCCCGCTGGCAGGACCCGGCCGGCGCGCCGCGCGGGGGGCGGCGGGGGCGGGTCCGCCGACACAGGCCCCCGGTCCCGGGACCGAACGGGGCCCCGGCCCGGCGGTGTGGTGCACACTGGCCGGACCGCACCACGTCAGGGAGCACACCGTGACCGCGTCCAACGCGTCCACCGGAGAGGGACCGCAGTACCAGGAGTACATCGTCGGAACACCGCACGGCCACGCCCAGGTCGACCCCCTGGCGGCCGTGCGCACGCCGGACGACCCGCCCTGGGACGTCTATCTCACGGGCCCCGTCTTCCTCGACATCATCTTCACCGGACTCGACACCGCCCCCGTGCGCGGGACCGAGTCCTGGGCGCGGGGCATGGGGTCCAGTCCCGGCGGCGTGGCGAACATGGCGACCGCGCTGGCCCGCCTCGGCCTGCGCACGTCGCTGGCGGCGCCCTTCGGCGACGACCACTACGGCGAGTACTGCTGGGACGCGCTGGAGCAGGGCGAGGGCATCGACCTGTCCCCTTCGCGGGTCGTGCCCGGCTGGCACTCGCCGGTCACCGTCTCCATGGCCTACGAGGGCGAGCGCACGATGGTCTCCCACGGTCACGAGCCGCCCCCGGACGAGCCCGTGCCCGACCGCCCGCCCCGCGCGCGGGCCGCCGTCGCCTCGCTGACGCCGGGCAAGCGCGCCCCCTGGATCGCGGAGGCCGCCCGCGAGGGCACCCGCGTCTTCGCGGACGTCGGCTGGGACGAAACGGGGGTGTGGGACCTGGCGGGCCTCGCCGACCTGGAGCACTGCGAGGCGTTCCTGCCCAACGCCGAGGAGGCGATGCGCTACACGGGCGCCGGCTGTCCGCGGGCCGCCGCGCACGCCCTCACGGAGTACGTGCCCGTGGCCGTGGTCACCCTCGGCGCGGAGGGCGCCTACGCCGTCGACCGGCGCACGGGGGAGTCCGCCGAGGTCCCGGCGATCGCGGTGGAGGCCCTGGACCCCACGGGGGCGGGGGACGTCTTCGTCGCCGGCTTCGTCACCGGCACCCTGGCCGGCTGGCCGCTGGCCGACCGGCTCGCCTTCGCGGGTCTCACCGCCGCGCTGTCCGTCCAGGAGTTCGGCGGTTCCCTGTCGGCCCCCGGCTGGTCCGAAGTCGCCGCGTGGTGGCGCAGGGTGCAGTCCGTGCCGGGCCAGGACCCGGCGGCCCTGCGGCGGTACGCGTTCCTTCAGGAGCTGCTCCCCGACGGGTGCGCCGAGGCGTGGCCGCGGCGGCGGGCCGTGCCGACCATCGGCTTCCCCCGCAGGTCGTCGTGAGCCGGCGCCACGGGGCCGCGTCCCCGGGCCCGGCCCGCCCGCCGTACGCGCGGGACACGGAGCGCTCGCCGGGGCCGGGGCAGCCGGTCGTCCTGCCGCGCTCGCCGGGTGCGTGCGCCCGTACGCCCGCGTCCCGTCCGGCCGCCACCGCCGTACCGGTGCGCCTCCTCATACCGGCCTGACCGACCGGGCCCCGGCTACCGGCCCGACCGACCGGACCAGCCCTGACCGGCTCGGCCAACCGGGTGGGTCCGACCGGTCCGACCGGCTCGACCGGACCAGCCCTGACCGGGTCGGTCCGACCGGCCCGACCGGCCCGACCGGCCCGGGCGACCCGTAGCCGGATCCGGTCCCCGTCCGCCCCACCATCCCTGCCCGCCGCCCGGGACGCGTCCCCGAACGCGTGTCCGGGACCCGACCGCGCCCATGGACACGTGACGTTTCCTGCTCAAGCATCGACGGAATCAAGCACGTACGGAATCAAGCACGTTCTTGCATCGACGCCCGACGGCCCGGCCCCCGCCCGCCCCGGCCGCCGTCGGCAGGCACGGACAGGTACCGCCAGGCACGGACAAGCGCCGACAGGTACCGCCAGGCACGGACCGGCACGCCCCGCATCGCATCCCGCAGGACCCTCAGGATCCCTCCGTCGAAGGAAATGCGTCGTGCGCAGACGAACACGCGGCCTCACAGCGCTGCTCGCCGCCTACTTGCCGACCCTCGCCCTGCCCGCCGTCCTCACCGCACCGGTGCAGGCGGCCGCAGCCGCGCCCGCCGCCGTCCGGGCTCCCCGGGTCACCGCCTCCGCCGACGGCCTCACCCTGACGGTCCCGCCGAGCGCCGGCGCCCCGGGCTATGCCGTGGACGTGACGACCGCTCAACTGCGGCTGACCACCAGCCGTTCGGGGGCCGGCGTCCTGGCCACCGCGGGCGGCGGCACCGGCGCCCTGCGCTTCCGGGCGGACGGCGCCTGGCAGCACGCCACCCGGGTCACCGGCTGGTCCTGGAAGGACGGCGTCCTCGCGCTGACCGCCGACACGACCGCCGCCGGCGCCACCGTGCGGGCCCGGGTCACCCCGTCCGCCGACCGCTACCAGCTCGACTGGCAGGTCGAGGGGGCCACCCCCGACCGGCTCGGGCTCGCCTACGACCTCGCCTCCGCCGGGCACTGGTACGGACACGGCGAGGCCCAGACGCCCAAGGGCGGCCCGTACACCGACCAGCCCTGGCCGCTGGACAGCGGAGAGGTCACGCACCCGGCCTTCGGCCCGGCGTCGTACCACATGATCGACCCGTTCTGGTTCACGGCGAGCGCGGCCGGACTGCGCGTCGACACCGGGCAGCTCATGGACGTGGCCCTCAACGAGGGCGGAGACGGCCTCGGCCGCTTCGACGTCCGCTCCGCCGACCCGTACCGGGCGACCGTCTTCGTGGAGTCCGCGCCGCTGGAGGTCTACCGCGACTACGTCGGCATCATGGGGAAGCCGGCCCGGAGCGACGCCACGTACGAGCAGTACGCGCGACCCGTCTGGAACTCCTGGGCGCAGTTCTACACCCGCGTCGACCAGGCCGGGCTGGTCGACTACGCGCGGGACCTGCACGCGGCCGGCCTGACCGGGCACACGCTCCAGCTCGACGACAAGTGGGAGTCCGACTACGGGAACATGACCTTCGACGCGGCGGCGTACCCGGACCCCCGCGCGATGTCCCGCACGATCCACGGCCTCGGCTTCGACTTCGGGCTGTGGGTGACCCTGTGGATCAACCTGACCTCCGACTCCTACCAGTACGCCGCGGACCACGGCTACCTGCTCCAGGACGCGGCCGGCACCGGCAGGCCCTGCACCGTCACCTGGTGGAACGGCACGGCCGGCATCGTCGACCTCGCCGACCCGGACGCCCGGGCCTGGTACACCGGCCGGCTGCGGACCCTGATGGGCGACTACGGCATCGACGGCCTGAAGTTCGACACCCGCTTCTTCGACGACAAGTGCGCCCCGCACGAGGGCTACCGGCCCACCGACTACCAGCGGCTCGGCGCCGAACTCGCCGACGAGTTCGACCTGCAGGGCGTCGGCATCCGCGTCCACTGGGACGCCGCCGCGCACCGGGCCGGGTTCGTCACCCGCCAGGTGGACAAGGGCACCGGCTGGGACTCGCTGCGCGCCTCCGTCACCCAGAACCTCGCCCTGTCCACGATCGGCTACCCGTTCGTGACCACCGACATGATCGGCGGCTCGAGCACCCAGCCCGCGCCCACCAAGCAGGTGCTGGTGCGCTGGGCGCAGTCGGCCGCCCTCCAGCCGCTGATGTACTCCTCCACGTCACCCGTCGACACCGTCGACGTGACGACCGGCCGGAAGGTCACCTACGACCAGGAGACCGCCGACCTCTACCGCGCGGCCGCCGCCCGCCACGAACGGCTCGCCCCCTACATCTGGGACCAGGTCCAACGGACGCTCAGGACCGGCGACCCCGTCATGCGGCCGCTGTTCTTCGACTTCCCGCGGGACACGGCGGCCTACACGGTCGCCGACGAGTGGATGCTCGGCCCGGCGGTCCTGGCGGCCCCGCAGCTCGCCGACCGCACGGCCCGCACGGTCCACCTGCCCGCGGGCAGGTGGCACGACGTGCACCGCGGCACGGTGGTCCGCGGCCCGAGGACCCTCACCGGCTACGCCACCCCGCTGGGCGTCACGCCGGTCTTCGTCAGGAGCGGCGCCCCGGGCGCCGACAAGGCGCTGCGCGCCCTGCGGGAGGGATGACGCCGGCGCGGTGTCCGCGGGCCTCCTCCCGCACCCGGGGCGCCGTCCCGGCCCGGCGCCCGGACGGAGCACCCCGCACGGCATGAACCGCCCGTTCGGGGGCATCCACCAGTTCCGGGGACGGGGCCGCGGTCCGGGGGACGTCCGGCCGGGCCGGAACCGGTGTCCGGGCGCCGCCGGCCCCCGGCAGGACCACCCGGAGGGCGGCGGCCGGGCCATCCCGGCCCCGAAAACTCCTTCGGCCCCGTCAGCCCCCTGGGCGTACCCTGGGAACCGCGAGGCCGCCCTCAGCTACGCGGCCGTGACGAGGAGGAACCGCAGGCCTTAAGCGCCGGCCCATGACTCAGACACCCATGACCAGCACCCCCGCGCAGGGACAGGCGAGAGCACAGTTCACCGTCCCCGCCCAGCACCCCATGGTGACCGTCCTGGGGTCCGGCGACTCCCTGCTGCGTGTCATCGAGAGGGCCTTCCCGGGGGCCGACATCCATGTCCGGGGCAACGAGATCAGCGCGGTGGGCGCGCCGGCGGACGTCGCCCTGATCCAGCGCGTGTTCGACGAGATGATGCTGGTGCTCCGCACCGGACAGCCGATGACGGAGGACGCAGTGGAACGCTCGATCGCCATGCTCAAGGCGAGCGAGAGCGGAGAGCACGACGGCCTGGAGACCCCGGCCGAGGTCCTGACGCAGAACATCCTGTCCTCGCGCGGCCGGACCATCCGCCCCAAGACGCTCAACCAGAAGCGGTACGTCGACGCCATCGACAGGCACACCGTCGTCTTCGGCATCGGCCCGGCGGGCACCGGCAAGACCTACCTCGCCATGGCCAAGGCGGTGCAGGCCCTGCAGTCCAAGCAGGTCAACCGCATCATCCTCACCCGTCCGGCGGTGGAGGCGGGCGAGCGCCTGGGCTTCCTCCCGGGCACCCTCTACGAGAAGATCGACCCCTACCTGCGCCCGCTCTACGACGCGCTGCACGACATGATCGACCCCGACTCGATCCCCCGGCTGATGGCCGCGGGCACGATCGAGGTCGCCCCGCTGGCGTACATGCGCGGCCGGACGCTCAACGACGCCTTCATCATCCTGGACGAGGCCCAGAACACGAGCCCCGAGCAGATGAAGATGTTCCTCACCCGGCTCGGCTTCGACTCGAAGATCGTCATCACGGGTGACGTGACCCAGGTGGACCTGCCCACCGGCACCAAGTCCGGTCTGCGCCAGGTCCAGGAGATCCTGGAGGGCGTCGAGGACGTCCACTTCTCCCGGCTGTCCTCGCGGGACGTCGTACGGCACAAGCTGGTGGGCCGTATTGTCGACGCCTACGAGCAGTACGACAGCAGGCACGGCACGCAGGACGGCGCCCCCAAGGGCGGCGCCCACGGCAGGGCCGCCGCACACGGGCACAAGGGGAAGTAGACCAGCACGACCATGTCGATCGACGTCAACAACGAGTCCGGAACCGAGGTCGACGAGCAGGCGATCCTCGACATCGCCCGCTACGCACTCGCGCGGATGCGCATCCACCCGCTCTCCGAGCTCTCGGTGATCGTCGTGGACGCCGACGCCATGGAGCAGCTGCACATCCAGTGGATGGACCTGCCGGGGCCGACGGACGTCATGTCCTTCCCGATGGACGAGCTGCGTCCGCCGTCGAAGGACGACGACGAGCCCCCGCAGGGCCTCCTCGGCGACATCGTGCTCTGCCCCGAGGTCGCCGCGAGGCAGGGCGCCGAGGCACCCACGGGGCACACCATGGACGAGGAGCTCCAGCTGCTCACCGTCCACGGTGTGCTGCACCTGCTCGGCTACGACCACGAGGAACCGGACGAGAAGGCCGAGATGTTCGGCCTGCAGGCCGCCATCGTGGACGGCTGGCGCGCGGAGAGGGGCCTGACCGGCCCGTCCCCGGCTCCCACCGTGTCATGAGCCCCCAGATCGTCGTCGGCGCGATCGCCCTGGTGGTCGTCGCCTGGCTCGCCGCCTGCGCGGAGGCGGGCCTGGCCCGCGTCTCCAGCTTCCGCGCCGAGGAGGCCGTCAAGTCCGGCCGCCGCGGCAGCGCCGGGCTCGCCCAGGTCGCCGCGGACCCGACGCGCTACCTCAACGTGGCGCTGCTGGTCCGCGTCACCTGTGAGATGGCCGCGGCGGCGCTGGTCACGTACGCCTGCCTGCGGGAGTTCCCCAGCACGGGCGAGGCCCTCGCCGTCGCCATCGCCGTCATGGTCCTGGTGTCGTACGTCGCCGTCGGGGTCTCCCCGCGCACCATCGGGCGCCAGCACCCGCTGAACACGGCCACGGCGGCGGCGTACGTGCTGCTGCCGCTCGCCCGGATCATGGGGCCGGTCCCGTCGCTGCTGATCCTCATCGGCAACGCGCTCACGCCCGGCAAGGGCTTCCGCCGCGGTCCGTTCGCCTCCGAGGCGGAACTGCGCGCGCTGGTCGACCTCGCCGAGCAGGAGTCGCTGATCGAGGACGAGGAGCGCCGGATGGTGCACTCGGTGTTCGAGCTCGGCGACACCCTCGTCCGCGAGGTCATGGTCCCGCGCACCGACCTGGTGGTGATCGAGCGCTACAAGACGATCCGCCAGGCCCTCACCCTCGCCCTGCGCTCCGGTTTCTCGCGCATCCCGGTCACCGGGGAGAGCGAGGACGACATCGTCGGGATCGTGTACCTGAAGGACCTCGCCCGCAAGACGCACATCAGCCGGGACGCCGAGAGCGAGCTGGTGTCCACCGCGATGCGCCCGGCCGTCTTCGTGCCCGACACCAAGAACGCCGGCGACCTGCTGCGCGAGATGCAGAAGGAGCGCAACCACGTCGCCGTCGTCATCGACGAGTACGGCGGCACGGCCGGCATCGTCACCATCGAGGACATCGTCGAGGAGATCGTCGGCGAGATCACCGACGAGTACGACCGCGAGCTGCCGCCGGTGGAGGACCTCGGCGGCGACCGGTACCGGGTGACGGCCCGCCTCGACATCACCGACCTCGGCGAGCTGTACGGCCTGGAGGAGTACGACGACGAGGACGTGGAGACCGTCGGCGGCCTGCTGGCCAAGGCCCTGGGCCGGGTGCCGATCGCCGGGGCGTCGTCCTCGGTGGAGCTCCCCGACAGCCGGAAGCTGCGGCTGACGGCGGAGGCGGCGGCCGGCCGGCGGAACAAGATCGTGACGGTCCTGGTGGAGCCGGTGGCCGCGGCCGGCCCGGCCGGGGACGAGGAGGAGAAGGCGGAATGAGGCGGCCGGGCGGGGCCGGGGGCGGGCAGCGGGCATGAGCCCGGAGGAGCTGCGCGCGCTCTGCCTGTCCTTCGACGCGGCGGTGGAGGACTTCCCCTTCGACGCGGAGACGTCCGTCTTCAAGGTGGGGGGCAGGCTGTTCGCCCTGACGAACCTCGGCACCCGCCCGCTGAGGGTCAACCTCAAGTGCGACCCGGAGGACGCGGTCCGGCTGCGCGCCGAGTACGCGGGCCTGATCGTCCCGGGCTGGCACATGAACAAGCGCCACTGGAACACCGTCACGGCCGACGGCACCCTCCCCGACCGCCTGGTCCGGGAGCTGGTCGAGGACTCCTACGACCTGGTGGTGGCGAAGCTGCCCCGTGCCGAGCGCCTCCGTCTCGACCGGCCGTGAGGGACGGCCGCCCGCGCCGGTCCCGATGAGCCGCCCGGGGGCGGCGGCCTCCCCGGACGGTCCCGTCCCGTCGCGGCCCGAGGGTCCGTGCCGCCGGCCCCGGGGGGTCGCGTGCGGGGCGACCGACCCGTGGCGGTGCGCGTGGGGCGGGCCTCCGTATGCTCGGGACATGACCGACAGCAACGCGCTCACCGCCGAGGACCGCAAGATCGTCACCCTGGCCCGCTCGGTGCGGGCCCGCAACGGCGTGCCGGAGGGCGCGGCCGTGCGGGACGAGACCGGCCGTACGTACGCCGCCGGATCGGTGCATCTCCCGTCGCTCCGGCTGAGCGCCCTGCAGACGGCGGTGGCGATGGCGGTGGCGTCCGGGGCGACGTCGCTGGAGGCGGCGGCGGTCGTCAGCGAGGCCGAGGGCGTCGCGCCCGAGGACCGCGCGGCCGTGGGCGACCTCGGCGGACCGGAGACGCCGGTGCTGCTGGCCGGCCCCGACGGCGCCGTCCGGCTGACCGTCCCGGCGGGGTCCGGGCAGTAGCGCGCGCACGGGGACGACGGACCGGGGCTGCCGGGCGGCCCCCGGAACGGTGCCCGCACGGGCCGGGTCCCGCCCGCGCCGGGCCGGTCCCTACAGGGCGTCCGGTCCGCGCTCGCCCGTGCGGACGCGGACGACCGTGTCGACGGGCACGGTCCACACCTTGCCGTCGCCGATCCTCCCCGTCCGCGCGGCCCCGACGACCGCGTCGACGACGGCTTCCGCGTCGGCGTCCTCGACGACGACCTCGATGCGGACCTTGGGCACGAGGTCGACCCGGTACTCGGCGCCGCGGTAGACCTCCGTGTGGCCGCCCTGGCGGCCGCAGCCGCTCGCCTCGGTCACCGTCAGACCCCGGACGCCGAGCTCCCGCAGCGCGGTCCTGACCTCGTCGAGGCGGTGCGGCTTGACCACCGCGGTGATGAGCTTCATGCCTGGGTGCCGGCCTTCCGGGCGGAGGAGACGGTGGGCGGCGAGCCGTTCGGCGCGCCCGGCCCAGCACTCCGTGATCGTAGGCGGTCCCTCCGCGCGCCGTCAGGCCGAGGGGCGGCTCGCGCGGACACCACGCCGGGGAAGGAGGCGGTGACTTTCCGTGTCGGCGGGGGCCTGCCGGGGCCACGCCGCGGCGGCCCGGTGGGATCGGTGCGGCCGGTGGTGCGGCGGGGCTTTCCGGATCAGGGACAATGGGCGGCATGAGCGTTCGTACCCAGTCATCCGAGCAGCCGGCCGAGGCTGCCCACCGGGCCGGCTTCGCGTGTTTCGTGGGCCGCCCCAACGCGGGCAAGTCCACCCTCACGAACGCTCTGGTCGGGCAGAAGGTGGCGATCACCTCCAACCGCCCCCAGACCACGCGGCACACGGTGCGGGGCATCGTGCACCGCGAGGAGGCGCAGCTGATCCTGGTGGACACGCCGGGGCTGCACAAGCCGCGCACGCTGCTCGGGGAGCGGCTCAACGACGTCGTGCGGACGACGTGGGCGGAGGTCGACGTGATCGGCTTCTGCCTGCCGGCCGACCAGAAGCTCGGCCCCGGCGACCGCTTCATCGCCAAGGAGCTGGCGGGGATCAGGAAGACGCCGAAGGTCGCCGTCGTCACCAAGACCGACCTGGTGGACTCCAAGGCGCTCGCCGAGCAGCTGATCGCGATCGACCGGCTGGGCGAGGAGCTGGGCATCACCTGGGCCGAGATCGTGCCGGTGTCCGCCACCGCGGGCCGGCAGGTGGACCTGCTGGCGGACCTGCTGATCCCGCTGCTGCCCGAGGGCCCGGCGCTCTACCCGGAGGGCGACCTCACGGACGAGCCCGAGCAGGTCATGGTCGCCGAGCTGATCCGTGAGGCGGCGCTGGAGGGCGTCCGGGACGAGCTGCCGCACTCGATCGCGGTGGTGGTGGAGGAGATGCTGCCGCGGGAGGACCGGCCGGCGGACAAGCCGCTGCTGGACATCCACGCCAACGTCTTCATCGAACGGCCGAGCCAGAAGGGGATCGTCATCGGCCCCAAGGGCAAGCGGCTGAAGGAGGTCGGGATCAAGTCCCGCAAGCAGATCGAGGCGCTGCTGGGGACGCCGGTCTTCCTCGACCTGCACGTCAAGGTCGCCAAGGACTGGCAGCGGGACCCCAAGCAGCTGCGGCGGCTCGGCTTCTGAGGTTCCCCGGCCCGCCTCCCGGGCGGGCCGCGGCCTCGTCCCGCGGCTGCCCGGGCGTACGTGCGCGGGGCGGCACGCGCCGCACCTGTGCCGGGCGGCGCCGTCAGGCGCGCTGCGCCCGCAGGACGTCCCGGAACCAGCCGTACGACGCCTTCGGGGTCCGGGTCAGTCTCGCGGGGTCCGCGAAGTCCACGTGCACCAGGCCGAAGCGGCGCGTGTACCCCTCCGCCCACTCGAAGTTGTCCAGCAGCGACCACACGAAGTAGCCGCGCACGTCGACGCCCGCCTCCATCGCCCGGTGCAGCGCCCGGATGTGGCCGTCGAGGTAGGCGATGCGGTGCTGGTCGTCGAGTCCCTCGTACGAGCAGCCGTTCTCGGTGACGATCACCGGGGGGAGCCGGTCGCCGTAGTGGTCGCTCAGGCCCGTGAGCAGTTCCGTCAGGCCCTCCGGCACCACCGGCCAGCCGGAGTCGGTCAGCGGGCGGCCCTCGACCGGCCGCAGGGAGAAGGGCAGTCCGGAGGGCAGGTGCACGCCGCCGGCGTCGGTCGCGGCCTCCTGCGGGGCACCCACCCGCGCGGGCGCGTAGTAGTTGACGCCGTACCAGTCGACCGGTTCCGCGATGACCTCCAGGTCGGACGCGACCCGCTCCGCGGTCCCCGGCATCAGCTCGCCGACGCCGTCCGGGTAGCGGCCCAGCAGCAGGGGGTCCGCGAACAGGCGGTTCAGCAGGACGTCGTAGAACTCCGCCGCCTCCCGGTCGGCCGCCTCGTCCGACGCCGGCCAGGTCGGCCCGTGCGAGTTGGCGATCCCGATGTCCGCGGCCCCGGCCGCGCGCAGCGCCCGCACCGCCAGCCCGTGGGCGAGCAGCTGGTGGTGGGCGGCCGGCAGCGCGTCGAACAGCAGCCGCCTGCCGGGCGCGTGCACGCCCAGCGCGTGGCCCAGCAGGGTGTGCTCGGCGGGTTCGTTGAGGGTGATCCAGCGGGAGACGCGGTCGCCGAGCCGGTCGGCCACCACCGACACGTACGCGGCGAAGCGTGCGGCCGTGTCCCGGTCCAGCCAGTCCAGCCGCGCGGGCAGGTCCCAGTGGAACAGCGTCGGCACGGGCCGTACGCCCGCCGCGCACAGGTCGTCCACCAGCCGGTCGTAGAAGTCCAGGCCGCCGGGGGAGTCCACGCGGGGCCAGGAGACCGAGAAGCGGTAGGCGTCCACGCCGAGGCCGGCCAGGAGCGCCACGTCCTCGCGGTGGCGGTGGTAGTGGTCGCAGGCCACCGCGGCGGTCGAGCCGTCCCGCACCCGTCCCGGCTCGGCCGTGAACGCGTCCCAGACGGAGGGCGTCCGCTTGTCGGCCGCCCCCTCGATCTGATGGGCCGACGTCGACACGCCCCACAGGAAGCCGGGCGGGAACTGGGGTATCGGGTTCGTCGCCATGCGCGGATCATCCGTACCGTCGGTCGTGCGCGTCAACGTCCCTGCGGCGAAAGGCAGTTGTTCTCCCGAAGGAATGCCGGACGGCCAGGGGGCGGCGGGGCCGGGGGCAGGGCTCAGGCGCCCTCCTTCAGCACCTTCGTGACCAGCTGCCGCTGCTCCGGCGTCAGCCGCGGGTCCGCCGCGTACACCGTCCTGCCGTTCACGGTGATCTCGTAGCTGAAGCCGTCCGGGACGCCGGCGGGCGGCGTGCCCTGGCCGGTGGCCAGCACCTTCTCGGCCAGGGCCTGCCACTCGGGGGCGTCGGGCAGCCCCGAGGTGTCCACCTCGGCGTGCCGTTCGATGCCCGCGAATCCGCCCGTGCGCCTCACCTCAATACGCATGGGTCACTTCTAGTACGGAACTACAGCGTGCGCACCCCGACCTGCTCCCAGGCCTTGTTCACGGCGTCCAGTTCCTCGCCGTCGCCGAAGCGCTCGCGGGCCGCCTGGACCGTGAGGGTGGCGAAGTCCGCGAAGAGCGCGTCGTGCTTCAGCCGGCCGCCCGTCAGCACGTCGTACCAGATCTGACCGGCCCGCTCCCAGGCGTTGCCGCCGAGGGCGGTGGCGGCCAGGTAGAAGGCGTGGTTGGGGATGCCGGAGTTGATGTGGACCCCGCCGTTGTCGCGGCCGGTGCGGACGAAGTCGTCCATCGTGGCCGGCTGCGGGTCCTTGCCGAGGACGTCGTCGTCGTAGGCGGTGCCCGGCGCCTTCATCGAGCGCAGCCCCGCGCCGGTGACGCGCGGGGCGAGCAGGCCCGCGCCGATCAGCCAGTCGGCCTCCGCGGCGGTCTGACCGAGCGCGTACTGCTTGATCAGCGAGCCGAAGACGTCGGAGAGCGACTCGTTGAGGGCACCGGGCTGGCCGAAGTAGGTCAGGTTCGCCGTGTACTGGGTGACGCCGTGGGTCAGCTCGTGGCCGATGACGTCGATCGGCAGGGTGAAGTCGAGGAAGATCTCGCCGTCACCGTCGCCGAACACCATCTGCTCGCCGTTCCAGAAGGCGTTGTTGTACTGCTCGCCGTAGTGGACGCTGGCAGTCAGCGGCAGGCCGCCGCCGTCGATCGAGTCCCGCTCGAACGCCGTCAGGTACAGCTCGAAGGTGGCGCCGAGGCCGTCGTAGGCGCGGTTGACGGTGGCGTCCCCGGTCTCCCCGTCGCCCTCGCCCCTGACCTTCCGGCCGGGCAGCTCCATGTGGTGCCTGAGGTCGTGGATGGTCCGGTGCGGTCTGCCGGCCTCCGCGCCCGCCGGCGGGGCCACGCTCGGGGCGCCGATGACCGTGGTCAGGCGGCGGTGGGTGCGCTCGTAGGCGTCGTGTTCCAGGGTGCGGCGCGCGGGACCGGCGAGCGCGGGGTCCTCCTGCCGGGCGAGCCGGTCGAGGACGTGGGGCGGCACGATGGTGCAGAAGACGGGCTCGAAGCCCCCGTTGGTCGTCATGCCCGGCACCTTCGCACTCCGTGGCGGCAAAGTCACTACTCGCAACCACGATGAGGGAAATATAAGGGCAAGTGGGTCATTGGTTCAGGGCCGAGTGGTAAAGGTGTCACTCGCTGTGAAGGACGGCCGGCCGGCGAAGGGGTGGCTGTCGCTCCGCTTCGTCCCGCCGGTTCCGCATGCTGGACGGCCCCGCGCGACCGGGCGCGGCTCGGCTAGGCTGCGGGGCATCATGAGTTTCGGGCTGCTTCTTCTTAGCTGCCGCGGCGAGGGCCTGTAGTCGAGGCCGACCCCCTCCCCGCGGAGTTCGGCGTTGCGCCGTCGGCCGTCCTTCCGGACCGCGCCACCCGCGGAAGTCTTCGAGGAGCCCACGCCACTATGGTCAACCGTCAGCAGCCCAGTTCTCTGCCGATCCACAAGTACGGCCAGTACGAGCAGGTCGACATCCCCGACCGCACCTGGCCGGACAAGCGGATCACCGCCGCCCCCCGCTGGCTCTCCACCGACCTGCGCGACGGCAACCAGGCCCTGATCGACCCGATGTCCCCGGCCCGCAAGCGCGCCATGTTCGACCTGCTGGTCAAGCTGGGCTACAAGGAGATCGAGGTCGGCTTCCCGGCCTCCGGCCAGACGGACTACGACTTCGTGCGCTCCATCATCGAGGAGGAGGGCGCGATCCCGGACGACGTGACGATCTCCGTGCTGACCCAGGCCCGCGAGGACCTGATCGAGCGGACCGTCGAGTCGCTCAAGGGCGCCCGGCGCGCCACCGTCCACCTGTACAACGCCACGGCGCCCGTCTTCCGCCGGGTGGTCTTCCGCGGCTCCAGGGGCGACGTCAAGCAGATCGCCGTCGACGGCACCCGGCTGGTGATGGAGTACGCCGAGAAGCTGCTCGGCCCGGCCGGCGAGACGGAGTTCGGCTACCAGTACAGCCCCGAGATCTTCACCGACACCGAGCTGGACTTCGCGCTGGAGGTCTGCGAGGCGGTCATGGACGTCTGGCAGCCCGGTCCGGACCGCGAGATCATCCTCAACCTGCCGGCCACGGTGGAGCGTTCGGCGCCGTCCACGCACGCGGACCGCTTCGAGTGGATGCACCGCAACCTGTCGCGGCGCGAGTTCGTCTGCCTGTCCACCCACCCGCACAACGACCGCGGCACCGCCGTGGCCGCGGCCGAGCTGGCCGTGATGGCCGGCGCCGACCGCGTCGAGGGCTGCCTGTTCGGCCAGGGCGAGCGCACCGGCAACGTCGACCTGGTCACCCTGGGCATGAACCTGTTCTCGCAGGGCGTCGACCCGCAGATCGACTTCTCCGACATCGACGAGATCCGCCGTACGTGGGAGTACTGCAACCAGATGGAGGTCCACCCGCGCCACCCGTACGTGGGCGACCTGGTCTACACCTCCTTCTCCGGCTCCCACCAGGACGCCATCAAGAAGGGCTTCGACGCCATGGAGGCCGACGCGAAGGCCAGGGGCGTCACGGTCGACGACATCGAGTGGGCCGTCCCGTACCTGCCGATCGACCCCAAGGACGTCGGCCGCTCCTACGAGGCGGTCATCCGCGTCAACTCGCAGTCCGGCAAGGGCGGTGTCGCCTACGTCCTGAAGAACGAGCACAAGCTGGACCTGCCGCGCCGGATGCAGATCGAGTTCTCGAAGATCATTCAGACGAAGACGGACGCCGACGGCGGCGAGGTCACGCCCAAGGACATCTGGGCGATCTTCCAGGACGAGTACCTGCCGAACCCGGAGAACCCCTGGGGCCGCATCCAGGTCAGGACCGGCCAGTCGACGACCGACACCGACGGCGTGGACACGCTCACCGTCGAGGCCACGGTGGACGGCGAGGACACCGTCCTGACCGGCTCCGGCAACGGTCCGATCTCGGCCTTCTTCGACGCCCTGCAGTCCGTAGGCGTCGACGTACGCCTGCTGGACTACCAGGAGCACACGATGAGCGAGGGCGCCTCCGCGCAGGCCGCCTCGTACATCGAGTGCGCCATCGACGACAAGGTGCTGTGGGGCATCGGCATCGACGCGAACACGACACGTGCGTCCCTGAAGGCGGTCGTCTCGGCCGTCAACCGCGCCGCTCGCTGACCACTCCCACCGGGCATTTCGGGTCCCGTCCGCCGTCCGACGGGGGGCGGGACCCGGTCGCATACCGGCCAGTGGCCCGTGAAGGTCACGATCAGGTCTCGTCCGGGGTGCTGACTCCGGCCCGCGATGTGGCTAACATCACGCCAGTACGGCGATGACGCCTGCGGGCAGGTGCCTCCCGTGCCGCTGACGCCACGGGGGAGTTACGGAGGTGCGACGTGCTGCCTGGACGGGGACGAAACGGCCGTGCTGCCCGGGGTGCGCGCGTGCTGGGCACCCGGACCGCGTGGACGGCCGTCGCCGACGGCGAGTTCTTCTGCCCCGGCTGCGGCGGCGACCGCAACTACCAGCGCCTGACCGGCCGCCGGCGCTTCACCGTCCTCGGGGTGCCGCTGCTGCCCCGCGGGGCGACCGCGCCGGTCGTCGCCTGCGCCTCGTGCGAGGGGCACTTCGGCACCGACGTCCTCGACCACCCCACCACCACCCGCTTCGCCGCGATGCTGCGCGACGCCGTGCACACCGTCGCGCTGGCCGTGCTCGCGGCCGGCGGCACCTGCTCGCGCACGTCCCTGGAGACCGCCGCGGCCGCGGTCCGCGCGGCCGGCTTCGACGGGTGCACCGAGGAGCAGCTGGCCGCCCTCGTCGAGGCACTGGCGGCGGACACGGGACGCTTCTACGAGCAGCCGTGCGGCGCGGGCCTGGCCATAGAGCTCCATGAGGCCCTCGACCCGCTCGCCCCGCACCTCGCCCCCGCCGGCCGCGAGTCGATCCTTCTGCAGGCGGCCCGTATCGCGCTGGCCGACGGGCCGTACACCCCCGCCGAGCGGGACGCCCTCGCCACCGTCGGCGCGGCCCTGACGATCTGCGCGGACGACGTCTCGCGCCTGCTGGCGGCGGCCCGCACGCCGTCCTGACGCCCCGAGGCAGGGGTCCCCGGGCGGGCGGTCGGCCCGCCGTCCGGGGAAGGGCGGGATGCGCACAGGTGCCGCGGGGCGCCGCCCGGAGGACCGTACCGGCCGTCGGGGCGCCCACCGGAGGCCCGTACCGGCCGGTCAGCTGTGGCGCCGCTCCCGCCACCGCCTGCCGGTCTCGCGGGCCCGGTCGTTCCAGTGGTCCCTGACCCAGCTCAGCAGCAGCATGGCGGGCACCGCGGCCAGGGCGACGAGGAAGGCGTGGGTCCACGCCATCTCGCTGCGCCCGTACCGGAAGAAGAGCACGGAGAGCACGTAGAGGGCTGAGGAGACGGCGAGCAGTTTCAGCGGCTGCGGCAGGTTCATGGCGGTGCGGATACGCCGATCGGTGCCGGACGTGGCCCGCCGTGCGGACGTCGCGTGGCGGACGGCGTCACCGGGAGGCACGGGCAGGGCAGCGTGGGCCTTCAGCACCCGGCCGCCGGGGGGAGGGCGCCGCCAGCCGGAGCCGGAGCCGGAGCCGGAGCCGTCCCGGCCGGACCGGGGACCGGGGCCGGGTGAGGTGCGGTGCCTCTCTGCCGGCTCCCGCGACGCCGGAGGATCCGAACGGCAGGGCTCAGAGCAGCCCGGCCCCGGCCAGGAACTTGCCCACCCGTTCGGTCTCCTCCGGCGACAGCGGCACCTGCGGCTCCGCCGTGGCCGGGCAGTCGATGACCCCCCGCAGGTGCAGCGCCGCCTTGAACGCCCCCAGCGCGGAGGAGCCGCCGCCCATCCGGCCCGGGTCGCCGGCGCGCACCATGCCGAACAGGGCGCACAGCCGCTCCTGCTCGGCCCGGGCGCCGTCCCAGTCGCCCGCCCGGCCGCAGCGGTAGAGGCGGACGTAGCCGTGCGGGTCGACGTTGGCGAGGCCGGGCACCGCCCCGTCGGCGCCGAGCGCGAGCGCCGAGTCGACGATCAGTTCGGAGCCGGTGAGCAGGCTGAAGCCGGTGGTCTCGGGGCGCAGCCGGGTGCCCGTGACGAGGTCCCGGAAGCCGCCGAGGTCGCCGCTGGAGTCCTTCAGCCCGGCCAGCACGCCGTCGGCGGCGAGCTCCAGCACCAGCTCGGCGGGGAGTTTCGCGTGCACGGCGAGCGGGATGTCGTAGGCGAGGACGGGGACCGGGCTCCCGGCGGCGACCCGGCGGTAGTGGCGGGCGATCTCCGCCGGGTGGGTGCGGGTGTAGAAGGGCGCGGTGACGACGACCGCCTGCGCGCCCGCCGCCGTCACGGACGCGACGTGGTCGAGGACGCGGGGCGTCGTCATGTCGATCGCCCCGGCCAGGACCGGCAGCTGCCCGGCGACATGGCCGGCGACGGCCTCCACGACCCGCCGGCGCTGCCGGTCCGTCAGGAAGGCGGCCTCGGAGGTCGAGCCGAGCAGGAACAGCCCGTGGACCCCGCCCTCCACCAGGTGGTCGACCAGCCTGAGGAGCGAGGGGACGTCCACCTCGCCGTCCGGCGTGAGGGGCGTGCAGACGGGCGGGACGACACCGGTCAGCGGGGCGGGGAAGGTCATGAGGGCTCCCTGGGGTCGCTCTGGCGTACGAGGGCGCGGTCGGCCGGTCCTCCTCCACGGGACGGTGACCACCGTAGCGGCGTCCGTGCGCGGCCGCGGCCGGGAACCCCCGGCGTTTCCACCGCCGCCCGGTGGACCCCTGCCGTACGACACGGGCCCCGCCTCCCCCGGGCGGTGCGGCCGCCTGTGGCCGAAAGAGCCCGCCCCGCGGCTCCACCCGGGTGAATCCGGTGTTCTCCCGCGGCGCCCCCGCGCCGCGCCGAAGAGGTCCCGCGCCGGCCGCCGGGGCCGCCGGCAGCGGCCCAACGCCCTTTCCTCGCCGCCCCGTTGCGGCGCACGACACCTGCCGGGAGCGGATGCGCTGCGTCACCGCGGCGGCGCGAGGGTACAACCCGGGAGAGCGAGGGGAGCACGTGGCTGCGGTAGAGGTAACACCCGGGGACGACACCCGGCGCACCGCGCCGGAGAGGCGGAGGACGCAGTGAGGCAGTTACGGCCGGCGCGCGAGGACGCCGGACCCCGTTCGCCGTCGCCCCGGCCGGCCGCGGCGGGCCCCGCGCGCGGGACGCCCGTCCCGGTCGCGGGAAGCGGCGGCCGCGCCGCCGCCCGGCTCGCGGCCGTCCGGTGTCCCCAGCGGGCCGTGGAGGCGGCATGAGACCGCCGATCGGCTCGTACGCCGTCGACGTCCGCACAGGGAGGGTGGGCGTGGTGATGGGCCACGAGGGACCGTACGTGCAGCTCAGGCCCCACGGCGGGGGCCGGGAGTGGGACGTGGAGCCGGACGCCGTGCGGGGGGCGACCCAGGGGGAGCGGCTGCGCGCGGCAACCGCGTACGCCAACGCCCGCAGCCGCGGCGAGGTGCCCTGACGGAGGGGTGACGGCCCGCCCGGCCCGGACGCCCCGGCGGTAGGCGAGAATGGACCGCATGAGTCTGTTCCGCGACGACGGCATCGTGCTGCGCACCCAGAAGCTGGGCGAGGCGGACCGGATCATCACGTTGCTCACCCGCGGTCACGGACGCGTACGGGCCGTGGCCCGCGGGGTGCGCCGGACCAAGTCGAAGTTCGGGGCACGCCTGGAGCCGTTCTCGCACGTCGACGTGCAGTTCTTCGCGCGGGGCAGCGAGCTGGTGGGGCGCGGGCTGCCGCTGTGCACGCAGAGCGAGACGATCGCCGCGTACGGCGGCGGGATCGTCACCGACTACGCCCGCTACACCGCCGGCACCGCCATGCTGGAGACCGCCGAGCGGTTCACCGACCACGAGGGCGAGCCGGCCGTCCAGCAGTACCTGCTGCTCGTCGGCGCGTTGCGCACCCTCGCCCGCGGCGAGCACGCCCCGCACCTCGTGCTCGACGCCTTCCTGCTGCGGTCGCTGGCCGTCAACGGCTACGCCCCGAGCTTCGGCGACTGCGCCCGGTGCGGCATGCCCGGACCGAACCGCTTCTTCTCGGTCGCGTCCGGCGGTTCGGTCTGCGTCGACTGCCGGGTCCCCGGCAGCGTCGTACCCTCGCCGCAGGCCCTCACGCTGCTCGGCGCGCTGCTCACGGGAGACTGGGAGACGGCGGACGCGTGCGAGTCCCGCTACGTCCGGGAGGGGAGCGGGCTGGTGTCCGCCTACCTGCACTGGCACCTGGAGCGCGGGCTGCGCTCCCTGCGGTACGTCGAGAAGTAGCGCCACGACACGAGCCGCGACCCGGGCGGGGCCCACGATGCGGGCAGATCCACGACCGACCACAAGTACCACCCCCGACCAGCACATCCACGACTCGAGGAGACGAGAAGCACATGGCCGTACGCGGGTTCCTGGGGCGCCAGCGCCGCGAGTACAGGACGCCGGAGCCGCACCCGTCCGGCGCCCGCCCGCCGAAGCTGCCCAGCGAGCTGGTCCCGGAGCACGTGGCGATCGTCATGGACGGCAACGGCCGCTGGGCCAAGGAGCGCGGCCTGCCCCGCACCGAGGGGCACAAGGTCGGCGCCGAGCGCGTGCTGGACGTGCTGCAGGGCGCGGTCGAGATCGGCGTCGGGAACATCTCGCTGTACGCCTTCTCCACCGAGAACTGGAAGCGCTCGCCCGACGAGGTGCGCTTCCTGATGAACTTCAACCGCGACTTCATCCGCAAGACCCGTGACCGGCTCGACGAGCTCGGCATCCGCGTGCGCTGGGTGGGCCGCATGCCCAGGCTGTGGAAGTCGGTGGCCAAGGAGCTCCAGATCGCCCAGGAACAGACGAAGGACAACGACCGGCTGACGCTGTACTTCTGCATGAACTACGGCGGCCGGGCCGAGCTCGCCGACGCGGCGAAGGCCCTCGCGGAGGACGTGCGGGCGGGCCGGCTGGACCCGTCGAAGGTGACCGAGAAGACCATTCAGAAGTACCTGTACTACCCGGACATGCCGGACGTGGACCTGTTCCTGCGTCCGAGCGGCGAGCAGCGCACGTCCAACTACCTGCTCTGGCAGAGCGCGTACGCCGAGATGGTCTTCCAGGACGTGCTGTGGCCGGACTTCGACCGGCGCGACCTGTGGCGCGCCTGCCTCGAGTTCGCCTCGCGCGACCGCCGCTTCGGCGGGGCGGTTCCGAACGAGGAGCTGCTGGCCATGGAGGGCAGGCAGGAATAGCCCGGACCGCCGGCCCGGGGCACCGAAGGACCGTCACCGGTGCCCCGGGGGCGGGCCGTTCGCGGGGCGCCGGTGTTCCGGGCGCGCCCGATCGCCATCAGCGTGACATCGCCGTCTACCCCGAAAGGGCGGTGGCATGAGCACGCAATTTTTTTTCGCTCCTTCAGGTGTAAATGTCGCCGGAGCAGCCACTCGTGGAGAAACGAACGGTCCGTGAGTTACCTGCGGTGATCCCCGGTATGTCGGAAAGACCCGGTGGCGCACGCCCGTTCGGCAGGACTTTCGATGCCGAGGGAGTGGCTGATGAGTGAGCCCCTGCACAGCGGTGGAGGCAGGTTGCAGCACACCGGCGAGACGGCCAAGGAGCAGGCGTCGGCTACGGCCGGCCAGGCCAAGCAGGCCGCGGGGCAGGTGGCACAGACCGCCGCGGAACAGGCCAGGGCGGTGGCCGGTGAGGTCCGGCAGCAGGCCGGCACGGTCCTCGACGAGGTGCGCGGCCGCGCGATGAGCGAGGTGGAGGGCCAGACCAGGAGGGCGGCAGGAGCGCTGCGCCAGTGGTCGGACGACGTCGCCGGTCTGGCGGAGAACGCCCAGAGCGACTCGCCCGCCCGCAGTCTCGCCACCCAGGTGGCCGAGAGCGGCCACCGGGCCGCGGACTACCTGGAGAAGCAGGGCGTGGAGGGCATGGTCTCCGATCTGCGGGGCTTCGCCCGGCGGCGCCCCGGCGCGTTCCTGGGCGGCGCGCTGCTGGCGGGGCTGGCGGCTGGGCGCCTGGCGAAGGCGGCGGGCAAGGCGGGCCAGTCCCAGACGGCCTCGCGCCCCTCGCGGCCGCAGGCACTGGACGAGGCGGCCACGTCGGCTCCCGCGTCCGGCGCGGTGTACGAGCTGCAGCCGCCCGCGCTGCCGACGCCTCCGACGCCCCCGCCGCCCGCCGCGCCGCCGCAGGTGCAGACGCCCCCGCCGCCCGCCGCGCCGCCGCAGGTGCCGCCGCCCGTCTCCCCGCCGCCGGCCGGCCCGGCGACCCGCCCGTTCCCGGAGGTGTGAGGTGTCCGCCATTCCCCCGCCGGGCCCGGCGGATCCCCATGGTGCGGACAGGTCGGTGGGTGAGCTGCTGTCCCGTGTGACCAAGGACCTCCAGACGCTGTTCCGCCAGGAGGTGGAGCTGGCCAAGGCCGAGATCGGCCAGGAGGCGACCAAGGCGGGCAAGGCGGCCGGCATGTACGGCGGCGCCGGAGTCGCCGGCCACATGACCCTCCTCTTCCTGTCGCTGGCCGCCGTACTGGGCCTGGCCAACGTGATGGACGGCGGATGGGCGGCCCTGATCGTCACCGCCGTGTGGGCCGTGGTCGCGGCCGTGCTGTACCAGCGGGGCCGCGCCCGGATGCGCGCCGTGTCCCCCAAGCCCGAGCAGACCGTCGAGACGATGAAGGAGAACGCGGAATGGGCACGTCACCCGACCGGATAAGGGCTGACATCGAAGCCACGCGGGAGCAGCTGACCGCGGACGTGGACCAGCTCGCCTACCAGGCCAGCCCGCGGCAGATGGTGCGCCGCCGCACCGAACAGGTGCGTGGCGCGGTCTCGGGCGTCCGGGATCGGCTCATGGGCTCCGCCGCGCAGACCGCCCACGGGGTCGCCGGCGGGGCGCAGTCGACGGCCGGCTCGGTGCAGGAAGGTGTCGGGCAGGCGGCCGGCGCCGCGCGCGACGCGGCGGGACAGGTGGGTGAGATGGTCAGGCAGGCTCCCGAGCAGGCAGTGCGTCAGACCCAGGGCAGCCCGCTGGCCGCGGGCCTGGTCGCGTTCGGCATCGGAGTCCTGGCGTCCTCGCTGCTGCCGGCGACCCGGGCCGAGCAGGACGCGGCCGCCGGCCTGATGGACCGCGGCGGCGAGGCGCTGGAGCCGGTGAAGCAGGCCGCCGTCGAGTCCGCGCAGAACCTGAAGGAGGGCGTGAAGGAGGTCGCGCAGCAGGCGGCCGAGGAGGTCAAGGACACCGCCGCGGGGGCTGCCGGCACCACCCAGGAGGAGGCGCGCCGCCAGAGCGGCCAGGTGGGCGAACAGGCCCGTGAGTCGGGCCGGCAGGTCGCCCAGGAGGCCCGGCAGCAGTCGGGCACCGGCTGACGAGGAGCCACCCCCCTTCCGGCCGGAAGGGGCCGGGCAGGGGACGGGGTACCGGTCCGCGTGGGCGGCGGCACCTTGCGGGAGATCCGCTCCGCTCACCGCACGGGGTGCGCGGGGACCACTGCCGGAAGAAGGAAACCCGGGCCCGGGGGCCGTCCGCGTCGCACGCGGACGGCCCCCGGGTCCGGGTGCGTGTGCCGGTCCGTGGCACGCCGGCCGTCCTCGCCCGCCGACACGACGCCGCCCCCTGAAACCTGGCACGGGAAGCCGCCGCCGGCGGCCCATGCGGCTACAGCCGGCGCCTCCGCCCGGACGGCCCGCCGGACGAGGCCGCCGCGGCCGGTGCCCGGCCCGAGCCGCCGGCCGGGCGGGCCCGCGCGGGCCCGCCGAGCTTCGCGGCCGCCCTCAGTCCTTGACCGCCGCGCACTCCGCGCACGTGCCGAAGATCTCCACCGTGTGGGCCACGTTGACGTAGCCGTGCTCGGCGGCGATGGCCTCCGCCCACTTCTCCACGGCCGGGCCTCCGACCTCGACCGCCCGGCCGCACACACGGCACACCAGGTGGTGGTGGTGCTCGCCCGTGGAGCACCGGCGGTAGACCGACTCGCCCTCGGAGGTGCGCAGGACGTCGACCTCGCCGGCCTCGGCGAGCGACTGCAGGGTGCGGTAGACGGTGGTGAGACCGACCGAGTCGCCCTTGTGCTTCAGCATGTCGTGGAGTTCCTGCGCGCTGCGGAACTCGTCGACCTCGTCGAGGGCCGCCGCGACAGCGGCACGCTGCCGGGTGGCGCGGCCCTTCACGGGCGGTCCTGCGGTCGTCACCGGATGCCTCCTCAGCGTTCGCGCCTGCCGGGCCATTGTGCCAGTCCGGACCGCACGCGGTCAGACGCCGACGTCCCCATCGGCCCCCCGCGTGGCCGGAATCGCGCACTCCGTGGGGTCGGCGTCGGGCCGTGCCGCGGCGAGCGCCCGGGCGCGCCGCCGGGCCAGCGGCGTGGCCAGCGCGGTGAGCGCGATGAACGCCGCGATGGTCAGCAGCACGATCGTCGCGCCGGGCGGCACGTACTGGTAGTACGACGTGATCGTGCCGCCGATCGTCACGGTCACGCCGATGGCCACGGCGATCGCGAAGGTGGCCGCGAAGCTGCGCGTCAGCTGCTGCGCGGCCGCCACCGGGACCACCATCAGCGCGCTGACCAGCAGCAGACCGACGACGCGCATGGCGACGGTGACGGTCACCGCGGCCGTGACGGCGGTGAGCAGGTTCAGGGCGCGCACCGGCAGGCCCGTCACCCGGGCGAACTCCTCGTCCTGGCTGACCGCGAACAGCTGGCGGCGCAGCCCCAGGGTGATCAGGACGACGAAGGCCGCCAGCAGGCAGATGGCCGTCACGTCGGACGCCGACACGGTCGACAGCGACCCGAAGAGGTACGACGTCAGGTTGGCGTTCGAGCCGCCCGGCGCGAGGTTGGTGAACATGACGCCGCCGGCCATGCCGCCGTAGAAGAGCATCGCCAGGGCTATGTCGCCGCGCGTCCTGCCGTACCAGCGGATCAGCTCCATGAGCACCGAGCCGAGGACGGACACGGCCGTCGCCATCCACACCGGGGAGGTGGACAGCAGGAAGCCGAGGCCGACGCCCGTCATCGCCACGTGGCCGATGCCGTCGCCCATCAGGGCCTGGCGGCGCTGCACGAGGTAGATGCCGACGGCGGGCGCGGTGATGCCGACCAGGACGGCGGCCAGCAACGCCCGCTGCATGAAGGGATAGTCCAGGTACTCCATCAGCTCAGCAGTCCCGTGCGGATCGGCGCGGCGCCCGTGGCGTCGTGCGGGTGGACGTGGTCGTGACCGGGCAGGGCGTGCTGGCCCACGGCCTTCGGCGGCGGACCGTCGTGCACCACGCAGCCGTCGCGCAGGACCACGGCCCGGTCGATCAGCGGCTCCAGGGGGCCCAGCTCGTGCAGCACCAGCAGCACGGTCGTCCCGGCCGCCACCTGCTCGCGCAGGGTTCCCGCCAGCACCTCCTGGCTGGCGAGGTCGACGCCCGCCATCGGCTCGTCCATGATCAGCAGGTCGGGCCGGGCGGCGAGCGCGCGGGCGATCAGCACCCGCTGCTGCTGGCCGCCGGAGAGGGCGTTCGCCGCGTCCTTGGCCCGGTCCGCCATCCCGACCAGTTCCAGCGCGTGCCGCACGGCCTCGCGGTCGGCCTTGCGGAAGAGGCCGAAACGGGTGCGTGACAGGCGGCCCGAGGAGACGATCTCGGTCACCGTCGCCGGCACCCCGGCGGCGGCGGTCGTGCGCTGCGGGACGTATCCCACGCGCGCCCAGTCGCGGAAGCGGCGCCGCGGGGTGCCGAACAGCTCGATCTCGCCGGCGCTGACCGGCACCTGGCCGATGACGCTGCGCACGGCCGTCGACTTGCCCGAGCCGTTCGCGCCGAGCAGCGCGACCACCTCGCCGCGGTGCACGGCCAGGTCGATGCCGCGCAGGACGGGGCGTGAGCCGAGTTCGGCCCGTACGCCGCGCAGGGATATGACGGGCTCGCCCATGGCGTCCTCCGTGTCGGTCACTCGCGTGTCGGTCACTTGGCTCCCAGGGCCTTCCGCAGCGCCCGGAGGTTGGCCTCCATGACCTGGAAGTAGTCGCTGCCGCGGGATCGGTCGGTGATGCCCTCGACCGGGTCGAGGACGTCGGTGCGCAGGTGCGCGTCGCCGGCGATGGTCCGCGCGGTCCGGTCGCTGACGAGCGTCTCGTAGAAGACGGTCGTCACACCGTCGGCCTTCGCGATCTCCTGCAGGTCCTTCACGCGCGCCGCGCTGGGCTCGGACTCGGGGTCCAGGCCGTTGACGGCCTCCTCGGTCAGCCCGTAGCGCTCGGCGAGGTAGCCGAAGGCGGCGTGGGTGGTGATGAAGACCCTGGTCCTCGTGTTCTCCAGACCCGTCTCGAACCGGTCGTCCAGGGCGCCCAGTTCCCCGGTCAGCGCGGCGGTGTTCCTGCGGTAGTCGGCCGCGTGCCGTGGGTCGGCCTTCTCGAAGGCCGCGCCGACGCCCCGGGCGACCTCGGCGTAGCGCACCGGGTCGAGCCAGAGGTGCGGGTCCGCGGCGCCGGACTCCTCGTGCCGGTGGCCGCCGGGGTCCTCGTGCGTCTCCTCGCCGTCGTGGGCGTCGTGCTCGGCGGCGTGGCCGCCGACCTCGTTGCCGTGCTTCTCCAGCGAGGTCAGGGTGGTGGCGTCGATCTTCGTCCGCACCCCGGACTGGGCGACGGCGTCGTCGACGGAGGGCTGCAGGCCCTTGAGGTAGAGGACCGCGTCGGCCTTCTCCAGCTCGATCGTCCGCTGGACGCTCATCTCCAGGTCGTGCGGCTCCTGGCCGGGTTCGGTGAGACTGGTGACGTGGACGTGGCTCCCGCCGATCCGCTCGGCGAGGAAGGCCATCGGATAGAACGACGCGACGACGTCGAACCTGCCGCTGCCGCCCGCACCGTCCGCCGGCCGGCCGGCCGAGCAGGCGGACAGGGCTCCGAGTCCGAGGGCGGCGGCCACCGCCACCGCGGCCCCGGGCATGAGGCGTCGTCGTACGTTCATGACAGTCATTTTCAGCGAAGATGGAAACCGTTGTCAACAAGCTGGGGTCAGGGGCCCGCGACCGGCGGCGAAGAGGCTCTTAACCGGCACCGATTTGATTGAGAGGGAGCCCCCGCCGGTACCCTGAAGCATTCGCTCTGAAGCGTCTCGCTTCCTCGCCCGTCGTCGTAATGAAGAGAGCACCGTGGCCGCCGACAAGATCGACACCATCGTCAGCCTGAGCAAGCGCCGTGGCTTCGTATTCCCCTGCAGTGAGATCTACGGCGGCCAGCGTGCCGCCTGGGACTACGGCCCCCTGGGTGTCGAGCTCAAGGAGAACCTCAAGCGCCAGTGGTGGCGCTACATGGTGACGTCGCGCGAGGACGTGGTCGGTATCGACTCGTCCGTGATCCTGGCCCCCGAGGTCTGGGTCGCCTCCGGCCACGTCGCCACCTTCACGGACCCGCTCACCGAGTGCACCGCCTGCCACAAGCGGTTCCGTGCCGACCACCTCGAGGAGGCCTACGAGGCCAAGCACGGCCGCCTCCCGGAGCACGGCCTCGCCGACGTCAACTGCCCCAACTGCGGCAACAAGGGCCAGTTCACCGAGCCCAAGCAGTTCTCGGGCCTGCTCTCCACCCACCTCGGCCCGACGCAGGACTCCGGCTCCGTCGCCTACCTGCGCCCCGAGACCGCCCAGGGCATCTTCACCAACTTCGCCCAGGTGCAGACCACCTCGCGCCGCAAGCCCCCGTTCGGCATCGCCCAGATGGGCAAGTCCTTCCGCAACGAGATCACGCCCGGCAACTTCATCTTCCGCACCCGCGAGTTCGAGCAGATGGAGATGGAGTTCTTCGTCAAGCCGGGCGAGGACGAGAAGTGGCAGGAGTACTGGATGGAGCAGCGCTGGAACTGGTACACCGGCCTGGGCCTGCGTGAGGAGAACATGCGCTGGTACGAGCACCCGAAGGAGAAGCTCTCCCACTACTCCAAGCGCACCGCCGACATCGAGTACCGCTTCAACTTCGGCGGCAGCGAGTGGGGCGAGCTCGAGGGTGTCGCCAACCGCACCGACTACGACCTCGGCGCCCACGCCAAGGCCTCCGGCCAGGACCTGTCCTACTTCGACCAGGAGGCCG
The DNA here is from genome assembly GCF_040645305.1 of Streptomyces sp. NPDC046831. NCBI lineage: Bacteria > Bacillati > Actinomycetota > Actinomycetes > Kitasatosporales > Streptomycetaceae > Streptomyces > Streptomyces sp. NPDC046831. The sequence continues at coordinate 89,034 of NZ_JBEYXZ010000010.1, read as the reverse complement.
GCGAGCGCTGGACGCCGTACGTCATCGAGCCCGCGGCCGGTGTCGGCCGGGCGATGCTCGCCTTCCTGCTCGACGCCTACGTCGAGGACGAGGCGCCCAACGCCAAGGGCAAGATGGAGAAGCGCACCGTGCTGCGCCTGGACCACCGCCTCGCCCCGGTGAAGGTCGCGGTGCTCCCGCTGTCCCGCAACCCGGAGCTGTCGCCGAAGGCCAAGGGCCTCGCCCAGGCGCTGCGCCAGCACTGGAACATCGAGTTCGACGACGCCGGCGCCATCGGCCGCCGCTACCGCCGCCAGGACGAGATCGGCACGCCGTACTGCGTGACCGTCGACTTCGACACGCTCGAGGACAACGCGGTCACCGTCCGCGAGCGTGACTCGATGAAGCAGGAGCGCGTGTCGCTGGACCAGATCGAGGGCTACCTGGCCTCCCGTCTGGTCGGCTGCTAGGTCCTCTCCGGGGAGCGCCGTCCACGAGGCCGGCGCTCCCGGCCCCGGCTCCGGCCGGGCGGCACCGTCGGTGAAACGCCGGGCGGGCTGAGCGAATCAGCCCGCCCGGCGTTCGGCGTTTCCGGACCCGTCCGCCGGGTGCCGCGGCGGGCCGACCGGGTCGCGTTCGTGCCCGGACCGGCGGGAGCGGGCGCCGCGACGGGCGCGCGCAGGTGCCGGGTTCCGGGTGCGCGGGGTGGGCTGACAGATGACAAATGACAGATATTGAAATCTGTCAGTTGTCATGGAAGGGTGGGTACCCGTCAGGCACCCCTATGAAGGAGCCCTCATGGACACCCGCACCCTCGGCGCCACCGGCCCCCAGGTCTCCGCCCTCGGCCTCGGCTGCATGGGCATGTCCGCGCTGTACGGCGACGCGGACCGGGCCGAGTCGATCGCCACCGTCCACGCCGCCCTGGAGGCCGGCGTGACCCTGCTCGACACCGGCGACTTCTACGCCATGGGCCACAACGAGATGCTGATCGGCGAGGCGCTGCGCACCGCGCCCGCCGCCCGGCGCGAACAGGCCCTGGTCAGCGTGAAGTTCGGCGCCCTGCGCGACCCGGACGGCAACTGGAACGGCTACGACGGCCGCCCCGCCGCCGTGAAGAACTTCGCCGCCTACTCGCTCCAGCGCCTCGGCGTCGACCACATCGACGTCTACCGCATCGCCCGGGTCGACCCCGACGTGCCGATCGAGGAGACCGTCGGCGCGATCGCCGAACTGGTGGAGAAGGGGCACGTGCGGCACATCGGCCTGAGCGAGGCCGGCGCCGCCACCGTCCGCCGGGCCGCCGCGACGGCGCCCATCTCGGACCTGCAGATCGAGTACTCGCTGATCTCGCGCGGCATCGAGGACGAGATCCTGCCGACCACCCGGGAACTGGGCATCGCGATCACCGCGTACGGCGTGCTCTCCCGCGGCCTGATCTCCGGCCACTTCGCCCGGGACCGACAGCTCGCCACGAACGACTTCCGGGCCCACTCGCCGCGCTTCCAGGGCGACAACCTCCAGCGCAACCTCGACCTCGTCGACGCGCTGCGCACCATCGCCGAGGCCAAGGGCGTCACGGTCGCGCAGACCGCGATCGCCTGGGTCCTCTCCCGGGGCGAGGACATCGTGCCGCTGATCGGGGCGCGCACCCGGGAGCGGCTCGCGGAGTCGCTGGCGGCGCTCGACGTGACGCTGGACGAGGCCGAGCTCGCGGCGATCGAGAAGGCGGTCCCGGCGGACGCCGCCGCGGGCGAGCGCTACCCGCAGGCCCAGATGGCCCACCTCGACAGCGAACGCCGTTAGCGGCGGCGCGCCGGGTGCCGACATCCGGTTCCGCACCGCGGGCGAGGCGCCCTGCCGTGGCGCGGTGACGACTCGGATGATCATCCTCAACGGCGGTTCCGGTTCGGGGAGGCCGGGGATCGTGCGGTGCCTATCGCCGCGCACCTCGGCCGACCGCCGGTCCGGCTCCCGCCCGTCCGGCCGCGGCCGGCGCCGGTGCCGCGTCCGCGCCTCCGGCCGGCCGGCAGCGGCCGCCGCGAGCACCCCGCCGGACCTTTCGGTCCCGGCGCCGGCGGCCACGGGTACGGTCTAGGGCATGGCACCGAGCACCGAGACCCTGACCGCCGAGCGCATCCTCGAGGCGACCGAGGAGGTGCTGCGCCGCCACGGCCCGGCGAAGGCGACCGTGGTCGACGTGGCCCGCGCACTCGGCGTCAGCCACGGCAGTGTCTACCGCCACTTCCGCACCAAGGCGGCGCTGCGCGAGGCGGTGACCAAGCGCTGGCTGGACCGTACGTCTCAGGCGCTGGCCGGCATCGCCGCCGAGGACCGCGACCCGGAGGCACGGCTGCGGGACTGGCTCCGGGCGCTGTTCCACGCCAAGCGCCGCAAGGCGGGCCTGGACCCCGAACTGTTCGCCACCTACTCGGTGCTGACCGAGGAGAGCGGCGCGGCGGTGAGCGAGCACCTCGCCGAGCTGACCACCCAGCTGACCGGCATCGTGCGGGCGGGCGCCGACGCCGGCGTCTTCGCCGCGTCCGACCCGGCCGCCACCGCCGGTGCCCTCTTCCACGCCACGACCCGCTTCCACGACCCGTGCCACGCCGCCGAGTGGCAGCGCCCGGACGCCGAGGCGGAGTTCGACGCGGTCGTGGAGCTCGTGCTGCGCGGGCTGCGGGCCTGAAACCCGGCCGCCCCGTGCGACCGGGTGCAGGCACGACGGGCGGCCCGAACGCGCCGGTGGCCCGGCGGCCGGACCGTCGGCCGGCCCGAACGCGCCGGTGGCCGGGTCCGGCCGTCCGGAGCGGTCCGGTTGCCGGTGCGGTGCCTGTCTGCGCGGCGCCGGGCGATCCGCACGCCAGGACCTAGCCGATCACGCGCGGCAGCCGCAGGCTCAGCAGCCCGGTCAGCGCCACGCCCGCCAGCTGGACCAGCAGGGTCACCACCAGCGCGTCCCCCATCCCCAGGCCGGGCACCAGGGACAGGAACAGCGTGCCGAGCGTCGCCACGCCCAGCGCCAGCGACGACTGCTGGGTGGTGATCATGACGCCGCTGCCCACCCCGCCGCGCGCCGCCGGCACCTCGGACAGGACGATCCGGAAGAGGACGGGGAGCTGGAGGGCCTGACCCGCACCGGCGATCGCGGTCCCGGGCAGCAGGTCCACGACGCCCAGACCGGGCCAGGCCCGCCACGCGGTCAGCGCCAGCAGCCCCACGCCCACCGCCTGCACCAGCGCGCCCGCCGTCACCACGCGCGTGCCCCACCGGGCGACCAGCCGCGGCCCGGCGAGCGACACGGCGAAGAAGGCGACGGCCATGGGCGCCAGCGCCAGACCCGCCGGGACCGGGCCGAGACCGGCGCCGCGCTGCAGCGCCACGGCGATGACGAACATGAAGCCGCTGAAGCCGACGGAGAACGGCACGATCAGCACCAGCCCGCGCCGCAGCGAGGTCAGCGCGAACAGGCTCGGCGGCACCAGCGGCGTACGGCCCCGCCGGTCCGCCCGCCGCTCCACCGCCCAGAACCAGGCCGCCAGGAACGGGAACGCGGCCAGCGACAGCCGCATCCACACCGGCCGGCCCGCCGAGCGGCCCTCGGTGAGCGGGACCAGCAGCGCCAGCAGGGACGCCGCGAGCAGCACCGTGCCGGCGCCGTCCACCGGCTCGGGACGCGGGGAGCGGGTCTCGGGAACGGTCCGCGTCCCCAGCACCAGGCCGGCGACCACGACGGGCACGTTCACCAGGAACACCGAGCGCCAGCCGGTGCCCGCGACGTCCGCGGCGACCAGGACGCCGCCGAGGATCTGGCCGGCCACCATGGACAGGCCCGCGGTCGCGCCGTACAGGCCCATCGCCCGCGCCCGGCGCGGTCCCGACGTGGCCGCCTGGATCGTCGCGAGCACCTGCGGCAGCATCGCCGCGGCGGAGGCGCCCTGCGCCACGCGTGCCGCGACCAGCGGCCAGGCGCCCGGCGCGAGCCCGCACGCCAGCGACGTCAGGCCGAAGGCGGCCATACCGCCGAGGAAGAGACGGCGCCGGCCGAATAGGTCGCCGAGGCGGCCGCCGAGGACCAGCAGCACGGCGTACGCCACTCCGTAGCCGGCGACGACGAGTTCCAGGACGGCCGCGCCCGCGTGCAGGTCCCGGCCGATGGTGGGCAGGGCGACGTTGACGATGAAGAAGTCGACCAGGGGCAGTGCCGCGCCCAGCAGCACCGTGAACAGGCCGGGGCCGCCGAGCGCGGGCGGTCCCCCGGTTGGGGCCGGGGCGGCGCCCAGGGGGCGGGCGGTAGGGGAAGGGGTGGTTTCGGTCGTCACGGCACCGAGCCTGCGCCCGCGCCGAGACGGGTACCAGAGAGCCCTTGTCCTGGTAGTGGAACCACCTGGAAACAGGCTGCCGGCGGCGGCAGGCTGGAGACATGACGACCCTGGCCCGTCGAACCCCGGTCCCCGCGACGCCGCCGCCCCCGCCCCGGACGGCGGAAGCCGAGATCCGGCGGCACGAACTCGCCGCCTTCCTGCGCCACCGCCGTGAGCACATCGCCCCCGAGCAGGTGGGCCTGCCCCGCGGGCACCGGCGGCGCACGCCGGGTCTGCGCCGCGAGGAGGTCGCTCAGCTCTCCGCGGTCGGCGTCACCTGGTACACGTGGCTCGAACAGGCCCGGGACATCCAGGTCTCCGGGCAGGTGCTCGACGCCCTCGCCCGTACGCTGCTGCTCGACCCCAGCGAGCGGGCCCACCTGTTCCAGCTGGCGGGCGCCCCCGACCCCTCCCCGGCCACGGTCTGCCCGTCGGTGACCCCGGCGCTGCGGGCGCTGCTGGAGCAGGTCGAGCCGTTCCCCGCCGCCCTGCAGAACAGCCGGTACGACATCCTCGCCTACAACAGCGCCTACTCCCTGCTGCTGTGCGACCTGGACGCGGTGCCGCCCGGGGACCGCAACTGCCTGCTGCTGTCGTACACGCACGAGGAGTGGCGCTCCTCGATCGTGCACCTGGAGGAGGCCACGCGGACGATGGCCGCCCGCTTCCGCGCCGCGATGGCCGGCCACCTCGCCGAACCCGCGTGGAAGACGCTGCTGAAGCGGCTGCGCACGGAGTCCCCGGCGTTCTGCGAGGACTGGGACCGGCACGAGGTGGTCGCCCACCGCACCAAGCGCAAGGAGATCATCAACCGCCACGTCGGCCGCCTCGTGGTCGATCACACCGACCTGTGGCTGAGCCCCGGACTGGGTCCCCGGATGGTGACGTACGTCCCGGCGGACGAGGAGACCCGGGCACGGCTGGAGAAGCTGCACGCGATCGCGCTGGAGCGGCGGACCTGACGGGCCCGGCGCCGACCGGCGGCCGTGAGCCGACCATGCCGCCCGGCCGTGAGCCGACCGGGGGCCGGGGCCGGCGGGAGCCGCGCCGGGACCGGTCCGTCGTAGGCCGTCGGACCGGGGGGTCGGGCGCGCCGGGGGGGCGCCCGGGGTGTTGGGACGGGCCCGGTCGTGCGCGGGGGCCGGCCGGTCGTCGGCCGGTTACGGCAGGGCGGGCACAGGAGGCAGGGGACGGCAGGGCGCCGCTGGGCCACCGGCCGTGCGCGGGGGTCGGCCGGGCGCGGGCCGGTCCTGGGCAGGGAGCGGCCCGGCCGGGTCAGGGCTGCCGGTCGTGCGCGGGGCCGTGCCGGCCGGCCGGTCGGCTGCGGGCGGAAGGCCGGTCGTGTGCAGGCGGCCGGTCGTGGGGCGCGGCCCGCCCGGTGGGCGTCAGGCGGCGGTGACGTTCGCGGTCGGCCGGGCCTCCTTCTCCTCCAGCCGCTCGGCGGTCCGCTCGGCGGTGCGCCGGGCCCACCGGCCGGAGGTGACCGCGCCCAGCGTCAGCACCGCGGCGCCGCACGCCGTGAGGACCCACCAGCCCGGCCGCGCCGCCGAGACGAACGCGTCCCGGTACGGCGACGAGCCCACGCCGGAGGCGAGCAGCGCGCCGATGACCGCGACGCCGAGCGTCTGACCGAGCTGCCGGCTGGTCGAGGCGACGGCGGCGGCCACGCCGGCCTGGGCGCGCGGCATGCCGGACACCGCCGTGTTCGTGATCGGGGCGTTGACGAAGCCGAAGCCGACACCGAACAGCAGGTACCCGATGAAGAGGGTGACGTTCGACGTCTCCGCCTCGAAGGCCGCGAAGAGCACCCCGCTCAGGGTCATCGCGCAGCCCGCGAGAACGAGCGGCAGACGCGGCCCCCGGCTGCCGACCAGGCGGCCGGACAGCGGCGCGAACAGAAACGCCGGCACCGCCATCGGCAGCATCCACAGACCCGCGTGCAGGGCGCTCAGTCCGCGCACGTTCTGCAGGTACAGGGTCGACAGGAACAGGAATCCGCCCAGCGCCGCGAACGCGCTGACCGCGATGACCGTGGCCCCGCTGAACGGCGCCGACCGGAAGAAGCGCAGGTCGATCAGGGGTTCGGCGCGGCGCGGCTCGTACCGCAGGAGGGCGAGCAGGGCGGCCAGAGCGATGGCCGCGAACGGCAGGACGGTGGTCAGGCCGGCGTCCGGCGCCTCGATGATCGCGTACGTCAGCGAGCCGAACAGGGCGATCACCAGCACCTGGCCGACCGGGTCGGGGCGGCGGGCCCGGGGCGCCCGGGACTCGGGGACGAACCGCAGGGTCAGCAGGAGGGCGGCCAGGCCGACCGGGAGGTTGACCCAGAAGATCGCGCGCCAGTCCACGGCCTCCACGAGCAGCCCGCCGACCAGCGGCCCCGCGGCCATCGATATGCCGACCACGGCTCCCCACGCGCCGATCGCGCGGGCGCGTTCGCGGGGTTCGGTGAAGGTGTTGGTGATGATCGACATGGCGACCGGGTTCAGCATGGAGCCGCCGACGGCCTGCACCATGCGGAAGACCACCAGCAGTTCCAGGCTGGGCGCCAGGGAGCACAGCAGCGAGCCCAGGGTGAAGATCACCAGGCCTGTCATGAAGACCCGCTTGCGGCCGATCCGGTCGGCCGTGGACCCCGAGAGCATCAGCAGCGAGGCCAGCACCAGCGTGTAGGCGTCGACCGCCCACTGCAGACCGGACGTACTGGCGTGCAGGTCGTGCTGCATCGACGGCAGGGCGACGTTCAGGGCGGTGTTGTCGAGGCTCACGATCAGCAGGCTCATGCAGCAGATCGCGAGCACCAGCAGACGCCGGCGGTGACTGAGCTCGGGCATGCCCTCCATGCTAGCGCTCATCGATAGTGCGGCTAACTAATGACCAATACATGATCTGGCGGATCTGGCGGGTGGCCGTGGTGGTCCGGGCGGTCACGGGATGTCGCCCCGGCCGTCGCCCGGTGGTCCCGCGGGTTCGTCCACAGGCCGGGGCGAGCACCGCCCCGGGTTTGTCCACAGGCGGGGCGAGCACGGTCGCGCGTACGGGACAATGGAGCCATGTCCACGCCGTCCTCCACGCCCGTGTCCCCGTTGCAGATCGGCCCCCACACGGTGCAGCCGCCCGTCGTGCTCGCACCGATGGCCGGGATCACCAACGCACCCTTCCGCACCCTGTGCCGGGAGTTCAGCGGCGGCAAGGGACTGTTCGTCAGCGAGATGATCACCACCCGCGCCCTGGTCGAGCGCAACGAGAAGACCATGCAGCTGATCCACTTCGACGCGACCGAGAAACCGCGCTCGATCCAGCTGTACGGCGTCGACCCGGCGACCGTCGGCAAGGCCGTCCGCATGATCGCGGAGGAGGACCTCGCCGACCACATCGACCTCAACTTCGGCTGCCCGGTGCCGAAGGTCACCCGCAAGGGCGGCGGCTCCGCGCTGCCGTACAAGCGGAACCTGCTGCGCGCGATCCTGCGCGAGGCGGTCGCCGGGGCCGGCGATCTGCCGGTCACGATGAAGATGCGCAAGGGCATCGACGACGACCACATCACCTACCTCGACGCCGGCCGGATCGCCGTCGAGGAGGGCGTGACGGCGATCGCGCTGCACGGCCGCACGGCCGCCCAGCACTACGGCGGCACGGCGGACTGGGAGGCGATCGCCCGCCTGAAGGAGCACGTGCCGGAGATCCCGGTGCTCGGCAACGGCGACATCTGGTCGGCCCAGGACGCCGTGCGCATGGTGCGCGAGACCGGTTGCGACGGCGTGGTCGTCGGCCGCGGCTGCCTCGGACGGCCGTGGCTGTTCGCGGACCTGGTGGCCGCCTTCGAGGGCCGCGACGCCGACGTCGCCCGGCCGTCGCTGCGCGAGGTCGCGGACGTGATGGTCCGGCACGCCGGGCTGCTCGGCGAGTGGCTCGGCGACGAGTCCCGGGGCGTGGTGGACTTCCGCAAGCACGTCGCCTGGTACCTGAAGGGCTTCTCGGTCGGCTCCGAGATGCGCAAGCGGCTCGCGATCACGTCCTCGCCGGCCGAGCTGCGGTCCGGCCTGGACGAGCTGGACCTCGACCAGCCCTGGCCGGCCGCGGGCGCCGACGGGCCGCGCGGCCGCACGTCCGGCAACAACCGCGTGGTCCTGCCGGACGGCTGGCTGAAGGACCCCTACGACTGCGCGGGCATCGGCGAGGACGCCGAGCTGGACACCTCGGGAGGCTGAGCCCGCCGCGCCTCCGCGCTCGCCCCGGATCGCACTGCGCTCGTCCCGGAGTCCCGCCGCCGCACCCGCTCCACAGTGGTACAGCGGCCGTTCCGCCGGCGCATGGGCTCCGCAGCGGTACTGCGGCCGTCCCGCCGGCGCACCTGCTCCACGGCGGCCGTCCCCGCCGGCACTCGGCCGGCGTCCCCCGGGCGACGGGGGACGCCGGCCGCCGTCCGGGGGCGCGCCGGGCCGGTCAGCGGCCCGACGGGTGGGGGGTCGAGCCGTACGCCGTCAGGAAGCGGTCGCGGAAGGAGCTCATCTTCCACACCGGCGCGTCGTGGGCGGGCCGCAGCCCGTCCGACCAGCCCCAGCCGGCGATCCGGTCCAGCACCTTCGGGTCCTTCGCGACGATCGCGCACGGCACGTCCCGGCTGGCGTGGTCGCCGCTGACCCGCGCGATGGGCTGGTGGTCGCCGAGGAACACCAGCACGGTGTCGTCGGTCCCGTAACGCTCCAGCCACTGGGTCAGCGCGGTCACCGAGTACTGGATCGACCTGCCGTACTCCTGCCGCGAACGGGTCGGGTTCGTCAGCACCTCCTCCGGCCTGGTGCCCGCCGCCTCGATCCCCTTGAACACCGAGCCGTCCCCGATCCGGTCCCAGTCGACCATCTTCGGGACCGGCGCCCAGGGCTGGTGGCTGGAGGTCAGGATGATCTCCGACATCAGCGGCTTGTCGCGCTGCCGGCCGTGCTCCAGACGCTGGAAGGCCTCCAGCGCGTACTGGTCGGGCATGGTCGACCAGCTGAACTTCGGGCCCCGGTAGCCCATCTGGAAGGCGTTGTAGACCTTGTCGAGGCCGTGGAACTTCGCCTCCGGCCAGCCCTTCTGCACGCCCGGCATGATGCCGACCGTGTCCCAGGCGCCGGTCTTCCGGAACGCCTTGGTCAGCGTGAGGTGATCGCCCGCGGTCACCGTGCGGTAGCGGTTCTGGTTGTCGACCCACAGGCCCGACAGGAAGGTGGAGTGACCGAGCCAGCTGCTGCCGCCGTAGGTGGCCGACGTCAGCCAGCCGCTCTTCGCGTGGAAGCCCGCCTTCGCCAGGGCCTCGGTGCTCGTCGCGAGCGTCCTGTCGACACCGGGGGCCATGACCGGGTCCTCGATCGCGCTGCGGCCGTAGCTCTCGATGAACGTGAAGATCATGTCCTTGCCGCGCAGGTCGGGCACCAGCTGGCTGCCGGGGGTCGCGCCGAAGGCGTCGGCCTTGACCTCCTTGGCGAACGCCCGCTCGTCCCGGATCGTCGTGCGCACCGCCACCGCGCGGTACCTGGCCATCGCCACGGCGTGCTCGGAGGCCACCGGTATGCCGGAGACCCGCAGGTCCAGCGCCGCGCAGGTCATCCAGACCACGCTGGCGACGAGCAGCACACGGGTCGAACGGCCGGTGTCGCGGCCGAGGACGGTGCCGAGGCGGACCGCCGCCAGGGCCGTCACCGCGCACAGCGCGAGCACGAGGAGGACGACACCGACGGGGGCGAGCCGGGCCGTCGTCCGGCCCATCGTGTCCCCGACGTACGACTGGGCGTCGTCCAGCAACTGCCAGTCCAGGACGACGTTGAAGCTGCGGCCCAGGTACTCGTTGAAGCCGATGTCGGTCAGGTTCAGCACGGTGAGCACGCCGATCGCCATCCCGCCGAGGACCGCTGCGGCCACCCGCGGCCGGCGCGGCAGCGCCGTCAGCACGGCCGCGAGGAGCAGCCCCTCCACCGGGAGGCGGGTGAACGCCGCGAGACGGAACTGCCCGCTCTTGTTCGGCAGCAGCAGGGCGGCGAGGAGCAGGGCGACGGCGAGGACGGTCACCCCGTGCGAGACGTACCGGGCGGCCACGGGATGGCCACCCCGCCATCGTCGCCAGGCCCGCCGGACGGGCGGCAGCCGCAGGGCGCCGGCCCGGCGCGCGAGGGCCGTGCGGGCGGGTGCCCCGGCCGGCCCGCCTGCCGCGGCCCCGGCGACGTCCCCGCCTCCGGGAGCGTCGGTGCCCTCGCCCGGTGAGGACCCGGCGCCGGCTTCCCCACCACCGACACGGGAGCCGGTGTCTTCGCCCGAGAGGGAGCCGGTGGCCGGGGGCGACTCGGTGGACGAGGTGTGGCTGTCCGTGGGGCTGGCGGTGGTCGTGGCGGTCGCGGCCGTGGGCTCCTTGGGGGCAGCGGCGTCCGCGGCGGTCTCGTCCGGGGCAGGAGCGGCGGCCGCGGCTTCCCCGCCCGCGGGGACGTCCGTCGCCCCGTGCGTCCGGGGCTC